>DLTY01000046.1 GCA_002501535.1 bacterium UBP7_UBA7824
CAAGGGCGACAAATGGCACCACAGGGCGGACCACCACAGGGCGGACCCCCACAGGGCGGACCCCCACAGGGCGGACCACCACAGGGCGGAAGATAATTTTAATTTTTTTTTAATTTTTAATTATTTTTTTTTACAATACTTGACTTATGGTCAATCGCAATCATAAAAACGCATACCCTTTTAATTGTTATGCAAAATTAGGTTTAAAAGGAAAAGTTTTAAAATCAGAAATTGATAAAAGGTATAAGGTTTTATCTAAAGAAAATCATCCAGACTCTAAGCCAGCATCTGAAAAGAAAAAATACACAAGAAAGCAATCTGAAATTAATAAAGCTTATCAGGTTTTAACACAAGATAGAAAAAATCATGATTGGTGGCTTTTGAATGTTAAAAAGGATCATTCCTTTTTCCCTAAACAACAGAAAAAAGAAACAAAAACAAACCCAAAGTTTGATGAAAGCTATACAACAAAATCTAAAGAGGAAATAGAAATAGAACAAATAAAAAAGAAAGAAGCTAGAAAAAAAAGGGATGAGCAGTATGAGGAATTTATCAAAAATGCTGAAAAAGAAAGGAAGGAAAAAATTCAAAAAGAAAGAAAGTTAGAAGAGCTTCTTTCTGAGAAAAGAAAAGCTGTTATGTTCGAAAAAGAGCAAGAAGATTCCAGGTATCAAAAAAAGGAAAAAATAAAACAGAAAAAAATTGAAGTGTTTTTCACAAAAACTGTTATTTTCTTCTATATTATTGTCGCAATGATTGTTTACTTCAATCAAATATCAAAAAATTAATTTTTTTAAATTGCAAATTTATTATTTTCCCTTCAAGAACACTTTTCCATTCCATTTGAAACCGTCAAATTCAAACTTAATCATGTCTTCAAATTTGGTTATCATGTTGCGGCAAACAAACTGTACGAATTGCCCCTTGACCATCTTTCCATTATGACCTGCAGCGACTTTTTTCCCATTTTTTACTACTGAGAAATCGATGTTTATGCAGTTTTCTGATTGTGTGTATGCTTTCTTGTGTATTTGCGGCAAAAGATCCACGACAAGGTTTTCTTTTTTGAGCTCTTCAGTAAGGGTTGAATTCCAGAATTTGTAGAGCTGTAAAACATTCATTTTCAATTTGTAGTTTGGAATGAGTGTCATTGGGGAAACTGACCCAAATAAGCCACTGAAGATTAGAAAATGCCTATCGAAAAATTCTTTTTGTTCGTTGTTGAATGACTGCCAGCTTATATTTGAGTAAACTGTTCCGGTATATCTTAAGATTGCAGGAGAACATGAACTGTTTTTTATTATTTTGTTCTGTTTATGAATTAAGGCTGATTTTTCTGGGCTTGTTCCATATGTTCTTTTGAAGTCTTCAGGTTTGAGCTTTGTGAGCTTTTCGATTATCTCATCAACCTTTTTGGAGTATTTGAAATCTGTTTTTTCAAAAACTATATCTGTTACATTTTCTTTAGATTTTCCTTCACTTGGGGGTATTAAAAATTTCAAAATTTACTCTCCAGTTTTTATTTATTTCCAAAAAACCAGTCATTTTTTTTCATCAAGGAAAGGTTCTTAAAATCTTCTATTTCTCTTAGGCTTTTTAGGTCAGGGTCTGAATTCATCCATCCTATTATTGATTCATCTATGTTGATTGCTTTTCTGAGCATTTTTATAGATTCTTTAGGATTGCCTTGAAGTGCATATGAGCAGGCAGCATTGTAGGGATGTGATGCATCTTCTGGATACAATTGAACGAGATTTAAAAATATCTTCAAGGCCTCTTCAAATTTTCCTTCGTATGTTAAGTTGTATGCTTCGAATGTTAGAGCGATGGGTCTTCCAAGATCCAACAGTCTCTCGAGTTCTTTGAAAGGGTTTTTCGAATCGTCAACTCTCAGATCATATTTAACATCTGTATACCCTCCATATCCAGCCCCTTCTTTTTCAACCAGTAGTGCTGCTGATTGCATTCCCCTGCTATCTCCACCTTGCTCTTGTCCAGCAATCAATGCTGCAACAAGTCTTGCCGCAAAATCAAGGTGAGTATTTTTATGCATTGCTTGAGCCATTGCTTCAACAACCTTTTCGCTAGCTAATATGTTTCCTTGTGCTGCAAATGTGATTCCATCCTTTGTTGTTTCCACTGTTCCTCCAGCCCAAGCCATACATTCTCCTCCAGTATAGCTAAATCCGGTTCCGTCTGTTTTAACAAGACCGACTTGCCTCATTTCTGGATTGTCATCCGTTTCAATTAATATATTGAGAGTTTCTTCGGGAGACATGCCTTCTTCCATCATTTCTAAACCTCTTGGACCAAAAGTTGTATTTGCAAAAGACTGTGTTGCGATAGCTCCAACTCCTGCTTTAACCCATGGAACTACAACGCCGACTCCAAAGAATTTGCTCTGGACAGCAACTCCAACCTCTTTAGTTTCTGAATGGTAAGCTGCGACTGAGAAGGTAGAAATGATTTTTTCATCACATGTTTCTGCATTCAGCTTCAAAGAGCTAAAAACAAAAAACAAAAGTATTATTTTTTTAATCTTCTTCATCCTTCTTCTCCTTAAGGTGTCAACTTTGCAATTGTTCCCCAGTGTGAAATTAGGTATATTTCACCTTCTTTATCTTCAGCAAAAGACGAGATGCTCCCTTTGAATAGTTTTCCATCTGGCCATGTTAATTCTAATTTTTGTTGATTTGATTGCTTGTGTGTGGTGTCGATTGCGGCCACCCATCCTTTAGCGTAATCTGCGAATATGTATTTTCCCTGGAGTTTTTTTATTCTCTTTCCCCTGTAAACATAACCTCCAGTTATTGAAGCCCCTATTGAACGATCGTATATGTGAAAAGGGATATCCAAACCTTTTTTTATGCAATTTTTTGAAGGTTCATAACATGCTTCTCCTTCCATTATTTTCCAACCAAAATTAATACCTGCTTTATCAAAGGATGATTTATGAATTTCTTCCCATTTATTTTGCCCTACATCAGCAATCCATAAATCTTTTTCAGCTTTATCAAAAGAGAATCTCCAAGGGTTTCTTAGGCCCCAATGTAAGATTTCTTTTTTAGATTGATCTGTTTTGTAAAAAGGATTTTCTTTAGGGATTTCATATTTGATATTCTTGTTTGGGGTAGGTTTAATTCTGAGCATTTTTCCAAGGTAGCTTGATTTATTTTGAGCATAATTTCTTGGATCTCCACCTGCTCCTCCATCACCTGTACCTATATAGAGATAGTTGTCCGGTCCAAAGGTCATGTATCCTCCATTGTGGTTTGCCCAAGGTTGATCTATTTTTAGTAAAATTAATTCTCCTGAGGCTTTTGGTTTTTTTGTTTCTTCGTCTATTGGAAAAGCAGATATTATTGTTGCTCCATTTGATTTTGATGTGTAGTTAACAAAAATCCAATTTTCAGATTCTGTATTTTTTGGACCAATGGCAATTGAGAGCAGGCCTTTTTCACCGCCACTGGAAACTTTGTCTCTTATGTCAAGCCATACCTCTCCAGGTTTTTTATTTTTTACAGTTCGAACAGTGCCTCTCTGCTCAACAATAAGCATCATTTCATCTTGCCAGGTTAAATGCACTGGATATTCGAAGTTTTCAGCTATTAGTTCTATATTGACTTTTGAAAGAAATAAAGATAGGCAAAATATTAAAATATTCATTACTGTTAGTGTAAACTTTTTTAAATGGATAATACTTTTTTTGTAATCATTATGGTTTTTGCTTGGGTTAATGTTTTGACTTTTGAAAAAAGGGCAAAAAAGTGTGTTATTGAAAGTAAATGGGCTAAATGGAAAGGGATACCTGTTTACAAGATCGGATGGTTTGCATATCCAGTTATTTTGTCTTTATGGGTGTCTTCAGATTATTACTTTCAAGACATGAAGGAATTTTTAAGATGGGGAATCTGTTTCGGCCTTTTTGTTTCAAGCAGCAGGCAGGCGTGGGGCTTGAGATGGTTGGACGATCCATGTACTGCTTGTCTTTCAGGCCATTTCTGTAACCTGCTTATAATTCTTCTTCTCGCCTTAAAGGTGTTTTGATAATGAGTAAATTTGAAATAAAGATAGCTCAACCGAGAGGTTTTTGTGCAGGTGTTGATAGAGCAATTGAAATTGTTGAGCAGGCATTAAAGATATTTGGATCGCCTATTTATGTTAGACATGAGATTGTTCACAACAAAAGAGTAGTTACAGATTTGAAAGAAAAAGGAACAATATTTATAGAAGATATTAATGATGTTCCAGATGATTCAATTTTGATATTTAGCGCTCATGGCACAGGCAAAGAATTGTTGAAAAAAGCAAGAAATAGAAAACTGAAAGTTATTGATGCTGCTTGCCCTTTGGTTACGAAAGTTCATATGGAAGCAATAAAGTATTCAGAAAAAGGGTATTCGATTGTTTTAATTGGGCATGAAGGCCATATAGAGGTTGAGGGAACAATGGGGCAACTTCCTGAAGGTGAGATAACGCTAGTTGAGACAGTTCAGGATGTAGATAAGTTAGGTTTCCAGAATGATGAAAATGTTGCTGTTATAACTCAAACAACCTTAAGTGTTGATGATACTTTTTACATCATGGAAGCCTTAAAAAATAAATATAAAAATTTAATCAAACCAAAAGCAGATGATATTTGTTATGCTACACAAAACAGACAGGATGCAGTTAAAGATCTTGCAAGTGAATGTGATTTGATTCTTGTTTTGGGTGCTAAGAACTCCAGTAATAGCAATAGGTTAAAGGAGTTAGGAGAAAAATGTGGGGTGCCTTCTTTCCTTATTGATGATGCATCACAATTTTGTCCTGAATGGATTGAGGATGTTGAATCTATAGGCGTGACAGCTGGAGCATCTGCACCTCAGGTTTTGGTTGAAGAGTTGATAGAAACTTTAATCAAGCTTGGAGGTGATTTCCCAAAAGCGATTAAAGGTAAAGTGGAGAAAATCTCTTTTCCACTGCCTATTGAAATTAGAAATGTTTAGTTTATTTTTTTTATCTTTGTAATAAGTATTTGAATAGTTTCATCAATGCTTTCTATATTTGTAGCTGGATCAGGAAGATTCCAATCTTCATGCTCTATCCCTTTAGGAATGACAGGACAGTTTTTTTCCATGCATCCCATTGTTATAACTTTGTTCCATTTAGACAAACCCCCAACATCATCAATGCTTTTTGGAAAAGATCCAATTACACTAAAGCCTTTTTTTTGTAGGGATTTTTTTACTTCGGGATTTATTCTTTTTCCAGGTTTTGTTCCCGCACTACTTGCTTTTAATTCTGGTCTTATTTTTTTGCATATCGCTTCTGCTGCAATAGATCTTCCGGAATTATGACCACACAAAAAAAGAATTTTTAAAGACATTTGACTATTTCAGTTTTTTTTGGAGTTGAGTATATTATTGCTTTTTGTTTAAAAAGTATCCCTAATGCAACAATAATGTTTTTTTCTACATTTTCAACTGTAAAACTTTCTTCAAAATGTTTTGAATTGCCACATTTTGTTTTGTAATACTCAAGATCAAGTTCCATTAGCTTTGATTCAAGAATACTGTTTGCTTTTTCATTTTTATCTTTATTTGTTTTTTTATTCAAGGGGTTCCATGCAGTGATTATTCCAAATGTTTTTTTGCTCAGGGTCCTGCATGCTCCTCGTTCATTCACCCTGAATGATACAAGTACATTTTTATCATTTTTTATCCAGTATTTACTTTCGTAATATTCTTTTGGTACATTGTTCATTTCAAAGATGAATCAACAACTGCAGCGCCGATCGAATCACCCCAGACATTGACAGCAGTTCTGAATCTATCTAAAAACCAATCAACACCAATAATCAGCCCAACTCCCTCTAAGGGTAATCCGACAGCTGTAAGAACTAATGACATGGTTACAAGCCCTGCTTGTGGTATTCCTGCAGCACCAATGCTTGCAAGTGTTGCTGTGAGCGCTATGATGATTATCTGGCTGATGTCAAGATTCATGTTATACGCTTGTGCAATAAAAACAACAGCAACGGCTTCATAGAGAGCTGTTCCATCCATATTTATGGTTGCACCAAGTGGGAGAACAAATTTTCTTGTATTTTTGTTTACTTTTGCATTTTTAACACAGTCCATAGTGAGTGGCAATGTTGCACTGCTGCTGCCTGTGGAAATTGCATTTAGTATTGCAGGGCTCATAGTTTTTGCATAATCAAGGATTTTTCTTTTTGTTCTAGTCAAAATGATAGGTAGCGTGATTGTCGAATGTATCAATAGCCCTAGAAGAACAACAATCATATACATCATTACAAAATTTAAAGACTCTAAACCCCTGGTTGCGATAGTGTTTCCAATAAGCGCAAATATTCCATATGGTGTTAAGTGAATTACCCACATGGTCATTTTTAGAACAGCTTCAAACATTGATTCAAAAAAATCAGCTGCAGGCTTGCCTTTTTCTCCTGTTATCCCTATCGAAAAGCCTAACAATAAAGAAAAAACTATTATTGAAAGTATTTTCCCATTCGATAATGCTGCAATAGGGTTTGTGGGAACAAAGGAATACAAAAGCTCCTTTATTGTTGTCCCATTTTTCACAACATCTGGTGTAGAAAGGTTGACTCCTTCTAGATTTAAGCCATTTCCAGGTTGAATTGTGGTTACTAAAATTAAACCTAAAACAACAGCAAAGAAAGTGGTTAAAAGATAGTACCCAAAAGTTTTTAAAGCCAACTTTTTTGCCTGATTTTTGCCACTTTTTATCGCATTTATAGAACCTGTCGTCATTGAAAAAAGAACAAGCGGTACTATTAACATTTTCAATAGTCTCATGAATATGTCTCCAATTGGAGCTATCGCTATAGAGAAATTAGGAAATTGCCAACCGAAAAGGATACCCAAAAGCATACCTAAACCGATTTTTTTTGTTAGTGATTTTTTCATTGAATTAGAAATATGATTGTACTTACTACTTGCAGTATGTTATGTTGAAGTTAAACAATTTTTATTTGATTCTTTTTACCTTTGCGTGTATTTTTATCGTTTTAGATGATTTGAATAATTTTTTTATTGGTAATTTGCTAATGTTTGCATCTTTAGCATTGATTTATTTTTCTGCTAAAAAAGATTTTAAAAATTATTCTTTATTGGCAATTTCATTTTACATGGCTCATTATGCTGAAATTAATACCAATTTAGATTGGGCCAATATCTTTATTTTGACTTCTGTTTTTTTTCTTATGGTTTGGGTTCCGGCAAGATTTTCTTCTGGACTTATTAGTTTTGATTTTAGGTTTAAGAAATGGGATAAAGATCAATTTAAATGGTTTTTAACGACTGGTTTTTGTGCATTGATTATCCTTTATTTTTATTTTAATGATGCTTTAACAGCTACAGGTTTGCCAATTCACCGTAGTTGGTCGATAGAGGGTGGAGCTGGCTTGCCTCTAGATTTTATAAATTTTGAAAAAAGTGTAGTTTTATTTTTTGCATGTATGCTTTTGGGGTGTTGGGATGAAATGTTTTTTGTCAATACGGTTTTAACTGTATTTAAAAAATCAAATCCATTTTGGCTTGCTAACACCTGTCAGTCTTTGCTGTTTGCAGCTTTTCTTTATGAACTAGCTTTTCAGGATTGGGGGCCTTGGATGATAATCTTTTTTGCTTTTATTCAAGGAAATATACTTAGGAAAACTCATGATTTAGTTTATGTAATATGCTTACATTTATTTGCAGACACAATTTTATTTGTCTACATATTGAATGGCCACTATTCTTTTCTTTAATTTTTTTTTTCAAGATTGGAGATAAGGTTTTTAGTGCATTTGTAGACCAAATTAAAGACATGTTCAAATCCATCAGATCCGCCATAATAGGGATCTGGAACATCAGGGTTTAAAGTTGAACCTGAAGAAAAGTTTTCAAAATCCCTCATCAGTCTTATTTTTTGTTTGCATTCATCAGATCTTGCAAGATTCATTAAATTGTTTTTGTTTTCTCTGTCCATGGCAATGATTAAATCAAATTTATAAAAATCACCAGATTCAATCTGCCTAGCTTTACTTTCAAGTTTTATATTATGTTTTTCTGCCGTTTCCCTCATTCTTTGATCAGGTAGGCTGCCAACATGCCAATTTCCCGTTCCGCAAGAGTCTGCTTCATTTTTCTTATTTTTTGAAAGATATTTAAAAATGCCTTCTGCCAATGGGGATCTACATATGTTTCCAAGACAAACGAATAATATTTTCATTATAGAATAATAGTTAGCTATGAAAGATGACTATATTTTAAACATTAATAACTTAAAGGTGTCCATTGATGACAAGCAAGTTTTGCAGGGGATTGATCTTGATGTCAAGAAAGGTGAAGTCCATGCCATAATGGGGCCAAACGGATCAGGAAAAAGCACTCTTGCATATTCCTTGATGGGACATCCCTCTTACGAGTTGGACTCAGGAGAGATTGAATTAGATTCAGAAAGCATTGTCGACCTGGAACCTCATGAAAAAGCTCAAAAAGGTTTATTTTTAGCTTTTCAGTACCCAATGGAAATTCCAGGTCTTCAAATGGAAAGCTTCCTTAGAAGTGCTGTTTCCTCCATAAAAGGTTCAGAGGAAACGAAAGACGTTTTTGAATTTCACAGGAAGGTTTTAAAAGAAATGAAATATTTAGGAATCGATGAATCTTTTGCTGATCGATATGTTAATGATGGCTTTTCTGGTGGTGAGAAAAAAAGAGCAGAGGTTCTTCAGATGTTACTTCTTCAGCCAAAATTAGCAGTTATGGATGAGACTGATTCAGGCTTAGACATTGACGCAATCAAAGTGGTTGCAAAAGGCGTAAATAGATTAAAGGAAAAAGGTATGTCTATATTAATAATTACACACTACCAAAGGATACTGGATTACATTCATCCTGACAGAGTCAGTGTTTTAAGTGGTGGAAAAATATTGAAAACAGCTGGTCCGGAACTTGCAAAAGAGTTGGAAAAAACTGGATATAAAGATTTTGTTCCTAAAAAATCCTCTTTGGATGTTAAATTTTAATGAGTAAAGAAGATAAATTTAGTCAGGATTTTTCTGAATTTGATAGTTATCAGTTCGGTCATCACGATAAAGTAAAGCATATCGCTTCTACTGGAAAGGGCATATCAAAAGACGTAGTAACAAAAATATCAGAATTAAAAAATGAACCTGGATGGATGACTGATATTCGCTTAAAGGCTTATGAGGTTTTTGAAAAAAAACCGATGCCTTCTTGGGGGCCAGATTTAAGAGAGATAAAATTTGAAGATTTTACTTATTTCATAAGGTCTACTGAAAAAGAAAGCGATCAATGGGATGACATGCCAAAGGAGATACTTGAAACCTTTGATAAGTTAGGGATACCTGAAGCGGAAAAGAAATTTTTAGCTGGCGCAAGTGCTCAATACGAAAGCGAAGCTGTTTACCATAAGTTAAATGAAGAGCTGGGTAAAGAAGGTGTTGTGTTTTTGACAATGGATCAGGCTGTAAAAGATGAGCCAGATTTAGTAAAAAAATATTTTGGATCTGTTATACCGGCATCAGATAATAAATTTTCAGCTTTAAACACCGCTGTTTGGTCAGGAGGGTCTTTTATTTATGTGCCACCTGGGGTTGAGGTTAACACTCCATTGCAAACTTATTTCAGAATAAATGAAGAGGAATTTGGTCAATTCGAAAGAACTTTAATTATTGCTGACAAGGGTGCTAAGGTTGTTTATAACGAAGGTTGCTCTGCTCCAAAATGGGCAAAATCATCACTTCATGCCGCTGTTGTAGAGTTGGTGGCTCTTGAGGATTCTCGTATCGATTATCAAACTATTCAGAATTGGTATAAAAATATTTATAACCTAGTGACAAAAAGAGCAAAAGCAGAAAAGAACGCTACTGTAACCTGGTTAGATATAAATGTTGGTTCACGTATAACTATCAAATATCCATCAGTAATGATGATGGGAGAGGGTGCTAGAGGCGAAGTTCAGTCTATAGCTTTCGCAAATGAAGACCAGCTTCAAGATTCTGGAGCAAAAATGATACACGGAGCTCCTAACACAACAAGTGTAGTAACAAGCAAAAGCATCTCTAAAGGAACAGGAAGATCTTCTTACAGAGGTTTAATAAAAGTTTTAAAAGGTGCAAAGAATTCTTCTTGCAGGGTCGAGTGCGATGCATTATTGATAAATGAAGAAAGTAGAACTGATACCTATCCTGTTATGGATATAGCAGAAGATGAGACTCAAATTGCACATGAAGCAAGCGTGTCAAAAGTAAATGAAGATCAGATTTTTTATTTGCAAAGCAGGGGAATACCAGAGATTGAGGCTATGAAGATGGTTGTAAATGGCTTCCTCGAGCCAATGGTTAAAAAATTACCTTTAGAGTATTCAGTAGAGTTTCAACGCTTAGTAGAGCTTGAACTTGAGGGCTCTGTAGGATGAATCATATTTGGCCTGATAGAAAAAATGAATATTGGAGGAGGTCTGCTTTTCTTAGACCACCAGAAAATTTAAATCATTCTGTCATTCCTTCTGATAAAAAATGGGAATTAATGCCGAATTCTGATTCGGCAATTTCTTTTGACAACGGTGTTCTTTTGGAAGAATCATTTGCAAGAGGTGTAAAGGTTAAGAAGGTTGAACCAGGTTCATTCCTTAAAAAAGCTGGTTTTATTCCTGGCGGGCAAGCTTGGAATGATTGGACTATCCTAAATGGTAATGTTTATGAGGTTACGATTAGTGAAAACTTCACGGTGGATCAGCCATTAGTTGTAAGGGAAAAAATTTCTTCTGGAGGCAATATTACTTCTAGTTATATTTTTTTTAATGTTGAGAAAGGTGTTGAACTTGCGGTTTCCTACCTTATGGAGGGCTCTGGCGATGGTTTTCATTCTGGTGGCTTTACCTTTAACCTAAATGATTCATCAAATTTAAAACTTATGCATTTTCAAAACATATCTAAAGAAAGCAAAGCCAGGTTTAATTGGGAAGTGAAAACCTCAAAAGGTGCAAATGCAGAATGGCACCTAGCTGCCTTTGGAGGCAAGCAGGTTCGACATGAATGTAGACTTGAAATACAAGGAAAAGATTCAAATTCAAGTTTAAAAGGAATTTACATTCCCTTCAAAGGTCAGAGGCATGAATTTCAAACACAACAAGATCACAAGAAAGGTGATTCAACTAGTGATTTGTTATTGAAAGGAGCAGTATGTTCTGCTTCTAGAGGAACTTTTCAAGGAATGATAAACATTAGGCCTGATGCTCAAAAAAGTAATGCTTATCAAACTAATCGTAATTTATCTCTTGCAAGCAATGCTAAAGTAGAAACGATTCCTGGTTTGGAAATAGAAGCAAATGACGTAAAGTGTTCTCATGGTGCCACTGTTAGCAAAATTGATCCTTATTCTCTTTTTTACCTGGCCTCTAGAGGTATTGACAGAAAAGAAGCAGCACAACTTCTTGCTGAAGGTTTTTTCTATGAAATTTCTGATGATTTTCCCGATGAAATGAAAAATATTATCAATAGCGAAATTCAAGGAAGGCTTTTAGAAGCCTTTTAAGCAATGTTGTCATTGGGAAAATCCTTAAGATCTAAATTTCCAATATTAAAGAGAAAGATTAGAGGAAAAAGACTTGTTTATTTGGACAATGCTGCCACAACACAAAAACCCATCGAAGTTATACGTGAGATTGAGAATTATTACATGAACACAAATGCAAATGTTCATAGAGGTTTATATAAGTTAGCCGAAGAAGCAACATCTCAATACGAATCATCAAGAGAGAGAATTGCAAAATGGTTTGATTCAAAAGCAGAAAATTTAGTTTTTACGAGAGGTACAACCGAATCGATTAATTTGATAGCAAAATCATGGGGTAATAAATATATATCAGCTGGTGATAGAGTTTTAGCTCCATTATCAGAACACCACAGTAATTACGTTCCATGGCAGATGATATGTGAACAAAAAGGCGCTGAATTTGTTTCCTTGCCGTTGTTGGAAAATCTTAGAATTGACAGGGTTATTTTGGAGAAAAATCTTGCGATGGGTGCAAAAGTTTTAGCTTTTTCAGCACAGAGTAATGTTTTAGGAAACAAAGAGAATGTAAAAGAAATTTGTGAGCTTGCTCGAAAGTATGGTGTTACCACAATTGTTGATGGAGCGCAAATTGCTGGACATTCAAGATTTAGTATTCAGGATTCTGGATGTGATTTTTTTGCATTTTCAGGGCATAAAATGTTTGGGCCTATGGGTATAGGTGGTTTTGTGGCTTCAGATGAAGTTTTGAATTCTATGCCTCCTTGGCAAGGTGGAGGAGAAATGATATCTGATGTGAAAAGAGATAGCTGGACTGCTGCTCAATCACCATACAAGTTTGAAGCAGGAACTCCCAATGTAGTAGGTGCTATTGCTTTGTCTAAAGCCGTTGATATCCTTGATGAAGTTATTGAATCAGGTTTAGAGGATCATGTTTTAAATCTATCTAATTACGCTTATGAAAAACTTAAAGTTTTTGAGAGTGTTAAATTTTTATCAAAAGAAAAGCCTTGTGGTGCAATTTCTTTTTGGGTTGAATCCATACATCCTCATGATCTTGCAACGATATTAGATCAGGATGGAATTGCAATAAGAGCAGGTCATCATTGCGCTAAACCCTTACATCAATATCTTAATGTTCAGGCAAGTGTTAGGTTGAGCCTCCATGCTTATAATGATTTTGACGACATTGATGATTTTATAGATTCATTGAAAGGGGCCTTTTCTTTTCTTTTATGAGTCTAGAAGACCTCTATAGAAGTGTCATTTTAGATCATTATAGATCTGCGAGAAACAAGGGTAAGATAGAAAATCCTGACTTTCATGCAGTTGGGGACAATCCTGCATGCGGAGACCAGTTAGAAATTTTTGTCTCCTGTTTAGAGGATGGTACTGTTAGTGATGTGAAATGGAATGGAGAAGGTTGTGCAATATGTTGTGCAACTGCCTCCATAATGACAGAATCTGTAAAAGAAAAATCAAAACAAGAAGTATTCAAGCTTGTTGAAAAGGTGAAAAAATTAATAAAAGGTGAACTGGATGATTCTGAAAAAGACGATTTAGGCGAACTTATTGTTCTGGAAGGCGTTTCCAAGTTTCCTGTTAGGGTCAAATGCGCCACTCTTCCCTGGGTTTCAATTGAAATAGCCATGCAAGGAAAAAAAGAAGCCTCTACTGAGTAGCTTTTTCTTCTGAGAATTTTATTTTTCTAAAAAATACATAATAAGTCAACGTAGATACAAGATATAAAAATGATGTGAAAAGAAAAGGCTCTCTGTAGCTTTCATTAGTTTCTATCCACACTCCACTTATTGGAGGACCTATAGTCCATCCCAAAGCCCATATTATCCCAACTACCGCTAAAGACTTGCTTCTATGCTCTTGAGGTGTTATTTCCATTAAAAGCCTTGAACCAAGAGGATGTGTTGCATTGATGAGGGTTGCTCTTGCAACAAAAGAAAATATTGCAATTGTTGGATTGGTTGTAAAGGCTAGGATTACCAGAAAAGGAATTGAAAGAAAGTTAAGTATTGCAATTGTTATTGTCGATTGAGTTTTTTTAGCGACTATAGGAGCGATAAAGTAGCCAATAACAAGCATAAATTCTTGTATTGAAAAAGCATTTCCTATTTGATCATTGCTAAGTCCTATTTGGTTTGAAAGATATAGATTCATAAAAGGAATTGACATGCCTGCTCCTAACGCTAAAGGGGCGTGGTATAGCCAATATTTAGCAACAAGCCCATTGTTAACCTGTAAAAGTTCTTTGAATTTCGTATTTGATTTTTCTTTCTTTTTTGAATGATGTACATTTTTTAATTTTTTTAGTATTGAATATGAAATCATAGTAATGATTCCTAAAATTAAATACATGGTTTGAAAACTTTCCTTATTTCCTTTTTCATCAATTAACAAAGGTATAACTCCACCCAAGAAGGATCCAGCTGTTTGAAAAATTCCACCGACAACAAAACCGAGCGTGTATCTATAATTTGCATATTTCTCTTTACCGACTGCTAAAAGAGGTTCAAATGCATGCAGGAGAGGACGAAATACCATTCCTGCAAAAAATGATGAGGCAATTATGGTTGCTTGAGTTGTTGAAAAACCTTTAACTATAACAAATATGCCAAGTAAAGGTAAGCCGATGCTTATCATTTTTCCAACACCGTTTTTATCCATCCATTTTCCTATTTTGTATGCGACAAGCATTGAACCAATTGAGGCAGCGGCAGCAGCATAGCCGGCTAGTTTTTCATTAAAGCCAAGACTTTTTAGATAAAGATTGTAAGAAACCCTAGTAATTCCAAAATTAAGACCAAATATTGCCCATGATATTAAAAGAGTATTAAACCATCGAGGTGCATCTTTATAAGCTTCTAGATATTTTTTCAAAACGCCTCCATGTAAGTATTGAAATCACCCTCGGAGAGACTCGAACTCCCAACCTACGGCTTAGAAGGCCGTCGCTCTGCCAGTTGAGCTACGAGGGCTATTTTATTCCAGGTAAATTCTGTTTTCTTTTTTCAAGAATCTCTTTCAAGTTTGGATGAGTTCTCTGCATGCATTTGCCATGCTTGTAGGGTGCAAGGTATTCTTCATTGCATTCCGGACATGTTCTTTGTCTGTACTCAACTCCGCCGTTGTATTCGTCCCAAATGAAATTGGATTTTTTTTCATATTTTCCAGAACTAACTGGGCTATCCAAGATTAAAAACCTGCCTGTTGGTGTCCCACAGGGCAAACAGAGAAGCTTAAACCTGCTGCTGCAGGGTTTCCAGCTGAAGAACCAAAGCCTAATTGGGCAGTTTCTTCACATATCAATATTTGAAGACCTTGTTGAATTATCTCTCTTCTTTCCTGAGCTTGTCTGTATGCTTTTGTTTCTCCTGTTGGAATTTGGTTTTCATAAACTTTCATATTGTTTTCAAGACTAACAAGTACGTCAATAATTTTGTCTGTTTCAGGGTTGATGTATGCTCTTCCGCTTAGTTCGAGCGTCCCGATAAAATTCCTATCAATTCTCCAATCATTCTTTTCGCTTACTTCATTGCCGTCAAATCTGGCGAATCCAAACATATCAATAACAATTGAAGGTTCCAATCTGTATGCTTTTAGGTTTGGAAGGCTCAACATTGTGCCACCAGAAACAATGCCTTGAACATATCTAACATCCCGAATCGGAAGCCTGTATTCAATATCTATTTTTTGAAGCGTTCTTAGACCAGGAATTGTGAGATAGACAGGCCTAACCCAGGTTTCCCCTAGCTGAACTGATCTGTCAGGAAATCTCAATATATGAAAATATTCCATTATTTGCTGAAGTGAAACATTAGCTCTTTCTCTTTCATTTTGAACAAGTTCTAAAGGGATTCCCTGGCTTGTTAAAACTTCACCATTTTTATTTCTTATCAAGGTGTGTTCTTCCTGAAGCAAATCAATCACTGAATCTTCAATTGCGGTATCTCCAGATCCTCCAGAGCTTCCCCCTCCACCAACTCCCATGCCCATTCTTAAGTCTGCACTTCGGCCTTCACTCCCACCACCACCGTCATCATCATCGCCACCACCATCATCATCGCCACCACCACCATCATCATCGCCACCAGCACCACCAGAAATTTCAAACTCCTGTCTCTGGTAGGAATAGTCATCAAATCTTATTTTTGACCATGTTAAATTAAACTCTTCACTTTCATGGCTTTCAGAAAGAACTGCCCTTGTAAAGCCTTCTAGGCTTTCAAACTCACCTGGAGCCCATATTTGACCACTGGATCCAGCTTGGATAATATATCTATGTGGAGTTGGGTACATTGGGATAGGAGGGTCGTAGGAGAGTTTAATAAAGTCAGCTTTTGTTGACATTGATGAAGCAACTAAAAGCATAGCAGGCACTAAGAAAAAAAGTCTAATACCTTTTATTTTCATAACCAGACTATCTTACTACATTTTGAACGTATGAATGGTTTTTTTAAAAACTAATTTCTCTTAAGCCCTTTTATGAAACCTCTGTGGGAAATTTTGAATTCATAATTTGAAGTGTACAAAGAAGGATATTCATATTCATTGTTATGAAATTTTAATAACCAACTGTCATTATCCCTCATTCCCCAAAATGTAATTCCAAATTGTTGATTTTTAGGTATGGACATATATATTTCAGCTATTTCTTTATATTTTTCTTCCTGGATCGATGCTTTCTTGTAATCAAGTTTTTGAAATAATTTTTCCCTATTAACTGTTATGTCGATTTCTGAAAAATGAATCAATAAACCCGAATCGATAATTTTTTTTAGATTCTTTTCGATAATCTCTCTTTTTGGGTTTAGGTGATCTATATGCATCTGAAAACCTATTCCATCAATTGAAATATTTTTTTCCTGAAAAGTTTTGATCATTTTTTGCACTTTTTTAATTTTTTCTGGGTAGCTTTCAAGGTTGTAGTCGTTATAGAAGAGCTTTACGTTTGGGTCTGCCTCTCTTGCCCATTTAAAACATTTTTCCACATAATTTTCACCAAGTTTTTTTCTGAATATGCTATTTTCTGCTCCTGTGGTAAAAGCTTCATTAACCACGTCCCAACCCTCTACAACCGAAAACTCTTCATTATCAATTGTTATTTTTTCTTTTGCAAAATGAGAAACTGTATCTTGTATATATTTTTTTATAAGCATTTCAAAATCTTTATCGGTTCCCTTATGGTTTTTTAGCCATTTAGGAATTGAGCTATGCCAGATTAAAGCATGCCCAAAGACGCGGAAATTATTTTCTTTTGCAAATTTGATAATTTCATCCCCATCTCTGAAATCGTAAACACCTGGAGCTTTGAATATATTTGCCATTTTCATTTGGTTTTCTGCCGTTATGCTATTAAAGTCTCTCTTGAGCATTGAAACAAACATAGAGTTTGATTTTAGTTTTTTAGAAGAAACAATATTCCCGACAGGAAAAGACGCAACATCTTTAATCGATTCTTGAGCTGCGTATGTCACATCATCTTCATACGATGGATTCATCAAAAAGCTTGCAAGAAAAAAAAGAAAAGCAAAATTTTTAATTTTTCGAAACATTATTTAAAGTTCTTCATATTGTTTGTTTTATGGTGGAGCTGGAGGGATTCGAACCCTCGACCCCTTGTATGCCATACAAGTGCGCTACCACTGCGCCACAGCCCCTTTTAAGATTCGTAAACTATCAAGCACTCTTCCACCAGTCCGTCTATATCCCAATAATCTCTTGCTGCTGGCGTCATGAGGTGAATTATCGTATCCCCTAAATCTAATAAAGACCATTCTGATTCTGCTTCAGACCCTTCAGGGTTTATTCCTTCGAGGCCATTTTTCTTTAACCATATCTTTGTGCTTTCTCTTAATGTTCTTAGGTGTGTTTTGTTTTGGGCTGTAGCGATTATGAAGTTTTTTGTCCATGTTATTTTTTTTTCAACATTAATTAGCTTTACTTCTTCAGCAAGCTCTTCAACCAACATAAGGCTTATTTTTTTTGGATTGGTAGTTTTTGTCATCTTTATTGATTTATATTCTTTGCAACCCATTGATTTAATTCATTCATTTCAGGAGACCAATAAGGACCCATGAATTTACCCGGAAGTATTTCTGTTGAAGGAGCCTCGCCACGTGTCCTGATCCCTAAAACTAAAATTTCTTCAATCTTTAAATTAGTTTCAATATTTTTTAAGAAATTTTTTATTATGAATATTTTTTTCAGAGTTGTTGTTTTGTGGAATTTTTTTAAAATTGCGTGGGCTAATCTTTGCTGTCTTTGTATTCGCCCTATATCTCCCAGTGCATCATTTCTAAATCTTGCATAAAGTAAAGATTGATGCCCATTCAGGTTGTGTATACCAGGTGAGAAATCAATCAATAGATTTTGAGATTTGTCTTCGTATTTCATTTCTTTTTCTATATGTACTTTTACTCCTCCCAAATCGTCTATTAGCTCTTTCAGGTTATTAAAATTAATAACTAAATATTTATCCACTGGAATATTTGCTAATGACTGTAAGGCACCCCTTAAACCTGTTATGTTACCGTTTTCATGCCAGCTATGATTGATCCTGTTTGTTCCACTTTCAGTTTCAACCAATGTGTCTCTAGGTATTGAAAGTATTTTTGGAGAGCCGCCTTCTTTAGGTAGTGCTGTTAAAAGAATGGTGTCAGGGTTTATGTCCTCTTCTGATTGATCTAACCCAACAATTAAAACTGTTTCAGATCTTTGTTGTTTGTGTTTTTTAAAATTTTCTGGAAATTCAAAATATGAAAGAGTTAAAAAAGTCAATATGGCAAAAAACATACTTGAAAAGGTTAAGTTTAAATATTTTCTAATCATCATAAAGGTTGTTCATTTTTATTTGTTCTTTTATTTTTTTTGGCACCATGGAATCAATTGATTCCTTAAGTTTAATCTTGTTTCTTATTTCTGATGATGATATTTTAACAATTTTGTTTCCAAGAAGAGTATCTTTTTTTTCTGCTTTTGAATTCATTCTTTTCGCTATAACTATAGTGCAGCTTTCAGTTAGCTTTTTGTAGTTTTTCCATGTCTGGATTTCTTTCATATTATCATCACCAATTAATAATGATATTTTTTGATTTTTATGTATTTTTTTTACAAATTCAACTTGATCAATAGCGTAGCAAGTTTTTTTTAACCTGCCTTCAAAATCAGAAACTTTTACATTTTTGATTGCTGATGTTCCCAATTTGCATAATTTCATTCGCTCATCATAAGATACATAAATTTTTTTGCCTACTGGTGATTTGAATGTAGGAATCAGATATATAGGGTTGTATCCTTTTTTTTCTGCTGATCTAATTAAATTTAGATGACCGTTGTGGAATGGATCAAAAGACCCCCCAAAGATTAATGGTTTTAATTCGGCCATTGCTTGATTTCAGGAATGTTTTTTGCAAGGGTTGGTATTTTTGAGGACCCGTAGGTATATATTTTTGATTTTGTTGGAATCTTTTTTTGGATTTCTTCAAATGTTTCATTTTCAAATGAGCCAATAAAAACAATATTTTTTGCACCTTTCATATGGTGCAGCCAGTTTTTTTCCTGATTGAAATTCGGTATCAATAGTATTTTTTCATTTTCTTTTAGCTTGTTTACTTTAACCCCTATTATTGGATAATTTGGCATTATGTTTTCGTATTTTCTTCCTGTGAGTTTTTCATGAACCTTTAAACAGAGAATATCGTTTGAAATGATTGCAGTATCACAAGGTATAAAGTAGCTCATTTTAAAACTTCCCTCCTCGCCCGCTTTTCCTTTGGTATGTTTTCTTGGAGACCTGTTGACAGAACTTGCAAAAGACCTGTTGCCTCTACCTCCACGACCGCCCTTTAAGCTAAGCTCTTCATCATGATTGTTTAATTCTTTTATTATTTTTTCGTTTTCATCCCTGATGATTGTTCCAGTGGGAACCTTTAAGGCTAGTGTTTTTCCATTCCTGCCACTTTTGTTATTTTTTCCGCCAGGCATGCCATCTTCAGACTTGAAGGGTTTTGTTTTTTTGAATTTATATAAATCGAATACTGACGAGTCAGCGATTATCTTTAAATCACCACCTTTGCCACCATTGCCTCCATCAGGACCCATGCTTGCTCTGAATTTTTGCCTTAAGAAAGAAGTTTTACCATCGCCTCCAGCTCCAGCAACAAAATGAGCTTTAGCTGAATCTACGAATGAACTAATGAATTTACTCAGAATCTATTTGTGCTACTTTTTTATTGCCTCTTTTTTTGATGTATTTAACTATGCCATCATCTAAAGCAAATAAAGTGAAATCTTTTCCAATGCCAACATTCTTTCCAGGGTGAATGCTTTTTCCTCTCTGTCTAACTAGAACATTCCCGGCTGCAACTGCTTGACCATCTGAACATTTGACTCCAAGACGTTTTCCTGCAGTTTTTCTTAGATTTTTAGTACTACCTTGACCTGTTTTATGTGCCATATCAACCCTCGATTTTTAATACTTTTAATTGAGTATATTCTTGTCTATGCCCAATTATTCGTTTGTAATTTTTTTTAGGTTTGTATTTTTGAACTCTTACTTTTTTATCTTTTATATGAGAAAGAATTTGACATGTTACTTTTGCTTTTTCAACAAGTGGTTTTCCAATTTTGACCTTATCTTTATTGATCGTCATCAGAATTTCTTTAAAAATAACCTTTTTACCTTTTTCTTCATCTATCTTATCTACAAACACAATATCTCCAGAAGAAATTAACATTTGTGTTCCTGATGTTTTAATAATTGCTCTTTTCATAAATCAAACCTTCGTAATATACTATTATATAACTTTTTATGGAAAGATTTTTTGGTCAAGTAACAAATCTAACTTTGATTCTTGTAATCATTGGTGGATTGATTTGGTTTTTTGCATCAAGATTAAGAAGATAGTTAATCTCCTTTCCAGACGACTGCCAGCAACGCAAGACACATTTCATCTAGAGATGTATTTCCAAGTCTTACATCTATAGGTTCATTAATGTCA
>DLTY01000020.1:0-11174 GCA_002501535.1 bacterium UBP7_UBA7824
TCATAAGAGGCTTGCTTGATTGGGATATCAGGACCCCTGGTTCCACTGATGCCTGCAGAAACTGCTCTGACAACAAAAAAGACTACAAATAAACCAACTATTAATTGAAAAGTTTGTAATTCATATTTTTTCATTTTTTTCCTCCAAAAAAGCATTGATCGCTTGAATCCATGGACTCAAATCCCAATTACTTACAGAATCATTAATCATATCTTTTAACAGCGTTAAGGAAATGAATTTTTGACTTATTGCCCATGAATCTGTTTGTGGCGTGAGGTCTTCACTAATCTCCTCGTCCTCACAAATAAAACTCATCCTTCCATCCTGATGATCTATTTTTTTCATCCTGTCCACATAACCCCTCCTTCCTAAGGATGTGATCACGGCTCCCCTGATTTTTTTTATTGGCTGGTTAGGGACATTTACATTTATAAAATGTCTTTTTGGAGGGGGGTTGGTGACGATTAGATCTTTAATCAAGTTAAGTATTAAGCCAGCTGATTCGAAATGCATCTTTTCTTTTTTCTTATAATTTTTTTCAACAGAAATGGCAACGGAGGGTATGCCTAAAAGTGTTCCTTTTCGGGCCCCTGCTATGGTCCCAGAATACAAAACGTCAATACCTAAATTCGGACCAGTATTAATACCGCTAATGAGCCCAGAAACTGAACCCTTGGTTATTGTTTTTGCAAGCAAGACGCAATCTGCTGTTTTTCCATCACAGGCAAAAACCTCATGATTGCTAATTGTTTTTCTTTCTACATTGATTGGTCGATCTATTGTTATGCACATAGAACAGCCTGAAACATCTACAGACGGCACCACTGCTAGAATTTTTTTACCAGATAAAGCATTTAGTGTTGTTTTCAACGCAGGAGAGTGAATGCCATCATCATTGGTCAGAATTATCATCTTTGTAATTCCTGATATCTTAAACATATTGCCTCAGCAGTCTTCGCAATCGTTTCTGTCATCATCCCTTCATTAAGCTCCAGGCTGCTTAAGATTATTTTTTTTTCAAGCAGTTGTGGAAATTCGTCAACAACTGCAGAATTTTGAAGACTATTAATTACTGGATCGAAAAAACCACCTTCCGGAAAAAAAGATTTCGCAAAATTCTCATTAAAGCCAATTGTGATTATTTGATTTGGACTTGGAGAAAATGATGCGATTGTGTTGTTTTCTGAAGATCCGATTAAATGTAAATCCACCTCTCCTGAAACATCCTGTACGAAAACACCTCCCCCAATTGCAGACAAGGCTAAGAAATTTTTTTCTTTAATCTTTTGAATTAATATTTTTGTTCGAAAAGATCGTTTGAAAAAAATTATATTTTCAGAATCTTCAATATTTGATGCAAGAACAACATCAACTTTTTCTCCAGCTTCATAAAGTGATTGATACACTGAATCAACAAAGGCGTTTTCCGTTATCCTTTTTTCCGGACAGCTAAAGGACCCCAGGGAACAAATGCTCCAGCCAAAAAGGCATACGGTCAGTAATATTTTTTTAAACATTGACCTGCAACAAGAAATCCCTCATCATTGTAACCAACTCACCATCTAATATTTTTTGCACATTACCTGACTCTGATCCAGTTCGAGTATCTTTAACCATTTGATATGGATGCAAAACATAGGATCGAATCTGATTGCCCCAAGCTATCTCCACCTTTTGGCTTTTTGAACGACGTCCCAACTCTTCCTCTCTTTTCAACTGAACCAATCTACTTTTTAAAATAGCCAAGGCAATCGATTTATTTTGATGTTGACTTCTTTCGTTTGAGCATGTAACAACTATCCCTGTAGGCTTATGAACCGCCCTGACTGCTGATGATGTTTTGTTGGCGTGTTGACCACCTGGACCTCCACTTTTAAAAAAAGATACATCAATTTCCTTCATGTCGAGGTCAGAGTCTTGCGATTCCTCAATTTTAGGTGTTATTTCTACATTAGCAAATGATGTATGCCTGCGTTTTGCAGAATCAAAAGGCGACAATCTAACTAATCGATGCACTCCAGCCTCACCGTTTAACCAGCCAGAAGCCCACAGGCCTTGAATTAAGATTGTGGATGACAGTATTCCCGCCTCTGTTCCAGCTGTTTTGGATATTTGTTTTGTTTTAAAGCCCATAATTTCAGCCCATCTAATATACATTCTTAGAAGCATATTGGCCCAATCCTGCGCATCAACACCGCCAGCACCCGCATTGATTGTTAAAATGCAGTCATTTTTATCCTCTGGTTTTTGAAACAGGAATTCAATCTCTAGTTTTTCTAGTTTTTTTTCAAGATTTTTAGCCGATTCAATTGCGATTGCAAGCATTTTTTCATCAGCCTCAAGCGATAAAAGCTCACAATTGTCAGAAACATCTACGAATTCTGATTCAAGACTTAATAAAACCTCTTGTTTTTTTTGCAAAATAGCAAGATTTTTTTGAAGTGGTATTGCTTTTTTGGAATCACTCCAGTATTCTTCTTTTGACAACTTTTCCTGTATGCTATCGATATCGGCCGTAAGAGCTTCTTGATTTACAGTTTTTAAAACTCGTGTATAGAGATTTTTGATCGTTCCAAACAACTCCAAAAGAATGTCTAATTCCATTTTTTACCTGCATTTAATGGGTCAAGCCAAAATGATGAATTTATTTTTTTCAACTTCTTTACCAATTCACATTCTAATTTTTTTGTTGATGTAATTTTTTTAGACAATTCCATTTGTTCTTTGACCAGCACCTCACAGTGTTTGTCAGGCTTTTGGCCCAGAAATTCAGTAATGAGTTTTTTTTGTTGACTGATCGGCTTCTTTGCAACCATAACCAAGGATTTCATTAGCGAATTGTTTGTTTCTTCACAACCTAGATGTTGATTTGTTAGCGTAACAATATCTCCCAAAACACTCATCAGTTCTCCTTCCAGTTTTTTTATGTTTTGTTTCGCCTGCGCGATTTCTTGTTTCAGGATGTTAATTTTTCCAACAGATAAAACTAACCATAAAAGACATGCTGCGAAAATTAATTTAAAGACCATCTACTCCCCATTTCTCCAATATGCTCATCCACACTGGGTCTTGCTTGATTTTATCAAAGTGGTTAATGGCATCTTCTTGATTTTCTCCAAAATATAACCCTATACCTTTTAAAAAAAACCACTGCAGAGGGGGGTTAGATTCAGGCCACCATTGTGCTTGTTTTTCAACCATTGAATTAAGGTACCCAAACAATGGTGCTCTTATGGAGGCGGAAGCCTCTTCGAATACTTCTTGAAAATAAGCAGGCACAATTTCTTGCGGATTTTCCAAATCAGGATTTAAACTCTTGCTCAACAAGCTGTTAACTTTTGAGATGGATGCCATGAATCCTTCCTGCAACAAGGCATCCTTTTCAAAGGAAGTAGAAGCTTGTTCAAAATTTTGATTTAAAAAATTAATCCAACCATAAGAATTTTGACTCAGTGTTTCCATATTTTGAATTTCAGCCAATGGTTCCCGCAACCACGAATCCATCGTTTGACCTTCAGGTGGTTTTGTTTTGATAACTCGATTAAGCCAGCTTCCAATGAGGTTTTTCTTAGCAGATTTTTCAATTTTGGAACTCCACTTCAACATCAAAATACCTTCTTCCCTCACATCAGTCAAAGAAGCTTCTCCTGAGTTAAGCTCCTTCCACTTTATCCAATCGGTAATGTTTGTTTTTGGCCGAACTTGCTCAGGTGGAATTGATGTAAATGGAGACTGTGACCAAAAGCCCAAAAGACCAGAATTAGCAAATTCCGGTATGTCAATATTGTTTTCCAGATCAAGAACCAACATGAGCATAGCAAACGGTTCGCCATGAGCAACCACCACACCATCTTGAACAAGCAGCGCTGCTGGTATGCTTTTATCCCATGTTTGAACCCAGGCTTCAAGATTTAAGTCAGGCTGTGAAAATAGTACAGGATATTGTGGCGCAATACGTTTCTCAATCTCTCTATTGCTACCCCAATTTCCCTCTTCTGTAACAGCAAAAACCGGAACAATAGCATGTATTGCATTCAGTTCTTTTAAATTACGTTCTCGAGTCCTTGCAGCAGTGTTATCTAAAGGATGAAAAATATAAATTATTGACTTTTCTTCAACATCTGAAAAACGATGATCTTGCCATTTGTAGTCGAATGTTGCAAAATTCGGTAATTGAAAATCACCTGGTACTGGATCTGTCCAGCTATTCTGAAATCCGAGCCCTTGCCCTAAAAGTAGCAAAAATGAAAAGACAATCATCATTAAGCCCGTATTGCTTTTTTGAAGTTTAATTGTGAAATCAATTCTGACAATCCCCAAATTAAACAACTTGTTAAAACAAGCCACAAAACACGCTCATCAGCTGGCATGACTGCTGTGATGTAGTTTGTCTTTATGTATATCATCAAAAGTGAACACAGAATGTAGTTTTTCCAACCCTTTGTAACAAAAATACTTGCTATCGGAAGGGTCACCAGGAGGCCCATGGTTGATGTATCGCTCATGATGTAGGCTAGCAAAAATCCTGCAAATAAAATTTTGAACATTGAGGTAAAAATTTCAGCCCATCGGTTTTTTCTTGCTTTTCCAAGAGCTGCATCGAGGCACAAGCAAAGCAAACCCAACGCAATGTATCCATGAACGTGTATGAGGGATGTTTGATCAAACGTTCCTTGTGCGGCGATTTGCAAAGACCTCAAAAGCATAAATACAGTTACCCATATTAGCGATATTGGAGGAACTTTGATTTTAAAAATATAGAAAAAAATTAAAAAACCAAGCCAAAAGGGTAAATTCAGCTCAACAATACCCCAAGAGATGAAAAAAATAGTGATAATTTTTAGATATTCAACTTCAGACGTATTGTTTACTTGCATATACCGCTATCGAATCTCCAATCTTTCTTTCTTCTTTTCTTTTTAAGGTTTGTCATTAGGCAGCCAATAATTTTAGACGCCTCTGACAATGTTAAATTTTGTATTGGTTTTTTTTGTCCCAATATTTCTTTAATCACCTTTTCGATTAGCTGCTCAGCAAGCAATTCTCCAAATTTTGCTTTAACCCCACATGGATCTGGATTTTTTTGTGACCCACTTATCATGGTCCCAGTAAGCGTTGCCATCTGTTTATCTGTCATCTTGGGCTCTTTTTCAGGATCGTTTTTCAAGGCCATTAGTTGTTTAATTATCGGATTGTTTCTTGGAAAATCAGCAACATTTTTAACCCCAAGCTCTTTCAATGCATTCTTTAAGAGCTTGCTTCCACCGATTTTTTGCTCAACCAATTTGTGTATAAAGTTTTGTTGCTTTTCGGTCATTTTTTGATCTGTTTTTTGATCAAAAAAATGATTAATGTCATCTTTTTTTATCTGCATGAAACTTTCAAATAGCAATACAGAAATTTCCCATGCAAGTATTTTTCGACACGTGCCTTTTGCATCAACATAATCTTTATTCTGAACGTTAGACCATGCTTTATTTATGCTTTCTTCCTTGATGCCTGCTTTTTTGCAATTTTTCACACATAAATTAAATTCATTTTTTTCTTGCCAGGTGTCTAGCAGACCCACAACATAAGCGGTTTGCTTAACTGTTGGCTTGGTGTAAGCAAGCTTGAAAATTCCATCCGCACTGTTTCTAAAAGACCCAAATGCATCCCATGGATTCTGCTGTCTTCCAGATTCAACATGATCAAGAAATTCTTCAAAATCAGCTGTAAAACCTTCATTAAATAATCCGCCTGGATAATGTCCAATTATGGTTGCAATACCATGTAGGTCGATACCCAGGGCAGTTATTTTTAATTCACCATTTTTCTTTTCTAGATACCCATGTTTTGCAAGTGTTTGAATAGTGCTAACATATGTTGACGGCCTACCTATGCCGGTATTTTTCATTTTTCGAATAAGGGTGTACTCTTTGTACCTTGCAGGTGGTTTTGTTTTTTTGGAATCTTTATGGTGTTTAAATTTGGTTAATTTCTGATTAATTTGGATTTTGGTTTTCTTTTCTACATCTTTTCCATATACTTTTTGATAACCAGCAAAAGTAATGTATTTTTGATTCGCAATAAACTTAACAGCCCCCAAGGAAGCCTCCCAGGTTGCAGTTTTGTGTTTCGAAGGAGCCATTTCACTTGCCATGGTCCTGCTCCATATAATCTCATAAATTCTCTTGGTACCTTCTGGAAGATTTTTTGGGTTTCGAGTTGTTCCAGTAGGCCTAATTGCCTCATGCGCATCTTGAACCTTTCCCTTTGCCTGCTTGGCTTTTTTGCTAGAAGAAAGGTATTCAGCCGAAAAATTACTTTCAATAAATGATCTTGCCTGCGATCTAAATGCCGGATTGATTCGATTAGAGTCAGTTCTCATATACGTGATAAATCCATTTTGATACAGCTTTTGAGCAGCACCCTGAGCTGCTGCTGGCGATATCCCATGATTACCAGCTGCTTGTATAAACGAATCAGTCGAAAAAGGTGGAGGTGGTGCAGACTGGCCAGCCCTTTCACTTTCAGAATCTATTATCAAGGGTGTTTCTTTTTTGATTAATTCTTCAATATTTTGCAGTTCTTTTAAATTTTTAGTTTGATGTTTGTTTTTCTTGTAGGGTTTTTCAAATACAGCTTTAAAAATCAAATTATCTGCCTCGATACGAAATTCGCAATAATCTTCAGGTTTATGCTTGCATATTTCTTTTTCCCTAGCGGCCGCAAAACCTAAAGTGGGTGTTTGAACCCTACCCATCCCCAGTGTTTTTTTACTAAGCTGAAATTGTGCCATCCTTGATGCTCTAAATCCAACATCTCGATCAGCCAGTTTTCTTATTTTTGCACTTGTTGTAAGGTTCCTGTCTATGTCACCTTGCAGGTTAGCTTTTTCCAAACTTTCAATTACGGCTTTTTTGGTTATTTCTTGGAACGTCATTCTGACGACGGGGGCATATTTGGATAATCTTGCCTCCAGTCTTTCGGCTATAAGCTCACCCTCTCTATCGGGATCTGAGGCAGCATAAATTTTTTTGATTTTTTTTGATTTAATGATTTTTTCTATTTTTTTGATTATTGCTTGGGATTTTTTATCTATGTAGGCCCAACCAAGCTTTGGAATGCCAGTCTTTTCATATTTGATATTTTTCACATCATCAAAATGTCCCTGGCATGATTCAACAACAAAGTCTTTACCCAGGTAATTTTGTATAGTGTTACCTTTTGCACCTGATTCAACAATGACTAAATTCATTACCTGTCAACCCTCTCTTTTCTTTTTACATCTCTCCATATCTTCACAACATCTTCAGGTGTTGATGCTTTTTTGTCACCAAACACATGCGGATGTCGTTTTACGTATTTTTTATGCAGAAGGGACAATTGTTTTGATATAGGCATATCCTCTTCGTCCTCAATACAGATTAGAAGCATCAATGCATTAAAGAATACATCTAAACTTTCTTCTATTTTTTCTGATTTCTTTTTTGAGCTTTCTAATTCGTGAATTTCGCTTTTTAAATAAGTTAAATAATTATCAAAATCCTGCTCCTTATCCCAAGGGCAACCTTGCGGGCCTCTCAAGTAGGCAAAGAGCTCATAAATAGAATCAAAAGGTTTTTCTTTGTCGAATTCAACTTTCTTTGTACACATGTGTATTATTTATTTTAGAGTTAGAAAACCAAAAAGCAATGAAAGAAAACAAAAGATCACTTTTTCCCATTTTTATCATTATGGCGGTTTTTTTATATGTTTTTAATTGGGGTGGAGGTTATTTGCTATCCAAAATCCCATCCAGCCTTTCCGTAGGAAAGAATTTCAATATCCAAGGCAACCCAATACGAGGATTTACCATAAGTGGAAATGTATTTTTAGATGATTTTGAATTTTCTATGATTGAGCCGATTCAAATTTCTGGCCCATTTTTTTCAATTTCAGAATCTATCCAAATTGAAAATTGTTTAATGAAAATGAGTTTAAATGATTTTTCAATATTTAATATCGCATCCGCAATTCAGTCAATAAAAATTCAATCAAACAATTGTCAAATAGAGATTGAATTACCTGAAGAAATGCAATCGAAAACAGGTTTTGGCATTTTGACTGCTCAGCTTAATGGTGATTGGGATGTTGTGAGCGAAGACGGATATGCAGAGTTAGTTTTCGACCAGGGAGAGAATCTTCAAGCATGGTTTCAGAAAGGACATGCTGTAGGGCTGAAGGCCAATATAGAAAAAACCAGCCCTTGGTGGTCGTTCTTGGGTTTCAACACTGGACTTGGGCACCTTTATGTTGATTGGGATTTTAACGATAGTGAATTGCCCAAACAGCAAGGCAGGTTTGTTTTGAGCGACTTGAGTTCAGGACTGTTTGATGATCTTGAGGTTATTGGTTCAATTTACGAGGATGGTGACTGGTCTGCAAGCATCCCGATTGGAGCAAGTGGTTTTATTGGTCTGAAATCCAATAATAACTATCTAGATGGTAATTGGGCAGGTGTTGATTGGGGTGTTTTGTTAAATTCAAAATATTTATTAGCCGATGCCCTTCTTGGCGAGCAGGGAAGTTTTTCTATTAGCGATGGTTCGATTACCTTGAACCCAGAAAAAGGTGAATATTTCCATCACATAGATGTTGCAAAAAGTATTGGCAGGCTGATGAATAAAAATTCACAGTCTTTTGAAGGTTTTGAATGGATTTTTGATGAGGATGAAAATTTGAAAATTACCTTCAAGAATTTTTCATGGTTGTTGCCCAAGGTTTTTACCTGGTGGCCTCGTGGTGTCTTTAATGGTGGTTTGGAGATATCCATGAACGGGTCAATCTTTGGAGATATTCAAATAGACGGACCAGCAAAAATGAATTTGATGAATATTGATGTCGATTTAGATTTGTTTGATAATTCTTTTGAAATAAAAGATGACGGTACATATGTTTCTTCGTCATTGCTTTTGAAGTTTTCAGACCCGCCATTAGTTTTGGTCGCTAAAGATTTAACCGCGTCTGCCGAAGAGGGTGTATTTGCAACTGGAAAAATCGCTACTCAATCAGATGCTATTATCCAATTTTTCGGAACCGAAGTTAAGTCATTGCTTGCTCTTTTTGCTGGATCTGATTATGACAAGCAGATATTTCAAATTCCAGTAGATATAACAGGCAGCCTTGATGATCCCAAGATAGCAATGTCAGAAATGCCAACACGATGGTCGATGTGTGAAGAGCTTACATTGCTTGATTGTTTGGAAAAAAGAGCTAAACAAAACCCAAATTAGACAATTCTGAGCATAATAAATATGTATGCCAAAACGAAAAGGGAAGAAAAAGAATCAAAAATCCGTCTTTTTTTCAAGTTTACTCAGGATTTTTTTTAATTTACTAATTGTTTTCTCTCTTTGGGCAGCTCTTCCTTACTTTTTGGCTGACACAGTAAATATTTCTGGTTTCGAATACATGAGAGCCACCGGGTCGTTGATGACAAATGCTACATTAAAGAACGCTCGTTACAAAGATCAACACATTGTCATCACCATGCCAGAAATCTCTATAGAGGGTGCTGCGCCACTCGGGCAAGGTTTACAGCTTTCTGCAAGCGAGGGTACAGTAAATATCTCAAATAAGGACAGTCAAATAGACGCTTTCAGATTGAACTTGGACGTGCAGCCACTTTTAACAGATGTCAAGTCTGTTGAGGCCAGTTTTTTATTCGGTGAAGTTTTAATGATCGGCAGTGGAAGGTTTTATCACTTTGAAAAGAACAATAATCGACCAATAAGTTTTTGGGATTGTTTGATTATTGCAACCACTCCTGAGGGCCTCAAGTTAGCTGAAGGTATTCTGCAGATGCCCCTAGAGGAGCATTTAGCAAGCTGGAAGCTTCCAGAGGATGCAATTGATGGCACAGCAGGAGAGGTTGTCTCGGCCATTTCAGGCTGGTTTGCTAAACAGGTTGGCAAACTGATCACGGATTATATTTTTCTAGAGTTTACAGCAAAGCCGGATTTTGAATTGGTCAGAATGTCAAAGATTTCAGAAGAAGAGCTTAATAGTCAAGATTTTGAATCCGCAATAAGGGTTTTGTGGTCCAAGCAAAGTGGCAACTGTTAAAAACACATATGTTCTTGGTATAGAAACCTCTTGTGACGATACCGGATTGGCAATTATTTCAAATGGTGAAGTCGTTGCTTTTCAAAAAAGCTCACAAGGGGTTCATCAAAACACGAATGGAGTTGTCCCACAGATTGCAGCCCAAGAGCATTTAAAAGAAATTGACTTTTTATTTGAGGCATGTTTGAATGATGCCAAAATTACAATGCAAAAAATATCTGCAATTGGAGTTACATCTGGCCCAGGGCTTATCGGATCCCTTGCAGTTGGAGCTTCATGGGCTTTAGGCTTATCTCAGAATTTGAATCTGCCCATTTACGGAATCAACCATCTAGAGGGTCATGTTTTCACTCTTTTTTTCAGCGAAAACAAGCCAACCAAATTTCCTATTTTAGTTTTGTTAGCAAGCGGCGGCCATACAATGTTATTAGATTGGGATTATCCAAGAGAATTTAATCAGATTTTTAATACCAGAGACGACTCAGCCGGAGAGGCATTGGACAAGGTTGCTACCATGTTAAATTTGGGTTTTCCTGGGGGCCCTGAAATAGAACGTCATGCCAAGCAGGCAAAAGGTGATCATTCTTACAATTTCACTGTACCCATGCGCAACAAGACGGGGTTTTCGTTTTCTGGATTGAAAACCGAAGCAAGGAAAAAAATTAACCTAGACGATAAATTAAATTTGGCTGACTTTTGCGCCAGCTTCCAAAAAGTAGCTTTTGATCATCTTTTGGATCAGTCTGAAAAGCAGTTGGCTTTAAAACAATACCATGGACTTGCGATAGTTGGAGGCGTTTCTGCAAATCAAAATTTAAGAAACAGGTTTCAATCTTTGGCTCGAGAACATTCTTTGTCTTTTCTTGCTCCACCGTTAAGGTTATCTACTGACAATGGTGTGATGCCAGCCGTTGTTGCTGAAAAAATGTTTAATAACGAAATTCAAGAGTCACCATTGAAGGGAATTTTTTCTAGATTTAATTTCAAGCAATGAACACTAGCATCTCCACGAATGTTCTTTTGATATGGCCAGGCGATAAGAAAGTAGATGTTAATTTAGTTAATTCCTTAGTCAGGAATGGCCT
>DLTY01000020.1:11580-17355 GCA_002501535.1 bacterium UBP7_UBA7824
TTGTTCAAATTGTTTTAGTCAATAATGAAGTCAATGCAATGAAGTATTGTGATGGGGTTTGGGTAGGGCAGAATGACATGTCAATACCTGAAATCAAGCAGTCAGAATATTTCGACGATCGCATGCTGATAGGAAGAACTGTTAAAAGCTTGAATCAACTTGATTTTGCAATCCGCAATAATGCGAACATGATTGGAGTGGGAGCGGTTTTTGAAAGCCAAACTAAGCAGGACGCATCGTTAAGCCGTTGGGGTTTGATTCAAAACATTATGAATCAATCTAGAAAACCAGCATATCTTATTGGTGGATTGAATCTCAGTAATTTAAACATTTTTCTTGAAAGTTATCATATTGAAAATTTAAGAATTGCAGTGTCCTCCGCTGTTTTGCGATCAAGCAGTCCAGTTCAGGCATTTGTAGATTTGAATAATTTCGTCATTGAATATAGAGGCAAAATAAATAAAAAACCTTAGAATGCTTTCTTTACATTATGACAGAACCGTATAAATGTTTACAAATCAACCCAAATGCAACCTCAATGGAGGTTGAAAAAGCCAGATTTTTAGCTATCGAAAAGGTTGAAGATAATGGTTATGGTCCAGGAAACCTCAAACACCGTGAAATTACATGGAGTGCTGATTTGTTAAAAAATCGAGAAAACAGAGCTGCTTATGATAAGACCATATTGTCAACATCCTTCAATAAGGTTTCTGGCTTTGATGTTAGCGATATAGAAACTGCTCTTCTTATGGAGTTGAAAATTGTTCTGCATGTCGATAGTTATTTAGAAATAATCAACAATGATGTCAGCAAAATGGATTTTTCATTTTGCTTTTTTTCTGTTGATGAGCATGTTGATGCGGGGCGAATGGTAGCTGCTTTCTTAATGCTCATAAGAGTTTTCAACGTGATTGATGATGAAGAGGTTAAACCTCGGATTTTGTTTAAATTAGCAGATTTTTGTATTAGTAGATTGTCAGATAGAAATTGGCAAAAAGTTTTTTTAAAAAAAATAATTTCAAATTATCCCGAAAGCAAGGAAGCTCACAGGGCAGAAGATCTCATTTAAGCTTTAAAAATTTCTGAATCATTCCTGAATGCCTTAAATTCCAAGGCATTTCCCGAAGGGTCCAGAAAGAACATCGTTGCTTGCTCGCCGGGCAGGTTTTTAAATCTTACATAAGGTTTTATTATGAAATCTACACCTTTTCTTTCAAGCTTTAAGGCTAGCTTTTTCCAATCAGGTATACTGAGTATGATGCCAAAATGTTCAACCGGGACATTTTTATTATCGACAGCACTTGTTTTGTTTTGTTTTTTTTCACTCTCTACGAGGTGAGCGACAACCTGATGGCCAAAAAAGTCAAAATCAATCCATTTATCACTACTTCTTCCAACTTTACAACCCAAAATTTCTGTGTAAAATTTTTTTGCTTCCTCCAAATTCCTGACTGGAAACGCTAAATGAAAGGGTCTTATTTTATTCATGTTTTCGATTATAGTTAACAAGCTGTGTTAAAGATTAATTTTCGAAAAACAACAATACTCGCATTGTTATTTTCACTGGTTTCTTGTGGTTCTGGAGGATACAAGGGAATGATTCAAGAGATGGAAGCTGATAATGCGTATGGTGCATGGACTAGCTACAAGCAGTTTAACTACATGTCTGACAACCCGCATCTTGTTGCTTATATCAAATATCACGGTAGCAAACTTGCTGAATATTCAGATGATCTTAGAAGTTTAAATTATCAATTTGACATATCTAACGAAGAAGTGACTAATGCAGTCAACTATGGAGCAGGCGTGACTTTTATGTACAATGGCCTCTTAAGGGGGGCCGAAACAACTGATGAGGTTGCAATGGTTTTAGGACACGAAGCAGCGCATACTGCTGATGGGCATATAACTGACAATATATCTAGACAGTTTTCCACACAGTTAATACAACTCGCAGTTTTGATTGAAGGAGATTTCAATCAACGTTCATCAAACATGGCCGACCTTATAGGAGCCCTGGGTTTTTATGCTCAAATGGAACATAGCCCCAAGGCGGAAGAGAGAGCCGATTGGCTTGGTACTGATTGGGCTTTAAAGGCTGGTTATAACCCACATTATTTTGCAGATTTCCATTCACGATTAATAGATAGAGACCCTAGTCTACCTGAAGCACAAATGAAAATATCCCTGATGTCACATCCGCCAACTTTAGACAGAATTAACGACATTCAACAACAAGCCGATAATGCGCTCTCTGATTTTGATTCAATAAAGCAACTCAGCCTAACTTTAGCAGAAAGAGGTTTCGCCAAGGAGGCGATACAGGCTGCATACAAAACAAGGAGCTTTGACCAGGGAGGTTTTTATAACTACATGTTAAAAGAAGCTTCAAAAATAGATCCCCCAAAAAAGATAAATATGAAAGATTACTCTTGGGCTAATGCTTATGTGCCAATATATAGACTTTGTATAAACATTAATACAGCCGATGAAGAAAGGTTACAAAAACACAATCAGATATCACCTGGTGTGGCAGCATCCATTATTGGTTATCGTTTAGAAAATGGTCTTTTTTCCGAAATCGAAGAAATTAAAAGCGTTCCTGGCTTAACAGGTGATATTTACTCATCTATAAAAAGACATGTTAGCACTAGCGATGAATGCAATGATCTTCCAATCAGGGAAAAAGACAGTTATGAGTGGAATGAAGAGTATGAAAATATTCTTTATGGAACACTGAATGCAGTTGAAAGATGGTTTAATTATCTCAAAGATACCAATCGCTCTTGGGAGGAAGCAAAAAAAACTGATAGAGATCTGTATGAATGCATGTATCCAGCACTCACATGGAGAGATTTTGGCCGAGGGAATCAGTATGTTTGGCCAAAATTAATGCAAGATGCAATTCTTGAGGAGCCAGAAGAATATCGCGTTTCTGATATTTATGACTGTTCTGTACCTATCTTGCTGCATTTAACCAATCTCATCATGAGCGAGCTGGAGGAAGAGTACCCATCAGCAAATTTGAAAATTTTAAGTTCTTTTTTTGGAACAGAGGGACCTATAGATATTTCCAATAACATCTTTGAAATATGGGATGAGTTAAGCAGGGGAGAATGGGGCGTGGATTCAAATTGGATCTTATTGCATCTGATACATGGTGACATTGCCAGGGGTTTAATGGGTCCATTTAGCAGGTATCAAAATATAAATTAATATAAAGTTAATTTTCACATAATGAATGAATTGAATTTTTCGATCAAATTAATCCCAAAAGCTCTACCAGGTGGCCCAATTGCAGATCTTGGCTGCGGCAATGGCCTCAATTCAAGATTGTTAGCAAAGCATACGAATAGAAATTTAATATGTGTTGACAACAGGCAGGGCGCAATTGAGGCCACTAGAGAGAAAATGAGAGGTTTCAAGTCAACCTTCCTGCTTAATGATGTTTGCAGGCTCGGAATTAAGGATAACTCATGCGCTCTTGTCTATGCTTCTAGGATTTTTTCACACATCAAAGATAAGAAAATATTCTTTAAAGAAGCGATGAGGATTGTAAAAAATAATGGTTATTTGATTATTGTGGATGATGAAAAATGTTTAAATTTTTTTAAAAAAAGTAAATTAAAATTTTCTCACCTTGAATCGGCTGGAAAAATGGTTGCAATAACGTTAAAGAAAGGCTTCTAATTTAGAATGAAAAAAGTGAAAAATGTCCACTTTTTTGGTTCCAAAGGCGAAAAAGGACCTTTCGAAAAAAGTTTATTAGGGGGAAAAGGAGCAAATCTTGCTGAAATGGCAAGCATGGGCTTCCCCGTCCCACCAGGATTCACGATACCCACCAAAGTTTGTCTAGACTATTTAAAAAATAATAAATATCCTCCTGAACTAAAGGCAGAGGTAGATAAAGCTATAAAAAAGATAGAAAAAGAAGTTTCAAGATCTTTTGGGAGTAAAAAAAATCCTCTTTTAATTTCGGTTAGAAGTGGTGCACCAGTTTCAATGCCTGGAATGATGGATACGATCCTGAATCTCGGACTCAATCAAGAAATTGTCGAAGAAATGGCAAGAAAGATTGATAATCAACGATTTCCATGGGATGCCTACAGGCGATTTTTACAGATGTATGGTGATGTTGTCCTAAACATAAGGGATGAACATGGGCGAGATCCATTTAATGATTATTTTGATTCCTATAAACATAACAAACAAATCAAAGAAGACACTGAGCTTGATGCCGATGACCTTAAAAATATTTGTTTTGAGTATAAAAATATTGCCGCAAAACATAACAAACCAATACCTGATGCGCCCAATGAACAATTATGGGGAGCGATCAGTGCAGTTTTTAAAAGCTGGGAAAATGAAAGAGCTATTGTTTACCGAAGGCTTAATGGCATTGAGTATGAGATGGGAACTGCTGTCAACGTTCAAGCGATGGTTTTTGGAAATTTAAATAATGAATCCGGCACAGGGGTTGCTTTCACAAGAAATCCAGCTACTGGTGCAGCGAATGTCTACGGTGAATTTTTAGTAAATGCTCAAGGTGAGGATGTCGTTGCAGGAATAAGAACCCCATTGCCGATAGAGAAAATGCAAAAAGTATTTTCAAAAGCTTATTCTGACTTGATTGATGTTTGCTCCAGCCTAGAACAACATTACAAGGAGATGCAAGATCTTGAATTTACTATTCAGGATAAAAAATTATGGATGCTTCAATGCAGGACAGGCAAGAGGACTGGATTTGCAGCTGTACAGATTGCTGTAGATTTGGTTAATGAAGGAATTATGTCGAAAGAAAATGCACTTTTGTCTATAGATCCAGAGCATTTAGGACACTTGTTGCAACCACTTTTTGATCCTAATGAAAAGCAAAATGCAATAAGAGGCGGAAGACTTTTGGGGCGAGGGCTTCCAGCAGGGCCAGGTGCTGCGACTGGGCGTATTGTTTTTTCTGCTACGGCAGCCGAAGATTTTGCAAGCCGTGGAGAGCTTGTTATATTGGTTAGACCTGAAACTAGCCCCGAAGACATAAGGGGAATGGCTGCAGCAAGAGGAATCCTCACTTCAAGGGGCGGTATGACTAGCCATGCTGCTTTGGTGGGAAGGCAAATGGGCAAAGTTTGTGTGGTTGGATGTCAAAATGCTCGTATAGATGTTGCCAAGAAGATTCTTATCTTCAATGAAAGAATTTTACGTGAAGGAAACTTCATTTCATTAGATGGTACAACCGGTCAAATCATTGATGGTGAATTGCCAACAAGATCCTCTGAAATTTTAAATGTTTTGTTAGATGGTTACCTAAATCCAGAGGATTCTAAAGTCTACCAAAACTATTCTTTGATTATGGATTGGGCGGATGATTTTAGAAAATTGAAAATTAGAACAAATGTAGACCAACCCGACCAAGCCAGAAAGGCGATAGCTTTTGGAGCTGAAGGCATTGGGCTCTGCAGAACAGAGCATATGTTTTTTGAAGGAGAAAGAATCGATATAGTTAGAGAAATGATTCTTGCAGAAAACAAACAAATTAGACAAAAAGCTTTAGACAAGCTTTTGCCCTTGCAGCAAAATGATTTTGAACAAATGTTTAAAGTCATGAAGGGGAAACCGGTAACTATTCGTCTGTTGGACCCACCACTTCATGAGTTTTTACCACATGATGTGTCGGGCATCAAAAAAATGGCAAAAATCATGAAAGTATCTGTTAATGAGATCAAGACAAGAATTACAGAATTAAGTGAAGCAAACCCAATGCTTGGACATAGAGGTTGT
>DLTY01000020.1:17662-21791 GCA_002501535.1 bacterium UBP7_UBA7824
GGACATAGAGGTTGTAGATTAGGTCTTGCCTATCCAGAAATAACAGAAATGCAAGCAAAAGCTTTATTTTTAGCAGCAGGTAAGATTTCACCAAGTGATGTTCATCCTGAAATCATGGTTCCCCTTGTTGGACATATGGAAGAATTAAAAAGACAGAAAAGGGTGATTTCCAATGCAGCTAAAGAGGCATCCTTCAAGGGTGCCTATCAGATAGGCACAATGATTGAGTTGCCAAGAGCAGCATTGACAGCTGGTGAAATCGCTAAACATGCTGACTTTTTTTCTTTTGGAACAAATGATTTAACTCAAACAACTTTTGGTTTATCCAGAGATGATGCCAGTTCATTCTTGCCTGATTACATAGAAAGTGGCATACTGCATGAAGATCCTTTTGCATCATTGGACATTCATGGTGTTGGTGAGCTCGTGTCCATGGCATCCAAAAAGGGAAGGGGCACCAAGAGTGATTTGAAACTGGGAGTATGCGGAGAGCATGGTGGTGACCCTAGGTCAATAATGTTTTTCCACCAAACAGGACTTGATTATGTTTCTTGCAGTCCTTTCAGGGTGCCAGTTGCTAGGTTGGCTGCAGCACAAGCCGTTTTGAAGCATGATGGAAAATAGCTTCCTTTCACTTTTACCGCCAATAATTGCAATACTTCTAGCTATCTTATCGAAACGAGTTCTTTTATCTCTTTTGGCAGGGGTTTTTTTAGGCTCAGTGATTGTTAATGGTTTAAGCATTACAGCTTTATTTGAATCTTTTGATAATTTTGTTGTACCAACATTAAGCAATAATGACAATGTTAAGGTTTTGCTGTTCACAATGTTTTTGGGAGGCGTTGTCTCTGTAATTGTGAATACTGGATTTGCTCAAATGTTGATTAATTCGATTACAAAACATAATCAAACAAAATCTTCCATACAGATTAAAACATGGCTTGCTGGCATGGTAGTTTTCTTTGATGATTACGCCAATGCTCTTTTGGTTGGCACCACAATGCGCGGAATTTCAGATCAATACAAGATTTCAAGAGAGAAATTGGCTTATATTGTTGATTCAACCTCTGCACCCATAGCATCAATAGCTTTAATTTCTTCATGGATAGGGTTTGAGGTGGGCTTGATACAGGATTCAATTGACAGTTTAGGGATTGAAGCCAACGGGTATTCCCTTTTTATTGAATCTTTACCCTATAGGTTTTATCCAATATTAGCTTTGATTTTTGTGTTTTTCATTGCAAAAACAGGCTTAGATTATGGTCCAATGCTTGAAGCCGAAAAAAGAGCTTTAGATGGTAATTTTGAAAAAGCAACAACCCAAAATGGAGGAGATGATAAAAGTGGATGGCTGGCCTTTGTACCAATAATTACCATTATTCTCGTAACTCTTTGGGGCTTGTGGAAAACTGGCCTATCAGAGTCTGGACAAAGCATAGCAAGCATTCTCTCTCAAGGAGATCCATTCACTGCTTTGTTTTGGGCTTCTATAGCAGGTTCTTTTGTTGCGATCGTTATGGCAGCTTGTAAGTCTATTTTCAACATATCTAAAATTATGGATTTTTGGATAAAAGGATTAAAGTCAATGCTGCATGCTTGTTGTATCCTTGTTTTAGCATGGAGCTTAAAAGACGTTTGCGATCAGCTTGGAACAGCCAGTTATTTAATCAGTCAGATTGATAGCGGTATAAATATTGCCATTTTGCCAATGGTTATTTTTGTCCTTGCTGCAGTGGTATCATTTTCAACAGGAACATCTTTTGGCACAATGGGAATACTTATGCCGATAGTCATTCCTTTGTCTGTAAGTTTGTTAGATGCCAGCAATGGCTTCTCTGCTTCTAGCCCCATATTTCTATGCACTGTATCTGCTGTTTTAGCCGGTAGTGTTTGGGGTGATCATTGCTCTCCCATCTCTGATACTACAATTCTTTCCTCTACAGCTGCAGGAAGCGATCATATAGAGCATGTTAAAACACAAATGCCTTACGCAGTTTTCGTAGCGGTAATAGCTATTGTTTTTGGCTACCTGCCTGTAGCTTTGGGCCTCTCCCCCTGGATTTCATTATCGCTTGCCAGCTTGTCAATGTGGTTGTTTTTGAATAAATTTGGTCAAAAAGCTAAATTATCTTGATTTTAGAAAACTTTCAAGCTGTCTAGTGGATTTCTCCCAAGTGAAGTTTTGAGATCTCTCAATTCCCGCTTCAGAAACCTCTTGGTAAAGATCTTTATTCCTAAGTAAGCGATTAATTTGCGTTTTCATTTCTTTAAAGTTGTCAACAAGAAAACCAGTTTTATTATTTTCAACAACCTCACTTAGGGCACCTCGGTTAAGAGCTATCACAGGTGTGCCTTGGTATTGTGCTTCAGCGGCAGGCAGACCATAACCTTCCCATTCGCTACCCATTACAACAAAATCAACAGCACCAATTAAATCTCCCATTTCGTCACTTGGGTGATTTTGAAAAACCTGCACTCCTAAATTTTCAAGATTAGCGACATCATTTTGATCACCATAACCTGAACAGATCAATTTAACAGATGACATTTCTTTTGTCATTTTTATAAGGTTCAACAAGCCCTTATAGGGTTGGTATTGTGCATTCAGCCTTCCCATATACAGAATAGTTGCGGCATGTTTTCGGCCTAATTTATCTTTTAAAGCAGCTGTGTTTTGATCATTTTTTTTCGGATAATGGTTCCATCCTGGGTTAATTATTTCAGATTTATCTTGAAGTGTTTTCGGCAAGCCGTTTGTTAAAAAGTGAGATAATGATACTATGCGTGTTGCACATGGGTAATAAAGCATATTTTGCGTTATTTCTCGCCAATAGTAAACAGCCTTACCCTTGAGGTTCAAGCCCTGATGAGGGGTAGTGCCACCATGAAGTATTGTCGAATCATGCAGAAGTGGACTTAAAGCAAAATAAGGCGGAGTAGACAATATCCATTTGATTTCTTTTTTCGCACTCAATGAAGGCATGTTTTCGATAGCCCAAATATCCTGAACAGGTGGTTTCCTGGATCTAATTGGTGGAAGTGTTTTAATTTTTACATTTTCTGGAACAAGATCAGGATCCGTTATTGAAGCATGAATAAATGAATTATTTTCAAATTTTTTCAAATTTTTTGAATATTCATACACTAATCTATCGACACCAAGGCCCGGTAGCATTCTTTCTGTTAAAAAACCGACTTCCATTTTTTAGAATCATAATAGTTTTTTGATAATGGAGGGTTTTTTGATATGGAAATAAAAAATGTAACTGTTTTTGGTAGCGGCTTAATGGGGGCAGGTATTGTGCAGGTTGCAGCTCATGCTGGATACAACGTGACAATGGTTGATGTAGAGCAGGACTTTATCGATGGTGGAATGAAGAGAATTTCAGCGAGTTTGAAAAGAGTGCTCAGGAAAAAACATGAAAATCAAGATGATGCTGATGCAGAATTTGCAACTATTTTCGGCAGAATTAAGGCGACAACAAGCAGAAAAGAGGGAGCCGAAGAGGCCGACCTTGTTGTGGAAGCGATTACAGAAAATATAGATTTAAAGCAGGAGCTTTTTAAATTTCTTGATGAAAATTGCCCCTCACATGCAATTTTTGCATCAAATACATCCTCATTACCAATTAGAGATTTAGCGAAAGTTACAGGTCGAAGTGACAAGATTGGAGGGCTCCATTTTTTCAACCCAGTTCCAGTGATGAGATTGGTTGAAGTTATCAATTCAGATGACACAAGCGATGAAACGCATGCTGCGCTGATGGCTTTTGGCGAAGCTGTGGGAAAGAAGGCGGTGTCATGCAAGGACACTCCTGGTTTCGTTGTCAACAGGCTTCTTGTCCCTTACCTTATTGAAGCTGTAAGAATGTTAGAGAGGGGAGATGCATCTGCTGAAGACATAGATGCAGCAATGAAATTAGGTTGTGGTTATCCCATGGGGCCGATGGCTTTGCTGGATTATGTTGGCTTGGATACAACTAAGTTCATTCTTGATGGCTGGCACGAAGCTTACCCCAATGAGGAACTTTTTGCACCAAGTAGCCTTTTGGATAAATTGGTCAAGGAAGGGAAGCTTGGGAGAAAGAGTGGAGAGGGTTTTTACAATTACAGAAAATAAACAGCTTCA
>DLTY01000020.1:22156-22945 GCA_002501535.1 bacterium UBP7_UBA7824
TTGTAAATTTAACCTGATTTTCCAACCAAAATACATATTTTCTCGATAGATGATACAATTGTTACCCTTATTGCACTTTTTATATTGTTATGTTTGGAAGAAAAAATATGCCGAAAGTCGACCCTTCTGTACTGCAGAAGGCGACATTAGACGACGTTTTGAAGGCGTTGAAGACCTTGAGAAAATTAGGTCCAATGGGGATGAATATGGTAAAAAAGCTTCCAATGATGAAAAATTTACCTGCAGGTGCGCTTGATGCAAAAAAACTCAAATCTTTTGAGTCTGCACTAGAGGCGTTAACCAATGATGAAAGAAGGACAGGCAAGGTGTCAAAAGACAGAATAAAAGAGATCGCAAAACCAAATGGTTTAAAAGACAGAGAATTAAAAGCTATATTCGAAATGTTCAAATCAATGAAGTCGAATGCTGGAGGAAGATAATGGAATTAAAAATTAGATTAGCCAGGGTTGGAAGAAGAAAGCAACCAGCCTATCGTATCGTGGTGACAAAAGCACGATCTGCAAGAGCAAACAAAGCTCTAGAGGTAATTGGACAATATGGGATCAGTTTCCCAGGCAGCCCTTTGAAGGTTGATGTAGCCAAATATGATGAGTGGGTTTCAAAAGGTGCGCAACCAACAGAAAGAGCAAGAAAATTAATCAACAAATATAAAGCAGCCAACACTTCAGATATTTTGTTGCAAGCTGAGGAATTAAGAGCACCAAAAAAGAAGGTCGCACCACCTCAAGAGATAGTTGAAGAGGTAAAGGCAGAGGCCCCGGCAGAAGA
>DLTY01000024.1 GCA_002501535.1 bacterium UBP7_UBA7824
GCTGTAAAGAAAGTGGTCGAGAAAGAAGATTTAAAAAAGGATTCTCCGGATGAAAGTTGGGAATCTTTTTAACTATTTTCTTTAAGTGTTTTTTTTATTTCTGCATCAGGGTAATTTAAAAATATAGTTATTGCCATTAGTGAAAAAATCATAATGAACAAACCTATCATTTTAAGACCATTTTCAGGAAATATTTTTTGTAAGTAAAGAACAATAAAAGGCCCTAAGCCATAACAGCTTTTCAAAATTAAACCTTGAATTCCATAAAACATGCATTCTTTATTTTCTCTTGTTTTGATGTTTTCAGCTTCAACAATGTCAGCTAAAAACGCATATGGAACTATAAACAATCCACTTAAGCCCAAACCAGAGATAAACATGAATAAAAGTGCTAAAATTTTTGATGTTGCGATTGTTATTGCCGCCATTGGTACCCCAAAAATTAAGAGAGAATAAATAAATGCTTTTTTAAGATTAATTTTATTTTTTATTTTTTTATTAAGCCAGAAAAAATTTGTAGAAATTATAGCTATGATGATTGCTGTTGATTGAAGAACTGCTGAAAAGCCAATCTCCTCCTCCAAGGGGATGTTCATGTTTGCAGGAACATATGTGATTGCAGTGAGTCCAACCATGACTGATATTAGGTATATAAAATGTGTCGAAAGGAATATCAAGAAAGGTTTATTTTTCAAAGCTGTTGAAATCGATTTGATTAATTCCGGTTTTTCTTCTTTTTTAAAATCTTGCTTGCCGGTAAGCATTTTTGCAAAGGGGGCAAAAAGAAAAACCATTGCAACAATGGATATTATTTTGATTGCACCAACAAGACCATATTGTGGTTCAAATGTTTTTATCAAGAGCGGACATGCAAGCATGCCTAACAGCCTACTTAACCCTTGATAGGTTGATATTTTTAGCCTTTCTTCTCCAGGTTTAGAAATTTCTGGCATTAATGATAGGTATGGAACCACGTAGCATGTACAAAATATGAAAAAAAGAACCTGCATTAAAAACCACCATAATGCATTTTCTTCTGAACCTACATTTTGTGATGGATTTGACCATATAAGGTTAAATGTGAGGATAAGTGGAACTATTGAAACAAGCATGAAAGGATATCTTCTACCCCATCTTGAAACTGTTCTATCGCTCCAGTTTGCTATCAAAGGATCGTTTATTGCATCTGTGATCCTGGGGACAATAGTTACGAGCGTAACATACGAAGCTGGAATAAGCCATGTTGTTTTTTCCAATGTTGGCATGTAGTGTTTCACCATCCATGTTGCCAATGTAAAACCAAGTAGGGTAAAACCAAAATGGCCTAGAGAATATAGCATCAATTGATGGTTTCTTTTCATTTTTTTAACTTTATATAATTGCCATTCTTTTCAATGAATTGCCAAAGCTCATTGAATATTTTATTTTCACTAAAGGTATTTTTATCACCAATGATAATTAAGTGTTTTTTTGCCCTTGTTAAAGAAACATTCAATCTTTTTTCATCAGATAGAAAACCGATATTTTTATTTTTATTTGACCTAACAAGGGAGATTATGATTAAATCTTTTTCTCTTCCCTGAAAACCATCAACTGTGTGGACTTCAATATCTTTTGATATTTTTTTCAGTTCTTTTGCTTGAGCCTTGTATGGGGATATTATCCCTATGTTGGATGGTTTTATTTTTTCTTTTTCAAGATAGCTAATTATCTTGCCTACATATTGAACTTCCTGCAGGTTTTTCCAAGAATGATCCTCTTTTGTTAGGTTCTCTTTAAACAATCCATTGGTATCTATCGCTGTAATCTCTGATTGACCAATTGGAGATCCTTGTTTTAATGTATTTTTGTATTTGAAAACTTTTCCTGCAGAATGGATTTTATTTTGATACCATTTTGAATTGGGAAAAGAAAGTATTTTTTCCCTCATTCTGTATTGAGTTGTTAACATTTTTCCATTGCATGGTTTTTCTTTTTCTATATGCTCAAATAAAGTGTCTTTCAAGCCGAGCTTGATTGCTTCTCTATTTTTCACAACTGGAGAGAGCTGTTTCCCATCTCCCACCAGTATTGTTTTTCCTGAAATTAACATTGGGATTAAAGCTAGCGGCACTGGTGCTTGACTTGCTTCGTCAAGAATGCATAAGTCAAAATTATGATTTTCTAGAACTTCTGAACCGCATGTGCTACATGTTGCAAGAACTATTCTCGCCTCTTTTATCTTCTTGTCTTTAAACTTATCTTCTTCCTCACGTAGTTTTTCAAACTTAGAGTTATTTTTCTTTTTTGAATGAACCCAGTTTTGTAATATTTTTATTTGATTATTCCTCAAGCCACGAGTATTAGTTTTTCTTTTTCCCAGTGATATTATTTCCTCATCGCTTAAGCCTCTCATCAGGCTTCTTCCTGGATGTTTTATCTCTTGAAGCTCTTGTGCTGCTAGTTTTGCCTCAGTTCGTAATTTAACAATTTGTCTGTCTTCAGTATTCGCTAGCTTGTAGTCTAGAGAATATTTTTCTAATTGTTGATCCATTCTTGCAGGATGTCCAATTCTTAAAAAATTTTTATTTTTAAATTCAAGTAACTTGAATGCAATATTGTCAATTGCTATATTTGAAGGAGCGCATATCAGGACATGATCTTTTCTCTCGTTAGCTGCTGAGCATGCTATATGTGTTGCGACTGTTGTTTTTCCAGTTCCAGGCGGACCATGGATAAAAGATATTTCTGCTGTTTTTAAACCTATCTCCCATGCTTTTTTTTGAGATTCATTTAAATAGTCAGGCTCGGTTATTTTTTTCGAAAACCTTCCCCAGCGATTTTCTTTTTTGAAGATCTTTTCTCTTGTTCTCCTTCCAGGACCCACGTTTTCATAGAATTTATCCATTGCATATTCCATTCTTCTATAAGTAATATCGTTTGCCGCTAAGTCAATTCTGTATAAGCATTTTTTATCAATGGGAAATTTAGAATCTGTTGTTATCGATATTTTTTTCGATATAGACCATACGGTTCCAAGTGCAATTTCTTTTTCTGGATCATCCATTTTTGATATCCTGATTACATCACCTCTACGTATATCTGTTTTGTCTTGCTTCCGGGTGCTTTTTTTTGAGAAATCCGTAAGAGTTCTTTCTCCAAGCACAAACCCTCCATGCTTTGCTTTGAGGTTCAAAATTGCTCTGCCTCTTTTTTCCCTTTCCCGAGCAGGAAGCTCTTTGATTTCATTTCGATGAAAATTGATTTCCTCATCCCTCTCTAAAGAGATTGCTTGAAGTAGTTTTTTCCAATTTTGAATATTTGAATTCATGATCGAATGAATAGAGAGTTAAAAGTATATTTTTTAGACATTTAGGTCTTAATCCTAAAATAAAAGTTCTAGAATGTGTACATGGCGATTTCTGACAACTTAAAAGTTTTTAGCGGTACAGGTCATCCTGATTTAGCAAGATCCATATGTACTGAGATAGGTATGGACATGGGTGATATTGAAATTTTTAAGTTTGCCAATGATAATATTTTTGCCAGAATACTTGAAAATGTTCGTGGAAAGGATGTTTTTTTTGTACAAACTTGTGTTCCTCCCGTAAATGATCGCTTTATGGAGATATTGATAGCAGTAGATGCTTTTAGGAGAGCAAGTGCAAAGAGGATCACTGTTGTTTTGCCATATTATCCTTACGCTAGAACAGACAAGAAAGATCAACCGAGGGTTCCCATTACTGCAAAACTCATCTCAAAGCTTTTATTTTCAGCTGGAGTTGA
>DLTY01000029.1:0-36062 GCA_002501535.1 bacterium UBP7_UBA7824
CGGGCTCTTCTGCAACAAGCTCCTCAACGGCGGGCTCTTCTGTAACGGGCTCTTCTGCAACAAGCTCCTCAACGGCGGGCTCTTCCTTGAGGAATTTATCTTGATTGATTCTTGACTTTATATCAACAGTTTCCTGCGGATAACAAATTTTATCGGTACAAACCTGATAGGTTAACCTACCCTGAATCTGATCAACAGAACCCTCAAGAAAAGCCTTAACACTTAAAATAACCTGATATTCATAAACAAGAAGCTCTTCATCTGACCAATCTAAAAAAATGCTTTCTGGTTCAGGGTAAAAAACCTCTTTCCATTCAACGCCTTTGCTTTCTGATGGTATAAATTCGGTTGGTATCAAATAAGGGTCAAGAGGCTCATTAGCATTAACTTTCCAAGATTCTGGTAAATCAATATAAATATCCCATCTTATTTCTTGTTTTTTTTCTTTTGAATAAACGACCTTGTCAACAACCTTTACATCTTCATTGTTTGCAAAACCGCAAAGGAAAAAAAGAAAAAACAAAGATAGAGTTCTTATAAACTGTTCAAAATTGTTATAAACTTGCTTCATGAAACAAAAACCATTACTTTATATCCTATTTCTTTTTGCGCTAAACAACTCAACTATCGAATCAACAAGTCTTACTCTATATAACGATGGTACTGGATACGTCAACCAAACAATAAAAGCGGAGTTGCCAATTGGAGAATTTATCGATTGGAAGCTTGACAACCTTGCAGCAAGCTTGGAAGCCACTAGCGTAAGGCTTTTTTCAGCATCAAATGATTCATTCAAAATACATGAACAAAACTTTGAATATGACCTTGTAAATAAATCAAAAATACTTGAAAAGTATCTTGGAAAAGAGATCAAATTTGCAATAACTAATATATCTACAGGAAGAATTACAAACAAAAAGGGATTGTTGCTTTCAAATGTTGGAGAAGGGGTTTACAAAATAGATAATGAAATCTATATTGGTGCGCCTGGAAGGATTATTCTTCCAGACCTTCCAGACGGGCTTGCAATTATGCCTAGCTTAAAATGGAAAATATCAAATTCAAAAAAAACTAAACAAGATTTGCAACTTTCTTACCTGATGAGCGGAACGCCTTGGAGTTCAGATTATTCACTTAATGTAAATGATGGAAGCCTTGTTGGCTGGGTTACATTGAACAACAATTCTGGAACATCTTTTAGAGATTCGAATATTAATTTAGTAGCTGGAGAGATAAACAGAGCTAGACAGCCTGTTGAAAACCTAAGAATGCAAAAGGTTTATGCAGAAGCTGATTCTGTTCAGTCTGAAGCTTTATTTGAATATCACATGTATACATTACCTAACAAAACCGACCTTCCTGACAAAAGCATCAAGCAGGTTAAATTTGTGTCTAGCAACAGCATTGCACTACAAAGAAAATACACAATAGAAAATCATGGCTACAGTTATCAAAACATTAACAAGATACCTGTTAAGGTTTCGGTTGAATTTTCAAATTCAGATGAAAATGGTTTAGGTGTCCCTCTTCCAAAAGGTTTAATAAGGATGTTCGCGACAGACAGTAGTGGTAATAATCAATTTGTAGGAGAAGACAGAGTTTCGCATACTCCAAAAAACGAAACAATCAGCCTAAATGCTGGAGAGGCTTTTGATATTGTTAGCGACTTCAAAGAATTGTCTACAAGGAACCTCGAAGGAAATAAAACGGAAAAAAAATACCAACTTTCAATTCGAAATCGAAAAGATGTGGATATTGTTGTTTCTTATAAAGCAAGATTATGGGGAGATGTCCAAATCAAGCCTTCAGACATGTTTAAAAACACAGGAAACAGCTGGTACGAGTCAGAAATCACTATAAAATCAAATCAAGAAATCACACTGGATTACACAGTTGTTTTTAATAATTGATCAATAAATAAAACTACTTCTAAAAGGTTTGTCTAAGCTGTCATTTCCTTCAAGCAAGAACCTACACGGCTTGTTCATGTCAGAACCTTGAAACTTAGTGTTTGCTCCACCCCATTCGTTTGCGATGATTGGATAGGTAAAAGTCAAAAACCTTTTAGCTCTTGTCACAGCAACATAAAAAACTCTCCTTTCTTCCTCTATGTCATCATTACTAACCGTTCTTGGTCCGCAGAAAGAAGAATCACAAGCCCTAACAATCCAAACCATATCCCACTCCAACCCTTTAGACTGATGGATTGTGGAAAGGATCAACCTTTCGCCTTTGTCAGTTCCTGCAACAACATCAGAACCAAACATTTCACCTAGCAAAACAAAATCAGAAATAAAAGATTTAAGAGATTTATATGATTCGGAAAGCTGTGCAAGCTGGCTGATGTCATCCTCACGATTGCTCGCATTTTTATATTTAACCTGAAGATAGTCGGAATAGGAACCCTCCATAATCTTCATTATGAGATCTTTAGCTGTGGAATATTCTTCATCATTCAAGCTGCCCAAAGAAAGTATTTCATTAAAAAATATAACCCAATTTCTGTAAGCTTTTTCCGGAAGGATGCCTTTGCCAAAATCTTGACCAAGATCTGAAATGCTTTTCGACTTAAGAATTTCTTTTATAAGCTTCCTTGACCTAACAGCACCAATTCCGGGGCACATCCCTATAACTCGCGTCCACGCAATCTCATCTTTGCTATTTATAAGTATTTTCAAATGTGCAACAACATCTTTGATATGAGCTTGCTCAAGAAACCTAACCCCACTTCTTATTTGGTAAGGTATGTTTCTTTTGACAAGTTCTGCCTGCAAGAAGGCACTGTGGCTATGGTTTCTATAGAGAACAGCCATTTCAGAAAGACGAAAACCATCCTGGAACTTTTCAGCAATTTTTTTTGCAACCCATGTTGCTTCAGCATTGACATTTGGCAAAGGCATTATGTTAGGCCTAGGACCAACACTTCTATTTGCTGGAACCAATTCTTTATAAAATTGCTTCTTGTTATTTTTGATAATGTCGTTTGCAAGATTTAAAACCTGGCTTGTTGACCTGTAGTTTCTTTTCAGGTAATGTATCTTCACATCCTCATGCCTGTCTTTAAATTCAAGGATATTCTCATAAACTGCTCCCCTGAAAGCAAATATACTTTGGCAATCATCGCCAACAACAGTAAGCTTGCCGCCATTTACATTTGCAAGCAAGTCAACTATTTCACCCTGTATCTTGTTTGTATCTTGAAATTCATCTACAAGAATATCTTCATGGAAGAAAAGATCTTTATTTTCTTCTGAGAAATCTGCTAAAAGCCTATGCCAGCAAATTAAAAGATCATCGTAATCCAAACAATTTGCACTCCATTTCCTTTTTGTGTAAGCAGCATAGACATCAAATATCTCTTTCATATATTCAAATGATTGAGGTGAGTTTTGCACAACAACATCTTCAAGATCCTGATTCTTGTTGATTGAATTTGAAAACATTTCTATCAAAAGTCTTGGTGTGGGAAAGTAATGATCCAATTTGCCTAAAGTTTCAGCAACAGTTGCCTTGACAAGGTCTCTTTGGTCTTCTGAGTCAATAATAGAAAAATTGTTATCCAGCCCAATCAACTTTCCATGTGTCCTCAGATACCTATTTGCAATTGAATGGAATGTCCCCCCATTAATCCTTCCTTGGTTGCCGGAAATCAATGATGATGCCTGAAACATCATGTTCCTTGCAGCCTTATTTGTAAATGTCAATAAAAGCATATTCTCTGGACTCATGCCTTTTTCTATAAGGTATGCAGTCCTGTATGTAAGCGTTCTGGTCTTGCCTGTGCCTGCCCCAGCCAAAACAAGATGCTTACCCTTTTCTGCAGTTACAACCTTTAATTGGTCGTCATTAAGGCTTGAAAGATTGAGTTTCACAAGTATCATTTATACATCATGAATCTAACGAATCAAAAAAAATACACTGATTTGTTAGAAAAATTCTCATTGTTCCTAATAAGTGAAGGCAAGTCTGATTTGACTATTGAAGCTTATATGAAGGATGTCAAGGGTTGGCTTGAGAAAAACAACAGCACACCTGATGAAATGGCTGATCACATAGCTTCATTAGGGATACGCGGAAAGGCATCCAGAACCATCTCAAGGCATGCCTCATCATTGAGAAGGTGGGGAAGCTTCCTGGTTGAGCATGGATACGAAAAAGAGGATATCGCAAGGCTTATCGTCAACCCGAAAAGAAAGATACATTTGCCGACATTCCTTGTCCAGCAACAGGTTGAAGACATAATCGAATCATGTGACCAGGAGTCTGAAATCGGCATAAGGGATTCAACAATGTTCCAGATGATCTATGACGCAGGGCTTCGTGGCAGTGAGGCCCTAAAGATCAAGCTTGAAGACTTGAGCCAGTCAAAAACAGAAGTTATAGTCACGGGAAAAGGAAGCCGTGAAAGAGTTTGCCTCCTTGGCCCAAGGTCGAAGGAAAAGCTTGAGAAATGGATTGAAGGGCCAAGAAAGGAATGGGACAACAATGAGTGCCCTTTCCTTTTCATCAGCAAGAAGGGAACACCCATAACGACAAGGCAATTGAGGAACAGGTTCTATGAGGCTGTCAAGAGTGCCGGATTGGGTTCAGGCATATCCCCGCATGCATTGAGGCATGCCTTTGCGACACATATGCTTCAGAACGGCTGTGACATCAGGATAGTGCAGTCACTGCTTGGGCACAAGAGGATTAGCACAACACAGGTCTACACGCATTTGGCTTTCCCTGACCTGCTCATGACATACAGGGCCTGTCACCCTAGGGCTTGATGTAAGCTAGCTTTATTGTTGATCCTCCGCCGTTTGGAATCGACTCCATCCAAACAAAATAAAAATTGAAATCCTCGCGCCTTATGCACACGTGCATGGCCCCCATACACACGCAGGCGCGAGAGCTAGTCTTGCAGTATTTCCCAAACCCAGTTTTCGCTTTGGTATGTGTTGCCAGCCCCATCCTGTGCAATAACCACAAAAGCATGGGAGCCAACTTCAAGACCTGTATAGGAATGTGGAGAGATGCAGCTTTCTGCCGGATCAGCACCGTTTACAAGCCAGCAGGTGTATGTGGCATCCGTAATGTTTGATGTGAATTCAAAGGTTGCATCTGTGGAAGTTGTGGTGCTTTCTGGACCGCTTGTCACCAATACTTCAGGACCGGAACAGCAAAGAGGATCATCATTTCCTCCTCCGCATCCATAAAAAAGGAAAAAGGGGAGAAGAAGAAATACCTTGTTTAAAGCCATGTTACCTGACGTTGCCGTCAGTGTCAACAACCATAATGATTCCATCTAGCAATGAATCAGGATTTCCGGGAACGCCCCTGAATCCGCTTGAGTCACTGATGACTCCGTCATTGTCTGGATCCCAAGCATCACTCATGAGGACATTGGGAACCCCATCACCATAAATGCTGTCACCGCTGTATGCTTGTTCGCCATTAGCGCCTATGCCAGGCATACATGCTCGATCACCTCTTGATTCGATAGAGCCATTAAGCTGATATCCAGGAGAGCAAAGATAATCCTTGCCTGTTGACCTTGTTGAACCGAATGCAGCTAAAACCCAACCTTGGGAAACAGCTCTTGTCTCACTTGATGGATTGGCTTCACCCTGCTCTATGTAAGGTGCAAACCTGCCTGAAACCAATGACCTGTAAATGAAAAGGCCTGGAATGAAATCAATACTTTTCGGATCACCATCACCTACAAAATAGGTTCCTGGAGATTGGCAATCATTTGTGGTGTGGTCCAATGCAGACCAGCATGAAGATGGAAAATTTGGATCATGCAACACATTACCCATATACGTTCCAGACTGCAATGGCGGTTCGGAAATGCCTAAATCATCCAAAAGATGATCATCCAAGCATCCAAACCTGGGATCTTCAGCAGCCATTGTGCACATACCTCTTCCATCTTTCACGAAAGGGTTTTTCGGATATTGGTCAAGATATCCGAATCTCACCAATGGGTCTAATGCTGACCAGCTTCCATGCTCATGTCCAGCAATATCCGGATGTGCAGCACTGGTTCCACTGTAACCCCAAGCCATAGGGGTTCCACCCCATATGTATCCCGGATAATATCCATCATAGTCTGCAGCAAACCTATGAAGGGCAGACTGGATAATCCTAAGATTGTTTTTGACCTCAGTCTCTTTTGCCTTATCCTTAGCCTTGACAAAATTAGGCAAAGCAAGTGAGACAAGTATTCCTAATATGGTTATTACAACCAAAAGCTCAATGAGAGTAAATCCTCTTTTCATAACGTATCCTCCAAAAAATTATAACCCTAGAAAAAGATTCTTTATTTAGTTGTATGCTTTTATGTAATCAAGCTCAATCGTAAAAGGGCCATCTTTCTTATCAAAAAGCATAATTCCAAAACTTGATATACTTTTTGAATTTAGCCTTATTCCTGGTATCCTGCGTCCAAATGTAGTTGCATAAAAACTCCTAAAGGGTATTCTTACTGTAATCCATTCATCTTTCTTGGTTTCCATTGGGTGCCAAAAATCGAACCTACCTGATCTTGAAGTGAAATAATACTTTCTTCCATCTCCTTTAACCCTTAGCTCTATTCCGCTCCAATCTGAAAGGTCGAAACCTTGTCCAAAGCTTCTTATTGAAGAGAAGCCACCATTGTTCTCAAGGGAGATTGAACCAGTGAAAAACAAACAAGACTCATTGGTTACATAAGCCTCTCCACGTGATATGCCACCCATTACACCATCATTCACGATATTCCACAAAAGAGACGTTTCTTCTGTTTTGAAGTCAGCAATAGTTTTAGATTCCTTGACCTCTTCCAAATCTGTTACATCATCGCTAACAACTTCAGAGGCAATCGGCAGATCTGATATTTTTATTTCTGGATCCTGGATATTGTTTAAATCATTTAACTCAAGCGAAACAAAGAATAAAAAAACAACCAATAGAATCATTTCAAACAAGCCTTTTGAGTCAAATTTCTTTTTCATTCCACCCTCCAAAAAGGGATATTCTATCGAAGATTAAAGAAATTCATTCTTAACTGCAATGGATAACTTGCGATAATCAGATTCCTCATTGTAGATTTGAGCTGATATCCTGATCCACAGCTGATCGTTTGGGTCTGTAACAGCAACTTCAACTTTATGCTTTTCCCACAAACGCTTAACAATAGATATCCTCTCATCATCTCCACCGTAAATTTTTCCGGGTATGGGGATTGGAACCATGCTTGCAAACATTCTCTTTTCAAGGTTCAAGTCAACACCCCACTCTTCTGCCAACATTTCAGCTGATTTCCATGCAAGATTATGCATGTATTTTTTAACATCACTGCTACCAAAAGATTCATAAAAATCAATTGCGGAATCCACACAAAGCCATGGTGAAAAATCTCTTGTACCCTGCCAAAGAAACTCGGTACTGTAGCCTTCTTTTCCGTGATAACCCCAAGAAATAACAGTTGGATGTGTTTCATCCTGCATTTCAGGCGATGTCCATAAAAGAGCGCAGCCTTTCGGGGCATAAAGCCACTTATGTGCATTTGTTACATACCAGTCAGCACCAAGGCTTGGAATGTCAAGTTCAATCTGGCCAATCGCATGAGCTCCATCCACAAAGACTCTTATGTTTTTATCATGAGCCATATCAACAATTTTCTTCACTGGAAAAATTGTTGCAGACGCAGATGCAATATGGTCAATTAGTAAAAACTTCGTCTTGCTTGTTAATGCGGATTCGATTGAAGTAATAATTTCATCTTCACTTTTGGCTGGAAAAGGCACCTGCGCCTCTTTTACAATCGCTCCTGATTTCAAAGCCACAAAATCCATGGTTGCCCTAACTGCACCATACACATGACTTGTAGTAACAAGCTCATCTCCAGGATTAAAGTCAAGAGATCTCAAAACAGAATTTGCACCTGTTGTTGCGTTATCAACAAAAGCCATATCCTTGCCATGTGCAGAAACAAAAGAACCAGCTTTTTCAAGAGATTCTTCAATTAGGCCTTCCCAAACATCTCTTCCTAAAAACTCACATGGCTGCATTTCCATTCTTTCTCTTATTTCATTTTGTTTTTGCAGCACAGGGATAGGACAAGCTCCGTAAGAGCCGTGATTCAAGAATGCAACATCTGGGTCAATATGCCATTTATCAATTATCTTTTTACCAAAATTCATTTTTTCTCAAAATCAGGATCCAAGAATCCTGCCTCACGTAAAGAAACATCTGCAACTAAAATCATTCCTTTGAAGCTTGAATCTTTTGTTAGTTCTGATAGATCTAATTCTTTAAAATTTCCCCTACTGTCAATTACGCCTCTTATGTTTGGTGCATAGTCCATATATAGTGTTTTTTGATCAGGGATTTCAAAACAATCTCTGGCCTGTGCCGGATAAGAATAAACAGAGCAGGTGAAAACCAACAATCTATCTCCAGGAGAAAGCCAATCAAGCTGAGAGCCTGTAACTTCAACATAAACCAAACCACCTTTAAACTCACCGATCAAAGGACCTTCGACAACTAGATCTTCTGCTTTTTTTGTATCAAGTTTTGATATTTTTGAAATCTTATTTGCCATTTTCTCTATAGTTTCATTAACATCATGAGGGTTAACCCTTAAAACGTCAATGACATTTACCTCAGTAACAACCAGATTATCATTTGATTTTGTTATCAAGCTCTGAAAATTACCTGGACGTCCAACAACATACAAAACAGCAAAAACAATAAATGCTACAAAAAGAACACAACCTTTATTTTCCCAAAGAAAATCTAACATTCGAAACTATCTGATGCCTCTTCTTCCGCCAGTCCCTGAATCTTTCTCCTCAGACTCTTCTTCTGTTTGCTTATTCATTTCAGAGACCTTTACATCTATAGCTTCAAGCTCCTCCAACTCCTTAAGCCTTTCTTCAAGAAAAAGAATTGTTCTTCTGCCTTTTGAAATATCTATAGATGGAACATGAAGAGTTTTTGACCCAAGGACCCTTACTGAATAAGTCCCCTCTAAAAGCCTGACTGGCTTTCCAATAAAGCCAGATGCGACAATCGATCCATAAGAATCAACAACAACAAACCCTTCGCTGTTCTGCTCGCTTGAAACGATCTCCAGTTGCCCTCCATTCATGTAAACGTTGGAAAGGTCCTCCAGCGAAGAGCTTAGTTCGACCAAGGTGATAAAGGGGTGAAAGGATCCTCCAGTTTCTTTTGTTAGCTTCTTGTAAGCAGACTGCATCTTCGAGCTTAGGTTAAAACCAAAAACCTCTAAAGTAAAATCAGAAGAGTTTTTATTCAATGCTCTTGCTATGTCCCAAGGGCTTTCACCACAAGAGTCTCCTCCATCAGTGATTAAAAATATTGACTTTGGGCCAGGGTGATTTTTTAAATCAAGATATGCTGACTGCAATGCTCTGGTTAAAGATGACTCTCCAGATGGAACCATGTCCTCCAGGGCTATTAAAGCCTTGTAAGGCTTAAAGGGCTCTAACGGATGAATAAGGCTTGTTAGATTGCATCCGGAATTTTCGTTGCTGCCAAAAACCCTAACCGCAACAAGGTCCTCTTCCATCTTTCCTTGTAAAAATAAATTCTCCAAACCGTTCAGGACTACTTTATGTTTTGTATTCCTACCACTTGAAGCATTAATGTTGTCTAAAAGACTTTTTGAATAATCTACCACTATTTCTAACGCAGGATTATCAAGAATTTCTTCTGCAATAGCATTGGAACCCTCAACAACAAGCCCAGAGCCAGCTTGAAAGGGAACAGGCCCTATCCTGATTTCATTATCAACAATCGGCAAAACGCCTTCAACAAAAAGAGTTCCGGCTTCAACCAAAACTGAATCCCTCTTGTAGTAATTCCAAGTTCTTTCTATCTTGACCTCTTCACCAGGAAGAATTGTATCCATTTGTAAAGACTCTAAAAAAAACTGCCCTGAGGACCATTGCCACAAAACCTGATCTTTATCATTGTTGTAAACAACAAAATCAAACTTTTGAGCTGAAGGGTAATTTAAAGATTTCACCTCTTCTGAGAGATTTCTTATTATCATTTCAAATCTAACCTGTGTTTTGTCAGGATTAGCTCTTACTTCAACATTTAAACCATCTTTTTGATAACCTGGATATAAATGCTCACCATTAATGAAAGCTTCCCTTAAAACATAATTTCCCCAAGAGCCATTTGGCTCGTACCAATTCCTACTTACAACCCCCAAGCCATCTTTAAGTATCCACTCGTCAATGCCAATGTTTTTACAACCTTTGCATACGTGGTACTTCATAGAGTTTGCTAAATCCCAACCTTCAGCATTTCCTGAAGCAACCTTGTAGGTTCTAGCACCTTCAGGGTCAAAAGGCAAGAACGGAAGCTCGTCCCCCGAAGGTGTTCTGTAAAGGTAGCCTTTTATTTGTGAGTTGTATCTAACTTTTAAGGTTTCTTGCTTGAAGGGGCCTAATTTTCCAGGGTATCCTGAAACGAGCCAATATGTATAACCATCTTTTATAACCCTGTCAACAATTTCTATTTCAAATGACGAATTCACCACAGAGCTTGTCAGGTTCCCTTTAAACTCATAAATCCATTTATTCCCTATCGCCATGGGCCAAAATGGAGTTTCTGGAAGTGTTGCGTCACCTTTTGCAAATGCGAGAACAAACAAGAGAGATAAATTTATTATTTTTTTCATTTTTCTTCCGAGACAAGATCAATTAAAAATGGCAAGTAGCCCAATGAGCTTGAATCAAGCTTGTAGGGAGGAAAAATAAATGCTGGAGTGCCTGGAAGAGATAAAGACTGACCGATCTCTTTGTCCTTGTTGACCCTATCTTTTGCCTTTGTTCCATTCTTGCAAGATCTAAATTTCTCTATATCCAAACCAACCTCTGTTGCGTATCTAACTAAATCACTACCAGAAAGAGATTTCTGATTCGCAAATAACTTATCCTTATACTCCCAAAATTTACCTTGCTCATACGCACACTCAGAAGCAATTGCTGCCTCATAAGCATTTTGATGCATTGGCAATGGATAGTGATGGAAAGAATGGGATATGAGACCTGTATCTATAAAGGTTTTTTTCAATGCAGGATACTCCCTAATGTTGAATGCTGCACAGCCTGGACATTCAAAGTCTTCAAACACATGCAAAGTTGGCGCATCCGGAGAGCCCTCAAGATGCCCCCCTTCTATCTTGTCTAAATTCTTCATCTTATAGACACCTTCATATAATGTTCCTGAAAGAATCGAGAAAGATCCGTGTTTTTCAATAAATTCCTCGACATTCCTTGGAACGCTTACATTCTCAAGCATTATCAATGGAAGAACATCTGATTCATATGCATCAAGATACTGGTCACCCACAGGGTCTCCAGAAACCCTCCACTCAATATACTCAACTCCAAAAGCTCCGGCTATTTTGTTTACAAAATTTTGAACTCTACAGCCATCACAATCACCCTCAACAACAATAATCTTAGATCTTTTGAATTCAGAACTGTTATCAAAGCTATCAAGAAGCTCTAAAACCTGTGCAGTGTCGATGTTTGAACCTAACATATAAGGCCCAACCATCAAGAATGGCAGCATTCTGGTTCTGATTAAACCATGTGAGGTAGGTATCTCAAGGTCACCCCCTTTAACAATGCCATTAACAACCATTTCTCTTTCTAATTTTGCATCATTGGCATTGATGCCACTCTCAAGACATGCTGCCAAAGAAGACCTATCGCCTTCTGTAGCCAAGCCCAAAAGAGATTCAAGGCTTATCACATCTCCTTCAAGAGAGCTCCAAGCATCATATGAAGCAAGGGCATTGGACCTATATTCATTTTGCTTTTCGACAGAATCCAAACACATTGATGCTTCCATGATCCTCTCGTCACTTTCATAAACAGTTACAAAGTCAAGAACAATATCAACATCCTTTTGAATCAAGGGCTTAATCAATCTGTTAAAGGCTTCACTTCCGCTTTTGTTTTCCCAATTACTTGAAAAATAAACAATTTTTTCATCTGAATAAGTTATATTTTCAAAATTGGCTTGTGGAACTTTTCCCTCACTGAAGCTTTGCACTTGTCCCTCCCCGGGAACAGCTTCTTTTTCAGACGAACAAGCAAAGCTAAAAAAAACAATAAAAATAAAAAACAAATTTTTCATCAAATTCTCCTTTGAAGTATCTCTCGAACCTTTTTTCCATCTACATTTTGACCTTTGAGCTTAGCCATGACCTGACCCATTATTGGGCCAAAATTACTTTTATCTTGAGTCGAAGAAAGCACTTCGTCAACAGCAGAAACAATCACATCCTCAGAAGCTTCCTCAGGAAGGAACGGCTCAATAAGCTTATATCTCCTTGAGGATTCCTGATAGCCTTCTTCTGATCCGCTAAGCTTAAATGCTTCCATTGACTCGTTGAGTTGCTTACACTCTTTCTTCACAACCTTTAACACATCCTCTTCAGTTAAATCAGCCATTTTTTCAATTCGTGCATTTTTTATCTGTGCCCTAAGCATATTGAAAGTTTGAATTGAAAAATGATCTTTCTTCAACCTTGAAGATTTAAAGGCTTCCTCGATTCTTTTATGTGTTTCTGACATTAGTGCTACTATTCTATTCCTGTTCATCAAGAGATTGCTGAACATAAGCTTCAAGCTGTTTTTTTATCCCGCTCCCCAGGTAAGACTTTGAGTTATCGATAATCAAATTACATTTGTCAAAAATAAGATTAAAGCTGCTTAATGCTTTTGCCGAAGCTCTAAAGGCGCTTAGGAAAACAAAACAAAGAAGAAATGTATCATCTGTAAAACCAATTGGACCTAATGTGTCCAAAATAAGATCATTTGGCCAGCAGAAGTACGCTAAACTTGATTCTATAATTTTTTGATGAGAGGAAAAAGTCAAGGCCCTCTCGTTTGCCAATGTTCTAAAAATTCTTGATGAAAAATTTAAAACATAATCAACATCTTCGGTAATTATCTTCTTTCTTTTCCATGAATCTAAATTGGATTCAAAATAACCAATATAAGCATCCATCTCTTTTTGACTAGGGCATTTTCCATAATCTTTTATATCCATCTATCTGACAAAAGAGCTCAATTTGAAATCAAGCCTGTAAAAACAATAGAGTCTTCAAGGTATTCCTCACTCCACTCCCAGCCCAAACCTTTATGTCCTGGCATTTCAGCTAAAACCTGATCCCTAAATGATTCTGGCAGCTCATTTAAAAGCCATCCATTTGGATAAACTTTAAACCTTATGAATCCTTCTTTTTCTATAATTAGCTCAGCGGGTATCATCTCTATATCATCAGCACTACCAATTACAAGCTGTAATTGTCCTGATATATTTTCAAGGCTTACCTCTCTATCAAAGAAAACTTTTGGTACTGCGTCTTTGATGATTTTAGATATGCTTGTTTCCAGGTCAGACCACAGCAAATCAAAACTGATCTTTCCCGCCTTTGCCTCTTTGGGTACTAGTTGACTTAATGAATAGTTATTAATTCCCAACACATCTTCTTCAAAGGTCATTTTTTTTATATTGATATGTAAATTTCTTATTTTTATTCTCCCTAAATTTGCATTAGGTGCTTTTAATTCAAAACTCTCTAGCCTAGGTGGTTCGTGAAACATACCCTCAATTCTCAAAAGCTCTATCTGTTCTGGTTCTATGTCAGCCATAGCTGCAATCCTGACTTTTTGCTCAAATGTTTTTTCAGTTTTGATGTAACCTGAACCCCTGCCTGCAAACCAAACAACAGCAATGATAAAAGTAAATGTTAGCCAATCTGCAAGAAAGTTTTTCATCTAACGTAAACTCTCCACCATATCAGATCAGCTGCAGACTGACTTGTATCAAATGAATTTTCAATACCGTTCAAGTCTTCACTATACTCAAAACCTTTAATCAGGCTTGAAGGCAATTCGATTACGTATGGATCCAACCAATCAATATTAAATCCCGTTTCATTTCCTGGCTCATTTGTCACAAAGTCAACACCTCCGCCTGAGCTAACCAGAATCTGAAATTTAAAAGTATCGACATCGCCAAGCCATTCATCGAGCCTTAATGTGAACCTAATAGCATTTGAAGAAGTGCTTTCTGCCTCATAATGATCAAGCCCATATACTTCAGCTGATTGATACCAGTCAGTCAAAAAATCAAGATCGGAAGGCGGTTGGTAAATGTAATCAACCTCCTCGGTTCCCTCTATTTTTTTACCCCCTGTTCCATGAAGAAATTTTGGCTGTCCTCCAGTAAGGTCTGAATCAGCTACATAAAGCAGATACCTTGTCCAATACTCTCCACGATTTGGAGTCAAAACACTAGCTGCTGGAGCTAGGTTATCACCTAACCCCAAATAAACCAAAGAATCTATTGGAATCTCCTCCGAAAAAGTGTGCTCTAATGTAATTGTCGACGCAAGAATGTCTATATCAGTAATTACAGACGTGAAATCTGAAATATTAGGATGAATTATTTTTACAGGAAGATTTGCAAGCATCTGAGTGCAATCATCATTAACGCAATCAAAAAAAGAACCATCTTGCTTTTTTAAAACAAGAGTGTTCTGTCCAAGCAAACCAAGCTCTTTGACTGCTTCAACATTTTCCTCAAGCATGAAAGCAAAATAATAAAAATAATTATATGGGTTGACATTGCCCCTAAAACCCATTTCTAAATCTACAAGAGTGACGCTTCCCTGTCCGGCAGTTGCAGTCTTCGCACATGAATTAAAAAACAAAAGCAAAAAAAACAATCTTAAAAAATTCACAATATACATATTACATCTTAATCTGTGATCCGATAATCAATGACTCTATTTGTTTTTTTTCAACAGAAAGCAAATAATCCAATGTATGAGAATCACTTATGTCAAAAGGACCGCAGCTAACCCTTCTCAATTGAGACAAAACTGCGCCGCACCCTAAATTTAACCCTATATCATTTACCAATGTTCTTACATACGTCCCCTTTGACACCTTTGTTTCGAAATCGAAATAAGGTAATTTTAAATTTTTAATTCTGAAGAAATAAACCTCTCTTTCTTTCCTTTCCCTATCAACATTCAAACCTTTTCTAGCAAGCTTATATAGCGGGACACCATTTTTCTTAACGGCAGAGAACATTGGAGGTCTTTGCATTATCGTTCCTTCAAAAGTGGTGGCAGAATCAACCAGGCTCTTCATAGTCACATGGCTAGCATCTTTAACTGATATCGGCTCAGTATCAAGATCTTGACTAGGGGTTTCAACACCTAATTTACCTTGCCCGAAATAAACCTTCTCTAGACCAGTTATATAAGCACTTTGCTTTGTTGCCTCCCTACCTACCGCCAAAACAAGCAAACCAGTAACTGAAGGGTCCAAGGTTCCACAATGTCCAATTTTTTTTATTTCAATCTTTTTTCTAATTCTCGCAACAACATCATGGCTTGTATGGTCTGAAGGCTTGTCAACAAGCAAAAAACCGGGCTTCATAGATCTAAAATTGAAAGCAAGGCTGATTGTGGTATTGCCACTGTTCCAACCTGCTTCAGTCGTTTTTTTCCTTCCTTCTGTTTCTCTAAAAGTTTTCTTTTTCTCGTTATGTCACCACCATAACACTTGGCTATAACATCCTTCCTGTAAGGAGGAATGGTTTTAGCGGCAACTATTCTTCCGCCAGAAAAAGCTTGCACAGGCACTTTAAACTGATGCCTTGGTATCTCTTTAGCCAACTTGTCAACAAGCGATCTTGAGAAAGAATAAATATCATCTTTTGGGATTATCCCCCCTAAAGCTTCGACCGAATTTCCAGCTACATGTATTTCTACAACCTGAAGGTCGGAACTTCTCCATCCTGAAAACTTGTAATCTAAACCAGCATATCCTTGAGTTGCTGATTTTAAATTTGAAAAAAAGTTATTCACAACTTCGGCCAAAGGTATTTCATATTTTGCAAAAACTCTGTAACCGTTATTTTCCATTGAGGAAAAAGAGCCTCTTCTCTTTTGCACCAATTCCATGACCTTCCCTAGATAATCCTTTGGGAAAGAAATAGTTGCATCAACTATTGGCTCCATCCATTCACGTATATTCTTGTCATAAGGTATATCTCTAATTCTTTTTATATGATGTGAACTTTTATCTGCTGTAACAAGTTTATAAGATACAGTTGGGGCAGTCGATATGATCTCAAGATTAAATTCTCTTTCTATCCTTTCCTGTATAACCTCTTTATGGAGCGGTCCAAGAAAACCCATCCTTAAACCAAATCCAAAAGATGGGCTGTTTTCAACATCCCATGTTATTGAAGCATCATTTAAAGATAGTTTTTCAACACTGATTCTTAATTTTTCAAAATCTTTTCCATCCACAGGATAAAAACTTGAAAAAACCATTTGATTTGCTGGCTCGTAGCCTCCTAAGGTTTTAACTTTTTCCACATTTTTTTTCAAAGCAATGGTGTCACCAACACGACATTCGCTGATGTTTTTTAAATTTGTAACAACATAACCAACCTCACCACATGAAAGAACCTCTTTTGAAACTTTTGAATCTCTGAAATAACCTATCTCCAGAGCATCTAGGTTTGTGTTCGTCCCAATAAGACTGAGTTTTTCATTCTTCCGAATCTCGCCATCAATGATTCTTATATGTGCTATAACACCACGATAACTGTCGTATTCTGAATCAAAAACCAATCCTCTAAAATACTCTGATGTTGTTTTTGGCGCGGAAACTTTCAAAATAATCTGCTCAAGAAGCTCCTTGACCCCTAAGCCGCTTTTTGCGCTAATCTGCATGATGTCATCTGGGTCAACATCTAAATAATCTGCAGCATCAATAATGGCATCATTCATATCCAGGTTAGGCAAGTCACATTTATTCAAACATGGAATTATCTTCAAATTTAACTTTTTTGCATGCTCAAAATGGGCAACCGTTTGAGCCTCTATGCCCTGTGATGCATCTATCAAAAGAACCACTCCTTCACAAGCAGCAAGAGCTCTTGAAACCTCATATGTAAAATCAACATGTCCAGGTGTGTCAATAAGATTAAGTTGATAATTTTCACCATTGTAGTCATGAAAAACGGTTACAGTTTGACTCTTTATAGTTATCCCTCTTTCTCTCTCTATATCCATTTTGTCTAAAAATTGATTTCTCATTTTTCTGGAATCAACAGTTCCTGTCATTTCTAGTATTCGATCTGCAAGTGTTGACTTTCCGTGATCAACATGTGCAACTATGGCAAAATTTCTAATTTTTTTTATCAAAATATAACCTTTCCATCCATTCTAAATTTAATCTTCATTCTCTTTAGTACAGATGGGGCTATATCAAGGATGGATCCCTCTTCAGCCTGTTTGTCTGAAACCCACAGAAAAGCATTGTCGAAAGTATGCATTCCAGTAATAAGAGAATGTGAAAAAACCTCTGATCCTGACTCAAAACTTGCCTTCAGGTCAATACCATCCTCAGGAAAACAAATCAAATCAGGCGCTAAGTCATATTTTGTAACATCTTTCTTATCTTCGCTAAGGAAAAAATCCTCATTTGAAAAATCATCAAAATAAACATCTTCTCTGTTGTAAACATCTCTAAAAACTTTTTTTCCAGAAGGGTCATTGATTTGCAAAAGGTCAAGACGAACTTTTTCCCTTATGCTTTCATAATCCTTTTTAGAAACAGTCCCGAAGTTTTCTCTACCTTTCAGATTTAGATAAATCCTTCCTGGAAGCAAAGAGAAAGCTTTAGTTTCAGGAAGCATCAAGGGGCTAAAAGATGATGAACCCTCTTCTAGCTTTAATAATGATCTTTCGATAAGCCATGCATTTAAGTCGAGCTCATACCTGGTGCCACAGAACCCATGGTCTGAAAGCATCACAAAAGTACAATCCTTACCCTTCTCAAAAAACCAAGCAATTTGTGAATCTATTTCAGAATAAAAATCTTCAAATTTCTTTCGCCAAAAGGGATCATCATCTTCCCATTTTTCCCATAAGAAATGATGCAGCCTGTCAGTTCCCATTACATGCAAATGAAAAAAATCCCACTTCTCTTCTTGAAATATTTTTTTTGAAAAATCAATCCTCACACTTTCAGTTTTGACAAGGTCTTCATACCAGGCATGCAAATCCTTTTTCACAAGGCTGTTGTCTGGATCTGGCTTGTAGCCAACTTCATTCAAATAACCTTCATAGTGAGGAGGATGAACGATCCCTTTGTTACCAGGTGGAGAAAGAAACCCTCCTACAACCACTCCGTTTACATTCTCTGGAGGAAAGTTGAGAGGAACATTGATTGCAACAGGCCTTAAATCATTGTCAGACAGAATCTTCCACAGGCTGTCTCCATCTCTATAGCTAGAGTTAACTATATACATTCCCTTTTTCTCGCTAGCAACATGCCTATCAACAAAACCATAAATATTATGTTTGCCAGGGTTGTTGCCAGTCATGTAGCTAGTCCAAGCAGTTGCAGATTCACAAGGGTGAACTGATTTGATCTCCACTGGATCAAAACCGCTTTCAGCAATCACCTTTTTCAATTTTGGCATCAACCCTCTTTCCAAGAAACTCTTCAAAACCGTCAAAGGTACACCGTCAAGGCTTATAACAACCATTTTTTTCATAACCTAAATTTAGATTATAGGATTAAGTTGCGATGAAAAAATGGATAATTTTAATAAGTGTTCTTTTAATAGGCATAACTCTTGTAAATTTAGACGTTTTCAACAAAACAAGCACAACTGAAGATAAAACTTTAGAAATTCAAGAAAACAAAGAAGGGCTGAATGATTTATGGAACATAGATGACCATGTGTCAATTAACCATGATGGAACGATCCTTGAGCTATTAGAGGAAATAAAAGCAAATTCAAGCTTTGAGATTAATTTAGACATTTCTGAAGAAACTTTAGGTAGCCTGAATGAAAGATTTACACTTGTTGTTGATATGAAAGTTTATGAGATTATCAGCCTAGTTTCCCAGTCTATAGGCCTGAAAACAGTCATAAGTGATGATTTTAAAGAAGTGCTAATACACGACTAGTCATTTAAAAATCACCTCTTTGTCAAGAACCTCTTCGTAAAAAAGCTCGTGCCCATAAACCCATTCCTCTTCAAGGAAGTATTCGGTTTTTCTATGGAATCCATTATCAATAATTTTCGTACTAGATCTAACAGCTGTAATCCCATTCTCATTGCCAACAACATCCTCATAACTTACGAGAGCATCATCCTCGATATGATATTTCTGCTGTGTATAAAAACCAGCAGTCGTAAAATACCAACCGGTCAAGACCTCTTTTTCCCTATCCCACATAATCACTATTTCTCCACCATACTCTCCATCATTAATTGAATGAGTGATTCGTATTCCGTTTCCATTCAAAATCCGTTCCCAGTATTGCACATCTACCATAGAGCTTCCCTGAGGAGTAGCAGCAAATTCGCCTTCATATGTTTTTCCTATTAATGATTGAAAATAAGACAGCTCTTCAGAAAGGTCTTTATTGCTGTTAACTGTTGGGGAAAAAAATACAAGAAGTAAAAATAAAATCTTTTTTATCATTTTTTCTTTGCTGAAGGTTTTTTTGCTTTGCTTTTCTTTGGGCTCTTTTTCTTTTTCTTTTTTTCTACCTTTTCATTCCAGGCTTCAAGCTCAAGTCTTGGAGACTCTCTGTAATCTTGCAACCTTTTCTCAACTTCAGCAAAAATGGACCCTTTTGACCATGTTTTTTTTACATCATTCCATTTACCAGCTTTTTTACCCGTAAGTATTTCAATGCCTTCCTCAATTGTTTTGACTGCCCATACATTGAACTCACCTTTTTCTATAGATTCAACAACCTCTTTTGAAAGAATTAAATTCTCTACATTCTGATGAGGAATCATGACTCCTTGTTCTCCAGTTAAGCCTCTTACCTTGCAAAGATCGTAAAAACCTTCCACCTTTTCGTTAACGCCACCAATTGGCTGGATTTCACCTTTTTGATTAACTGAGCCAGTTACGGCAATGCCTTGATTTATTGGAATTTCAGAAATGCTGGAAAGAATAGCGTAAAGCTCTGTTGACGAGGCTGAATCCCCATCAACCATTCCGTAAGACTGCTCAAATGCAATTGAAGCTGAAACAGATAAAGAATTGTATTTTCCAAATTTTTCATGTAGCCAACCTGAAAGGATCATCACGCCTTTATTGTGTATGCTTCCGGAAAGATCAGCTTGACGCTCTATGTTGACAATTCCACCTTTGCCTTGAAATGTGTTAACTGTTATCCTGCTGGGCTTTCCAAAAGATTCATCAGAAATGGTAAAAACTGCCAAGCCGTTTATCGAGCCAATTTTGCAATCACTTGTCTCAACAAGGATGTGCTCCCTTTCTAGCATTTCTTGCATACGGTCCGGAATCAAGCTATTCCTTCTTTTTCTAGCCTCAAGAGTCTCTTCAACATCTAAAGAGCTGACTAGATTTTGGTTTTTGTCTGACGCCACTTGGCTAGATTCTCTCATTAAGTCTGTTATCACACTGAACTTTGTCGAAACCTTACTTCTGTCTCCTGCCAATCTAACCCCGTGCCTATACAAGCTCTGAATTGCAGAAAGGTCAAAATTGAGCAAATCCTCCTCATTGACTCTCTCTTTAACAAAAGAGCAATAATCCTCAAAGGATTCACTGTCTGAACCATAACTGCTATCAAAATCTGCTCGAACCTTAAAAAGCTCTTTAAAGTCCTCATCGTGAGAAGCTAAAAGGTGATAGACCCAAGGGCTGCCAATCATGACAACCTTTAGGTCAACTGGAATTGGTTTTGGTTTCATTGTTGTTGTGGTTGCGTATCCAGCATGGTCCGCAATATCCTCTATCAACACCTGGCCATCAGTTAATGCTCTTTTGAGACCGTCCCAAGCGATTGGATGCTTTAAAACATCAATTGCCTCTAAAACAATGTAACCCCCATTCGCTCGATGCAAAGCTCCTGCCTTAATCATCGTGAAGTCAGTTGTCATCATTCCCATCTCAACCCTTCTTTCCATCTTTCCAACAAGATTTGCAAAAGTTGCATTTTTTTCAAGAACAACAGGTGAGCCTTCTTCTTTTGACATGTCGACAATCAGATTAACACTGTATTTCCTAAGATTAGGGCCGGAAGGCATTGGCATAGCCAAAACCGGAACCTGTCCTTGAGGTTCATTTTTCTTTCTGAAAGAATCTGCATTTTTCAACACATCTTCTTGAAGCTCAATGAGCCAATCTGAAACATTTTTCATATCTCTGTAATCTTCCTGAAGTCTTCTCATATGTCTTCCAACAGAAAAAAGAAGAAGCCTTCTGTCGAGATCATTCACTTCTTTCTGTATTTCATCATCTATCTTTTGAATCTGCTCTAAATGATCGTTGAGCTCTTCTTGAAGCTTGTCTTGGGTTTCTTGCATTTGCTCCTTAACTTCTTCAGGAAGTGCCCTAAACTTTCTTTCATCTATCGGCTCTCCTTCCCAAATTGGAATAGTGATTATCCCCATGCTTGTCTTCTTGAGCAAAAAGTTATGAGAAGATGTAATCTCCTCCATCTCCTTGATTATTCCTTTCTTCATCTCAGAGCCTTTTTTGCGTAGCTTGTCTAACTCTTCCTTGTATTCACCACCTTCAAAGGCATTTGGAATTTCATCCTTTAACCTATTCATTAAATTTTCCAAGTCTTCAGAGAACTTCCTGCCCCTTCCCGGACTTAAGCTTAGCGCCAAAGGTTCATCTGGTTGTGAGAAATTATGCACATAGCACCAATCATTTGGCACTGTCGCTCTTGAAGACAAATGGTCTACATATTTTTGAACTGTTGAATTCCTACCAGATCCAGATATCCCTGAGACAAAAATGTTATAGCCTGGCTTTTTCATCCTCAAGCCAAACTGAATAGACTCAACTGCTCTTTCTTGCCCTATTATTCGATCACCTATCGGTTTGATTTTATTTATATCCTTGGCTTCAAAGCCAAAGTCGCATTGGGAGCTAGAAAGCAAGCAATCTTTTTTACTTCCAGAAAATTTGTTTTTCATAAATTACACATTTATCCTAACACTATCGTTACGTTCTATGGAACGTAATATAGAATCGCACTTTTGTAGTGAAAACAATAATTAACAATTTAATGATTTCCGTAGGGACTGCCAATGGTTCAGGATCACAAAGTGCAAACCTAATAATCCATAGAGCTTTGTTTAAAATGGGGTTACCAGTTTCAGGAAAAAATTTATTCCCATCGAATATAGCTGGCCTGCCAACTTGGTTTTTAATAAGGGTTACCGAAGAAGGTTACCCTGCTCCAGCTGATGACACCAATATAGCAATTCTTATGAATCCAGACACCTGGGAAAAAGATTTAAGCAAATTAAAGAAAGGTTCAGTGGTTATATACAACAGTGATACCCGTATGCCAGTAGAAAGAGATGATTTAATTCTCTATGATGTTCCTTGTTCAAAAATAGCCAGAGGTGTCAACTCTAAACTCGCTAAACTTATAACAAATACAGTTTATGTTGGAGCTCTGTCTGAAATTATAGGGATAGAGCAAGAAGCAATTGTTGAAGCTCTAAAACATCAATTCAACAACAAACAAAAAGCTATCGAGCTGAACCTAACAGCGATTGATGAAGGTAGAAATTACATAAAAGAAAATCACAAAAAAAATCAACCTTGGAGGGTTGAAAGAAGAGATTTAACCAAGGATAAAATGATAGTTGATGGGAACCAAGCTGGAGCTTTAGGGTCTCTTTTTGGAGGCGTTACCTTTCTTGCATGGTACCCTATTACACCTTCAAGCTCTTTAGCAGAAAGCTTAATTGGATACCTGAAACAGCATAGAGAATATGTTGATGGTTCAAAAACATATGCAGTTGTCCAAGCAGAAGATGAATTAGCAGCAGCAGGAATGGTGTTTGGTGCAGGCTGGGCTGGATCTAGATCAATGACTACAACAAGTGGAGCAGGAATATCACTGATGACAGAATTTATTGGTTTAGGCTATTACGCAGAGGTTCCAGGTGTTTTTTGGAACATACAAAGAGTAGGCCCTTCAACGGGGCTTCCAACAAGAACACAACAGTCGGATATAAATTTTTGCTATAAACTTGGACACGGAGATTCAACACATCCTGTTTTTATCCCGGCAACCCCAAAGGAATGTTTTGAGTTTGGGTGGAAATCTTTTGATATTGCAGAAAGGTTTCAGACTCCAACCTTTGTGCTTTCTGATCTAGACTTAGGCATGAACCCTTGGATTAGTGATGATTTCGAATATCCTGATAAGCCTTTTGATAGAGGCAAAATACTAAAAGAAGAAGATTTAAATAAAGTTGAATCTTGGGGCAGGTACAGAGACGTTGATGGAGATGGCATACCTTATCGAACACTTCCAGGAAACCCACATCCAGACTCCTCTTATTTCACAAGAGGTAGCGGGCATGATGAAGATGCAACATATTCAGAAGATCCTGAAGTTTATGAACGCAACATGAAAAGGCTAGCAAAAAAACATGAAGGCCTTAGGGTAAAAATGCCTCAACCAAAAATAGAACACTCATCAAGCAAGTCAAAAATAGGTGTGATATCCTACGGTACCGTTCATACAGCTATTGAGGAAACAATAGATATCCTGCAAGAACAAAAAGTAGAAATTGACTACCTTAGAATCAGGGCCCTACCCTTGTCTCCAAAAGTTAATGAGTTTATAGATTCACATGAAGAAATTTTCATAATAGAACAAAACAGAGATGCTCAAATGTTCAACTTGATAAAAGAAGAATTGGACTCATTAAATATTAAAAAAATTAAATCATGTGCTTATTCAGATGGAATGCCAATGGCAGCATCAAAAATATCAGCTAACATAATTGAAAATACACAAATTAAAATAAATAAAAAAGCATGAGTAAAGAAAACATACTTGGATTACCAATACAAGAGTATAAAGGTGGAAAATCAACCTTATGTGCTGGATGTGGGCATGATTCAATAACTGACAAGATCATCAAGGCATGTTTTAATAATGGAATAAAACCACATATGGTAGCAAAAATGTCTGGAATAGGCTGTAGCTCTAAGACTCCTGCATATTTTCTATCCAAGTCACACGGCTTCAATACAGTTCATGGAAGGATGCCTTCAGTCTCTACCGGTGCGGCTTTAGCAAATAGAAAACTTACCGTTTTGGGCGTCTCTGGTGATGGTGATACAGCTAGTATAGGGATAGGTCAATTTGTACATTGTGTAAGAAGGAATGCACCTATGGTTTATATTGTTGAAAACAATGGTGTATACGGTTTGACAAAAGGTCAATTTTCAGCAACAGCAGATGAAGGATCAAAGTCTAAAAAAGGAGTTCCAAACGAAATTCCACCGATTGACCTGACCAGTTTAGCAATTCAATTAGGGTGTGGTTTTGTTGGAAAAAGTTTTTCAGGTGCACCAAAGCAACTCACCCCATTGATACAGGCAGCACTAAGCTACCAAGGGACAGCAGTAATAGATGTAATATCACCTTGCGTAACCTTCAACAATCACGAAGGAAGCACCAGAAGCTACAACTATGTTAAAGATCACGATATAGAGCTTCAAACTTTAGATTACATTCCTAGCTTTACACCGATTGATGAGATTGACATACCTCAAGGCGAATCAACAGATGTTGAAATGCATGATGGATCAACAATAAGACTAACAGGAACGAAAGAAGATTACGATGTCCACAACAGAAATGCAGCTATTGGCGCAATCAATGACTCAATGGCTAAAGGTGAACATCTAACGGGCCTTCTTTATCTTGATAACTCCAAAAAGAACATCTATCAAGAAATGAGACTCTGTGAAACTCCACTAGCATCTCTAGAAGAAGAAACAACAAGGCCTACAGAAGAAACCCTTACAGAGATAATGAACTCTTACAAATGAGTGTGGTTCTTGTAGTATTTTTTATTCTTTACTTGTTAAGTTCATTTTGCTTTAATGCCTACACCAGCAAAAAACATGGTGGAACCCTCCTTAGGTGTGAATCAGGAATCTTAAGAACAAATCTGAGAATAATACTTTATCTGATTGCACTAATCCTTGGATCTTTTGTAGTTGTAAGTGGTTTAGATGTTGTGCAGGGATACATACCAGGATCTGCATCAGTAGGACCAATACTTGCAATGCTTATTTTGATATTCATATCAGAATTTTTCTTTACCTTCTTTGACAAAAAAGGAACCTTGGGCTTAAGTGTTACAAAAAAAAGGCTACAGGAAGGTCTTGAGGGTTTTAATTATGGTGCAGCAATATTCATTGCCTGCCTTCTTCCTTCGCTTCTAACAGGCTCAATTGACCCCTTCACAAACATATCTGGTAGATTGAATCCCAGCCTTCTTGGTGAAATGTTTGGAATTCTGGTTATCGCAGCACTTTTTGAAGAGATTCTTTTTCGAGGTTATATTTTCCGAACACTAACATATACCTGTCCAGCCTGGATACCCTTAACACTCTCTTCTTTTGTCTTCTCTTATGTTCATTGGGATCAAGCTGTACTCACAGGTGAAGCAGACATTCTTCAGTGGCTATTTAGAGTAAATGTTTTTTTAGCAGGCTGGATTATGGCAAAACTAATCATTAAAACAGGCAATCTTTGGTATGCATGGTGGTGGCATTTTTCATGGAACTTTATTCAGGGGCCGATACTTGGCATATCTGTATCTGGAACAGATATAGGAAGAGAATTTGGCGCAATATACAAAGAAGGCAATGATTTGATAACAGGGGGATCTATAGGAATAGAAGCATCACTTCCCGCAACAATAATTCTTTATATTGCAATACTTAAAGAAAAAGAAATAACACGATTCTTTAAGCTTAAAAATACCCTGTCTAAGAAATAAAGCCTTTTAAAATATCTGGTATTTCAGATAGCTTTTCAGGCACAGGAACCCCAACCGACTCTAAGGCTTCTACTTTGCTTTGTGGTGTTCCCTTGTTGCCTTCCACAATGGCTCCTGCATGACCCATAGCTTTTCCTGGAGGAGCTGTTCTTCCGCCTATAAAACCTACTATATTTTTTGAAATTCTAGATAGCGAAGGGATTATTTCAGCAGCTTCTTCCTCGTCTGAACCTCCTATCTCCCCCACCATAGCAACAGCAAGTGTATTTTCATCATCATTAAAAGCTTTTAAGGTTTCAATAAACCTAGCTCCTATCACCCTGTCTCCACCTATTCCAACAGCTGTTGAGATCCCTAAGCCTGCTCTGCTTATCAGGTCAACAAGCTCATAAGTTAATGTTCCAGACCTTGAAACAAGTCCAATGTTACCTCTTTTAAAAATACTAGAAGGCATAATCCCCATTGAAGCTTGCCCTACAGAAAAGATACCGGGACAATTTGGTCCAACCATGATAACCCCCTCCTTTCTGACCAATGCTCCGATTTTTATTTCATCATGCAAAGGTATACCTTCAGTGATAACAACCAAAAACTTAACACCTGAGACAACAGCATCCTGAACAGCGGCTAGACAAAATCTTGCCGGCACAAAGATAACAGAAGCGGTAGCACCAGTGCCCTTAACCGCCTCGGAACAGTTATCAAAAATTGGTAGGCCTAAATGTGATTCTCCTCCTTTTCCAGGAGTAACACCAGCAACAACATTAGTTCCATACTTGATCATATTTCCAGTATGGAAAGTCCCTTCTCTTCCAGTCATTCCCTGAACTATAACTTTTGTTTTATCGTTTAACCAAATACTCATGACTCATCACCTAACTTAACGGCAAGCTCTGCAGCTTCATCCATAACATCCGTAACGCTTAAATCCGTTTCATTTTTTAAAATCTCCAAACCTTCTTCTGCTCTTGTCCCAGTTAGTCTTATCACTATTGGAACCCTAGGAGCAGATTCGTTTACAACGTCAGCTATACCTCTAGCAACCTCATCTCCTCTCGTAATGCCACCGAAAACATTAATAAATATTGATTTGACTTTTGGGTTTCCTTCAACAAGCTTCAAAGCGTTATTTACAACTTCCGCTTTTGCACCTCCACCTATATCTAAAAAATTAGCTGGTTCTCCGCCTGCATTTTTAACAGCATCCATAGTTGCCATAACCAAACCTGCTCCATTTCCAATAATACCTACGTCTCCTTCTAGATGAACATAAGAAAAGCCTTGCTTTTTTGCCATCTTCTCCCTGGCGTCACCATCCTCTGAATTCATTTCAAACAATGCTGATTGTCTAAATTCAGCAGTATCATCAACACTCATTTTGCAATCAAGAATAACAATTTCTTCATCATCAGTTAAGACAAGAGGGTTGACTTCTAAAAGAGTCAGGTCTTTGTCTACAACCATGGCATATGAAGAGATTATTATTTTTACAAGCTCATCAACATGGCTCTTGTTCAAACCTGCTTCAAGTAATCTTTTTTTCAAGTCAGAAATCTCCAAACCTTCCAATGAATTGATTGGCATTTTAAGAACCTTTTCTGGCGATTCATGAGCAACCTGCTCTATATCAACACCACCTTCGACAGAAAAAATAAGTGTCATAGAGCGATTTGCTCTATCAAAAGTAATGCTCATGTACCATTCCTCTTTTATGTCGACAGCTTTTGCAACAAGGATCTCTTCGACCTTATGACCTTTTATATCCATTCCTAATATATCATCAGCAATACTTTTAACCTCTTCCTGGTTGAAAGCCAGCTTTACACCACCAGCTTTACCTCTACCACCTATAAGCACTTGCGCCTTTATAACTACTGGAAAACCAACTTCAGAAGAATAGCCAACAGCATCACGCACATTTGAAGTCACAAGCCCCAAGGCTACATTTTCAAACCTTTCAGATAAAACTTTTTTTCCTTGATATTCTTTAAAATCCATTACATCCTCTCAATAATAGAATCTCCAAAAGCAGAACAGCTAACAGGCTTGACTCCACCAATTAAACGGGCAAAATCATAAGTAACTTGCTTGTCAGCAATTGAATCCTCTATTCCTTTTATTATTAGGTCAGCTGCTTCAGTCCAGCCAAGATGCCTCAACATCAATTCGCCTGAAAGTATAACTGAACCCGGATTGACCTTGTCCTGTCCTGCATACTTTGGCGCCGTTCCATGAGTTGCCTCAAAGATAGCATGACCAGATTGGTAATTAAGATTACCCCCAGGGGCAATGCCGATACCTCCAACCTGAGCAGCAAGCGCATCTGAAATGTAATCGCCGTTAAGGTTAAGCGTCGCTATGACATCATATTCATCTGGCCTTGTTAATATTTGTTGCAAAAATGCATCAGCAATAACATCCTTAACAATTTCCCCAGTTTCAAAAACTCTCCAAGGCCCTTCTTCTAAAACTTTTGCGCCTCTAGAGTCTGCAACCTCATAACCCCAGTCCCTAAAAGCGCCCTCTGTAAACTTCATTATGTTTCCTTTATGCACAAGTGTTAAGTTTTTTCTTTTATTTTTAAACATAAAATCAAAAGCAGACCCTACAAGCCTGGATGTGCCCTCTTTTGAGACTGGCTTTATCCCTATACCGCAAGAGTCAGGGAATCTTATTTTCTTATATTTTTCAGGAAATTCATCAGACATCCAGTTCAAAAACTTTTTCGTATCCTTGGAATCAAAAGCATACTCTATACCTGCATAAATATCTTCAGTANNCCTTGATCAACTGCATCCTGTTGTGCTTTATTAGCACTATCAGTGCCTTGTTCTGCAGCAATTTTATCATATTGGCTCCAAGTAAATACTTTATCACCAAACTTACTTTCAGCAACATCATAGCCCCAATCTTTGAATCCACCTTCAGTAAATTTCATAATATTACCTTTGTGAACTAAGGTAACACTACTACGGTTATTACTAATTGCATATTCTATAGCAGCAGATACAATTCTATCAGTACCTTCTCTTGATATAGGCTTAATGCCTAATCCGCAACTGTCTGGGAATCTGATTTTATCAAATCGATCACTAAATTCATCTTTAAGAAAATTTAAAAATTTCTTAAGGTCTTCACTTCCCTCTTTAAACTCTATGCCTGCATAAATATCTTCAGTATTTTCCCTAAAAATCACCATGTTAACCTTTTGGGGATCTTTTACAGGACTAGGAACACCCTTAAACCATCTAACAGGCCTCAAGCAAACATAAAGATCTAAAATCTGCCTTAAAGCAACATTTAAACTTCTCATGCCTCCACCAACAGGAGTAGTTAAAGGCCCTTTTATACCCACTAGATAATTCCTAAAAGCTTCTATAGTCGCATCAGGAAGCCAATTGCCAGTTTCTTTGTAAGCTTTCTCTCCTGCCAAAACCTCAAGCCAATCAATCTTCCTTTCTCCAGAATATGCTTTCTCTACAGATGCATCGAAAACACGTACGCTTGCCTGCCATATATCTGGACCTATTCCATCTCCTTCTATAAAAGGAATTGTTGGATTGCTTGGAACACACAGTTCCTCATTTTTCATAGTAATTTTTGTCACAATACCTCCAAGTCAAACCAGAATCTCTTTCCAGCTTTTACTGTACCTTTGAATCTTGGCTTAAATAAAAATTGCCAGTCATTGATTCTATCTCCATCAACCTTTACACCACCTCCAGAAATAAGTCTTTTTACCTCATTTTTACTAGAAAAATTGCCAGTTTTATAAATTACATCCAACAAATTAATATCATCAGAATATGTAAAGGTTTTTCTATCCTCGGGAACTGTCTTTTTTTGTATTGTTTTTTCAAAATGAGACTTTGCAGACAGCGCAGCCTCCTTCCCTTTGAGAAAAGCAGTAACCTCAAAAGCAAGAATTTTTTTTGAATCCATTGGATGCATTGTTAAAATCTCAGAAATCTTCAAGTCTTCAATATCTGTCAACAATTGAAAATAATCTCTCATTGGAGCGTCAGGAAGGCTCATTAATTTTCCATACATGTCTTTTGCATTCTCTTCAAGAGATATATGGTTCTCGTAAGATTTGCTCATTTTCTTTTTTCCATCAAGGCCTACAAGAAGAGGCATGGTGATAACTACCTCTGGTTCCTGACTACTTTCCTTCATCGCCTGCCTTGTTGTCATGAAATTTGGAATCTGATCTGTGCCGCCCATTTCTACATCTGGACACATAACAACGGAGTCATGGGCTTGGAATATTGGATAGAGAATCTCGTGAACCCTAATGCTTTCGCCCCTCTCTAAACGACCTCTGAAATCATCTCTTTCAATAATCCTGTTGAGACTCCTTGCCTGGCATATCTTTAATATCTCTGCAGCAGACAGTTTGCCTAGCCAATCATTATTGTTAAGGAAGTCTGTTTTTTTTGAATCAAGAATCAATAATGCTTGCTCCTTGTAACGTTTAGTATTTTTTTTAATTTCAGCGGATGTTAATACCGGTCTTGTAGCTTTTTTACCACTTGGGTCACCAACTAATGCCGTAAAACCACCAATAACAATTTGAACATTGTGTCCATGATCCTGAAACCTTCTTAAGGCTTTAAGGATTACCATATGTCCTAAATGGAGTTCTGGAGCTGTTGGGTCAACCCCTAGTTTAAGGTTTAATTTTTTCTTGCTTAAAATTCTTTTTTTAAGTTCATCCTTGCTAATAACAGTATCAGCGCACCTTAATAAAAAGTCTATGGAATTTGAATTAGTCATCATTTCAACACTCAATTATAGAAAGTAATAAATAAAATCTATTAAAAGAATCATGAGAATCAGGATGTTGTTAAAAATAATTAGAGCATTTTTGAGGACACTTGTTTCAATTTCTTTAATTTTTATAGCTTATATTTCATTTTCAGTTAGAAGCGAAATGGGTAACATAAGGCAAAAACTTGCCGAAACTCCTAGCTCTCCAGTTTACCTAGATAGATATGGAAATCAAATATATTATCAAGATGGCTTTAAGCGATTTGAATTCAAGAATTCAAAAACAGGAATTCCTGAATTAGACATCCAGAGAGAAATGTCAAGCAAAACATTAATGCTTGCAGCAGTTGCAGCAGAAGATAAAAGATTTTTTTCACATGGTGGTGTCGATGGGTCTGCAATTGCGAGAGCATTTTTAGCAAATCAAAAAAATAAAAAAATTGTTGAGGGTGCTTCAACCATAACTCAACAACTAGCAAGAACAGCATTTAAAGAGGTTGTCGGTGAAGAAAAGACATACATTAGAAAATTACGTGAAATTTTTGCAGCAATACTTATAGAAAAAGAAATGACAAAAGAAGAAATACTTGAAAATTGGTACACATGGATTAGCTTCGTTCCCTCAAATCCAGGATTGCTCAATGCTTCAGAATCCTTATTCTCAAAAAAACCATGGGAACTAAAAACGCATGAGATAGCACTGATTGTTGGATTAGCTCAAAGTCCAACAAGGTATGACCCTCTTACATATATCAATGATGCTAATCAGAGAAAAGAAAACGTTCTTGGGAGAATGCTTGAACTGAATTTCATAAGCGAAAAAGAATATAGAGAAAACTTAAATAATGAAATTAAATTAAAACCGTTAGAAAAAACATTTTATGCAACGGGTTTTATCAACTCGCTTAAAGAAAACTCCAACATCAAGATTTCCGACTACCCGTTAATAAACACGACCCTGGATAAGAAGCTTCAAAATAATGCTTATGCTTCTGTTTGCTTTTTTATGGAAAAACTTAAGGGGCAAAAAATTGATGAAGAGCTTGGAGGGATAGAGGGTGTTTCTTTGATCTCAATAGACCCAAAAACAGGAGCAATTAGGGCTTTTGTAACCTCTCAACATGAAGTAGCCGGAAAAGAAAAAAAAGCAAATTATGAAAATGGAGATGAATTAGATTGTCTTGAAGATGAAAAAATAACTTCAAGCGGAAATTGGTATGATTTTTCAAAATCATTCAGAAGTCCCGGATCCACAATTAAACCTTTCATTTTCACGGTTGCATTGGAAGATGGGATGGATTTAAACCAGAAAATAGCGGATAAACAAACATTATTTTGGAACGAAGATGACTCAAGCATATACGCTCCTGAAAATCACGATGATGAATATTTAAAAATATCAAATTGGATCAATGCTTTTGCAAACTCTTCTAATGTTCCCTTTGTCGCACTTTTAGATAAAGTAGGAAATGAGACAATGTCAGAATACTGGGAAAAAATGAAATTTAAAAAACCTTGGGGAAACTACCTTTCAGCAGCTCTTGGGTCAATAGAAATGAACCTTCTTGAAATAACTACACTTTTCTCTACCCTCGCCTCGTATGGAGAAAAAAGGAATTTCAAATTTTTTGAATCTGGTGCTACTGAAAATGGTGAAATACTTTTCAAACACAAAAATAGCTCTCAAAAAATATTTGAAGCACAAACAGCCAAAAAAACCATTCACATACTTGGCGAAGCGATACAGAATGAAAAAAGTACTGCAGCTGCATCAATAATGTGTAACGGCCTTGAGACAGAGATACCAAAATCAGCTGGAGAATGCATGCAAGAGTGGTTTCCCTCCACAAACAAAACAATTGGACCAAAGAAACATGTCATTTTTGGAAAAAGCGGTACAAGTCAAAATAACAGGGATGGTTGGTATGTTGGATGCATACCTGATTTATGTACCGGAATATGGATAGGCTCAAAACAAGGCGGTGGAAACTTGAGCGGAGGCAGTTACCCAGCATTAATGTTTAACATGTTCATGAGACTTTCCGCCCCTAATCTTTCATGGAATACATTTGAGTCACCAAATAATTTTGAATTTGAACCAAAAAACATCTTTAGTAATTAAACTATACTTTGATGAAAACAGCAACAAGCAATAAAAACAGAATCAAAGCATCGATTCTTATCGGATCAGGCAAAGGCGGAGTTGGCAAATCAATGGTTTCTGCTAATGTTGCACTCGGGCTTGCCTCAAAAGGATTCAAGGTTGGATTGCTTGATGCAGACATATACGGACCTAGTCAATCTCATTTTTTTAATCTTCCTGAAAAAACAGGAGCAACAGAAACAGGGTCAATAATTCCGCACGAAAGACATGGGATAAAAATACTTTCAATGGGTTCAATAGTCAGCAGGGACAAGCCTCTGATTTGGAGAGGTCCAGTAGTCCATAGAGCATTAGAACAATTAACAAAAGATGTGGAATGGGGAGAGATTGATATCCTTATTGCTGATATACCTCCAGGAACCGGAGATCCTTTAATATCGCTAGCAAGCATATTAAAACCATCAGGAAGCGTACTTGTAACAACCCCTCAAAACACATCAATCAATGATGCTTTGAGGTCAAAAAGTGCTTTTGATAAATTGAATTGTGAAATTATAGGAATTATTACAAACATGAGTGGTTATTTTGATAAATCACAAAACAAAATACTACCGCTTTTTCCTAATGCGATTGATTCATTTGCCGTAAAGAATAATTTAAAAATAATTGGTGAAATACCTTTTGACCCATCAATAGCTCAAACATGCGAATCAGGTAAGCCTTATTTATCAAATCCTAAAAATTTAGAAAATAACATTTGGCAAAAAATAATTACAAATATATCAAAATTTGCTGAAGAAAAAATATCAGAAAATGAAAACAAAAACAGAATTGGTAATTTGGAAATTATTGATTAAAGATAATAATAAATAATTGTCCAGCAAGCTGCAGCACCAGTTATCAAAGTCATTGGGATTCCGATTTTTATAAAATCTTTAAACTTATACTGACCCAAACTAAACACAAGGGTATTTGTCTGATATCCAATAGGTGTTGCAAAAGATGCCGAAGCCGCTATCGCAACAGCAAGCATGAAAGGATAAGGATCCCAATTCATCGAAGTGCATAAGGTCAGTACCAATGGAACAAATGTAATTGCAGTTGCTGCATTAGACAAAAAGCTTGTTGCTACTGCAACTAGCAAGTAAATAATAACCAATGCTAGGGATGAGGAAATATTTTGAAGACTGCCTTGAAGATCCTGAACAAGATTATCAAAAATCCCTTTTTCATACATTGCATTACTCCAAGCAAGAAGACCTACGAGAAGCACAATAACTTTATGATCAACTGCCTCTATTGCTTCCTCTATCTTTACAGTATTAAAAATCAACATTCCACCCACAACAATGATTGACACAAGATCTAACGAAAAACCTTTATAGGCTAAAAATATAAATGCAAATAATGCCAATATTGCAACATTAGCATGTTTCCTATGAAAAAAATTATATTTATTTTCAGAAACAATTACTAAATCTGAATAAGGTTCGTTGATCTTATCAAAATTTGTTGAAGTTCCATGAAGAAGCAATGTGTCCCCTACACGCAATCGATAATTCATTAATGAACCTTTTATGGGTTTTGATCCATGTCTTATCCCCAGAACAGTCAAGCCAAAATGATCACGAAATGAAAGTTCTGCAATTGTTCTTCCTGCCATTTGAGAACCAGGAACAACTAATGCCTGACCTAGCTTCAAGCCTTCCTCTGCAGCAGACTGAAGCTCTTGCTCAGGTCCTATCATTTGTATTTCATACTTCTCGGAAAGGTATCCGCATCTCTCAGGATTAACTCTGACTAAAAACTCATCACCCTCAACAAATAAAGTATCCCTGTGAGGGGCCATAACCATATGATGATCTTTTCTGTGTATCTCTATAAGCTCAACCCCTGATTCAAAAAGAAATCCTGAATCTTCAAGATTTTTACCTATCAATATTGAATTTTCTTGTATTCGAAAAGCAACCATAAAACTATTTAATTCATAATTTTCAGTCAAGTTTTCACGAATATGGGTGTCAGGAAGCAACTTTCTTCCAAAAAGGGTTAACCAAATTCCACCTGCAAGAGCAGCAGCAAAACCTGGAACAGCAAAAGAAAACATTTCTATTTTTCGAAAATCTAACTGATTTAATGCAATAAGCTCTGAATAAGACTGAGCAACAAGTAAATTGGTTGAAGTCCCTATGAGAGTCATTGCTCCACCCAAAATTGCAACATACGATATTGGTATAAGAAGCTTGCTTGTAGAGATGCCACTTCTTCTTCCTAGCTCTAATGCAACAGGTATAAGAATTATCACAACAGCAGTATTGTTAAGAAACATTGAAAGAACCGCAATCACAAAAAAGAAAAAACCGACCCTAAATCTTGTTACAGATTTTGGCTCCCCTTCGTTTCCAACCAAGAATCTTCCTATCAGATTAAAAGCTCCGCTTTTTTGAATAGCAAAACCAAGTACATACAAGGCGGAAATTGTAACTACAGCCGGATCAACAATGACAGCAAGACCTTCTGAAGGGCTAAGTGAACCAAAAACAATCAGCAAAAACCACAATCCTGCCCCTACTCTTTCATAAGCAACAAGATCAAAAACCAGAAGAATTATTGCACAAATGCCTAAAAAAACAGAAATATCCATAATCAATTCACTTTAATGAAAGTTTTTTAAAGTCCGACTTGTCTAAAAGCTTATGGAAGTCAGCATGATTAATCAATTCAGAAGATGCATTTCCCCTAGAGGAAACAACACCAACAACCTGTCCAATCTCCTTGAGGTTTTTCAAAAGATGAATGAAGTCAGCATCTCCTGAAACCAATATTTGAACATCTGATATTTTTTTATTAGCATCTTTGATCATGTCTACAGCTATTTGAACATCTATCCCCTTCTCTTTGATTTCGATTGCATCATCTATCAAAAAACCCCTTAATGAAGTCTCCAAGCTTGCCAGTTTTGAAATCGCTTCTCTTGGGAGGGTCTTGTCTTGACATGCTTTTTTTATTGTTTCAAGAATATTCTTAGAGACTCTTCTTGTTTCAACTTTCAACTTGCCTAGCTTGACCTCCATTCTTTCTTGCCTGTTGATAAATTCTACAAATTTAGATTTACGATCATGTGCTATTGGATCCAAGTTTCTGTCTGCTAAAGCAACATAATAATAGGCTCTTATTAGCCTTTTATTTCTGCCAACAATATTTTGAACAAGCTTTTTTACATCAACCCTCGCAATCCCATAATCCATATGTGCTCTATAAAGATTATGAGCATCAATATATACAATTACTTTTTCCATC
>DLTY01000029.1:36427-48926 GCA_002501535.1 bacterium UBP7_UBA7824
CAAAAAAATAATAGATATAGAATTAACTTTTACATGAATAAACTTTACGGAAAAGAAACTCAACTTGCAATAGATAATTTCAAAATATCTTCACAACGGGTTTCTCAACATGTAATTTCAGCAATTGCTTTAATTAAGCACTCTATGGCTCAAGCTAACAGCAAATTTGGACTCCTTGAAGAAAAGAAGCTTGAACCTATAAGGAAGGCAAGTCAAGAGGTGATGGACGGAGTATGGCATGATCAATTTCCAATAGATGTCTTTCAGACAGGATCCGGAACAAGCACACACATGAACGTCAATGAGGTCATAGCCAAAAGAAGCTCTGAGCTATCGAATTCAAAAATTGATGCTCATGATGACTTGAATATAGGGCAATCATCGAATGATGTGATACCTTCCTCAATACAGATTGCAGTTGCTTTGGCAGTAAAAAATCATCTAATTCCATCCCTTAAGAATTTAATAAAGGAAACAGAAGCACTTTCACAAAGGTCTTCTGGCTTGATAAAAACTGGCAGAACCCATTTGATGGACGCCCTGCCAATTAAGCTTGAAGATGAATTTAAAGCTTGGAAATATGGTCTTGAATACTGTCTTGAAGAAATTAGTGATTGTTTAAAAAACCTATCTGAAGTTCCTTTAGGGGGAACAGCTGTTGGCTCTGGCACAAACTCATCAAAAAAAGCTACTTCAGAATGCTTAAACATAATGTCTCAAAAAACATCATTACAGCTGAAACAAATTCAATCTCCATTTTTAGGCATGTCGATTCCACTTCCCTTGATGATTGCCTCGTCTCGTTTAAAGAACCTGTCATCATGCCTTTATAAGATATCAAATGATTTAAGATGGATGAATTCAGGACCACTTGCAGGGATATCCGAAATCAAATTACCTAAGCTTCAACCAGGCTCATCGATAATGCCAGGTAAAGTTAACCCGGTTATACCTGAAGCGGTCTGCCAAGCTTGCTTTCAGGTTCAAGGAAATGATAACGTTGTAACGAATGCAGTTTCCTCTGGATCATTTCAGCTGAATGTTACATATCCACTTATTTCAAAAAATTTACTTGAATCAATTGAGCTATTATCAAATTCCATGATTGCACTTTCTGAAAAAGCAATAAACAACATTGAGTTTAACAAAGACCTTATCCAGGAAAGACTTTGGAAAAACCCAATACTAGTCACTGCCTTGAATTCAAGAATCGGTTACGAAAAAGCATCAGAAATAGCTCAAAAAGCCTATGCTGAAAAAAGAAGCATACTTGATGTGGCGTCAGAAATGACAAACATCTCCAAAAAGGAATTAAAAGAAATAATGGATCCAGGGAGGCTTTCCTGATGAAACAGCTAACAAAATCAATTGAAAAATTTTTGGATTTGAATTTCTTTATCCCAGTCTGGCTTTTGACAGCTGTTCCAAGTATACTGATCTACAGAGGAAGTGGCGTAAATCCAGCAACTATTGAAGCAGCTAACCCAACTGCAAAAGCAGCAATGGAGGCTGCTATCTTTAGCTTCTTTAGCACCCCTACAGGTATTCTTGTGCTTATAGTCGCCATGCTTTGTCAAATCTTAACCACAGCAATATCTTTAAAAAAAGCAAAGGATGATGACATATCAATAAAAGAATGCCTGAACCAGGCAGTAGAAGCTTCTCCAAGATTCTTTTTAACCATTCTGGTTTTTAGTCTTATTATTGGTTTTGCAATACTGATTGGCGTTCTGACTGCTGGCCTTGGATTCATAATAATTGCCCCTGCCCTTGTGTGGTTTTCAATCGCTTCTTTATTCTGGATGGCTTCAATGCTGGAAAATAAAACATCTGGTCTCTCACCAATCACAGAGAGCTTAAACCTTTCAAAAGGGAAAGTGTGGTACATGTTCTTTACCTTGACTGTAACTGGAATCTCAATCGCTTTAACACAAGGTATCCTTTTGACAGTTGGATCATTAGCGAATGAAACAATGGGTATTCTTTTGGGCGCAGCATCAGGACCGTTAGGGCCTTTGGTTGTGGCACAAATGTATATTGATTTTTCAGAATCAAAAGAACAAAAAGACAAAAAAGAAAATTAGTTGAATTTATCCTTTTTTCAAAATATTCATATATTCTGTTTCTGGCAATCTCTCCTTGATTCGGTCATTAAAATCAAATTCAAGGCATGGGATTTGAAAAAAATCTTTTGCTATTTCTAATATTTGCTTTTTTATAGATTTAACATCCAGACAAACATCTAACATTTTCAAATTTGAAACATAGTCTTCATGTGGTATGCCTGGCCTATCAGGAGGTATTGGCAAATATCTTTTTATTTTATCGATCGGCGTGTCAATAAGCAATGTGCCGTGCCAAAGAAGTGCATTGCCTCTTCTGGCCTGAGCTGTCCCTGAAACTTTTTTAAAATCATCAGATTTTGCAGCAAGTATATCACTTATCCTCCCAGTCGAACTGTTTAGTCCATTTTCATTTAAAAATCTTTGTATTATCAAAGAAAGCCATTCAAAAGATTTTTTTGGATCAAGAGGTAGCTTCCACCTCTTTCTATCAAGCGCTATGGCTATATTGAGATTACCGCTATCATGAAAAACAGCACCACCTCCACTGAACCTTCTATAAACACCAACATTGTCGTCAATACAATTTTCAATATTGCAAACTTCTTCTATTTTTTGTGATTTGCCTAAAACAACAGAATCATCACCTTTCCAAAACCTCAACCAAACATTATCTGGATTCAATTTGACATCCTCAAGAAGGAACTCCTCAATCTTCAAATTAAGATTCTGATTATCTGCGGAGTGATCTAGATAATTAATCCTTGACATCAAAACTCTCAACTGGGGGACAAGTGCAAATAAAATTCCTATCTCCAAAAGTTTCGTCTATCCTGGATACAGAAGGATAAAATTTCCTCTCTTTAACCCAAGCCAAAGGGAAAAAAGCTTTTTCTCTCGTGTAGGGACGATCCCAGTTAGAGCTTGCTATTGATATTGCGGTATGAGGGGAATTTTTTAAGACATTATTTTCTTTTGGCATAACTCCTGTGTTAATTTCGTCAATTTCTTTTCTTATTGAAATCAAAGCTTCTGCAAACCTATCTAGTTCGACTTTGTCTTCACTTTCGGTTGGTTCGATCATCACTGTCCCTGGAACTGGAAACGAAACAGTAGGTGCATGAAATCCATAATCCATCAACCTTTTAGCTATATCAGTTACATTAACGCCTGTATCGTTTTCAATATCACGCAAATCAAGAATGAATTCATGTGCAACATTTCCAGTTTTTCCCTTATAAAGAACCTTGTATGCTTTTTGAGTTTTTTTCATTAAATAATTTGCATTCAATATTGCTGTTTGAGTTGCTTTTTTTAAGCCTGAAAAGCCCATCATCCTTATGTAAAGAAAAGGAATGCAAAGTATAGATGCACTTCCCCAAGGAGCAGAAGAAACCTGTTTGCCTCTGTATCCTGTTTTTATCACTGAATGACTAGGTAAAAAAGCCTTAAGATGCTTTGCGACACAGATTGGGCCAACCCCTGGCCCCCCTCCACCATGTGGTATGCAAAAAGTTTTATGAAGGTTTAGGTGGCAGACATCCATTCCATAATCACCAGGTCTACATAAACCGACCTGGGCATTCATGTTTGCACCATCCATATAAACCTGGCCACCAACAGAATGAATCAAATCAGCAATATCTTTAATTTTGTGTTCAAAAACACCATGGGTTGAAGGATAGGTAACCATTAATGCTCCAATTTCATCACCATGCTTTTTGCATTTATCCTGCAAGTCTTCAAAGTCAACATTTCCATGCTTATCACAAGCAACCACTTTCACCTTGAAGCCCGCCATAACTGCACTCGCAGGATTTGTTCCATGAGCAGAGCTAGGTATCAGGCAAACTTTTTTATGCTTATTGCCGTTGCTTAAGTGATAATCCCTTATGCATAAAAGGCCAGCGTATTCACCTTGAGAGCCGGCATTTGGCTGAAGCGAACACCCATCAAAACCTGTTAGAGCACATAAGTCCCTCTCAAGCCAATTAATTAAATCCTTATATCCTTTCACCTGTGGCTCAGGAGCAAATGGGTGAATGTTGGAGTTTTTAGCCAATGTTACCGGGTACATGCATGAAGTTGGGTTAAGCTTCATTGTGCAAGAGCCTAAAGGTATCATTGATGACGTAAGGCTCAAGTCTTTGTTTTCAAGCCTTTTTAAATATCTAAGCATATTATGTTCACTGTGCAAAATATTAAAAACAGGATTGCTCAAATAAACACTTGACCTTTTAGCGCTTTCAATACTTTTTGTAGTTGTTTTTTCAAAAAAATCTTTCTCAAGATCATCAAAGTCACTATTTATGCCAAAAATACTTAAAAGCTCCTGTACATCTTTAACCTCAGTAAGCTCATCAAATGAAACCCCAATTGCAAATTTATCAAATTTTCTAAGATTGATCTTTTGATCAATTGCTTTTTTGTAAATTTTTTCTGCGTCACAATAAACCTTCAATGTGTCAAAAACAATTGAAGATTCAACTTTAAATCCTGATTTTTTTAAACTTCCATGCAGAAGATCAATTAAGAAATGGATTTTTTTTGCAATATTTTTAAGACCTTTTGGCCCATGGTACATTGCATATGCAGCAGAAATAACAGCCAATAAAACCTGGCTTGTGCAAATATTGCTTGTTGCTCGCTCTCTTCTTATATGTTGCTCTCTGCTCTGAAGAGATAACCTATATGCTGGAGCTCCTTCAGAATCAACTGAAAGACCAACAACCCTTCCAGGTATTTTTCTTTTATATTTTTCCTTTGTAGCAAAAAATGCAGCGTGAGGTCCTCCGTAACCCAAAGGAACCCCAAACCTTTGCGCATTGCCGACAACAATGTCAGCACCATACTCAGAAGGAGGGTTAAAAAGAACAAGTGCCATTAAGTCTGTCGCTACTGTGACTATACCTTTTTCATCCTTGACAGCTTTTACTAATTCTGAATAGTCATTCAATATCGTTCCCTCAGTATCAGGAGTTTGTAAAATTAATCCAAAAACATCACTAGGAATTTCTTTAATATCAACATCAAAATTCAATTCATCAATCAAGATTCCCAGAGGTTCAGCTCTTGTTTTTAAAAGCTCTATTGTTTGCGGGTGACACTTGTCATGAACGAGATATCTTTTCTTATTTTTTTTTCTCTGAAGATTAAAACTCATTATCATAGCTTCAGCTGCTGCAGTAGACTCGTCAAGAAGAGAAGAATTAGACACCTCCAAGCCTGTTAGATCAGCAATCATGGTTTGAAAATTGAAAAGCATCTCTAGCCTACCTTGAGAAATTTCTGCTTGATAAGGAGTGTATTGAGTGTACCAACCAGGATTCTCAAGTATATTTCTTTTGACAACATTTGGAAGGCGCGTTCCATAATACCCCATCCCTATAAAAGATTTAAAAATATCATTTTTATCTAAGATATCAAATATAAGCTGCTCTGCTTGATGCTCACTTAAAGAATCACCAACATCTAAATCTTTGTTTAAAAAAATAGAATCAGGAATAGCCCTTCTAGACAGTTCCTCCATGGATGAAAAGCCTAAATACTCAAGCATCTCCTCTTTTTGAGAGTCTGTAGTTCCAATATGCCTTTCAACAAATGTCATTAATGTTCTTCTTGCCTGTAAGTCTCATAAGCCGCAGAGTTCATCAAATCTTCATTTTTATCAAAGCTGGAAAAAGAAACAAGCCAACCTTCATTTTCAGCAGAAGCATTTATCAACTGAGGGCTATCTTCAAGATCTTCATTTACGCTTGCAACAATCCCAGAAACAGGAGAGTAAACAACTTCACTAGTTTTAACACTATCTATCTCAGCAATTTCATCACCTATAGAAACTTCATCGCCTTCTTCAACAAGGATTTCAATATAGGTTAAATCACCTAAGGCATTTTGTGCATGGTCAGTTATTCCTATCCTGTTAGCGTCTTTGTCAAACCATTCATGTGTTTTTGAATAAAGCATAAATTTATCTCCTATAAAAAGGCTTTTTGCACAACGTAGCAATCTTAAACCTTTTTCCTTTTTTAATTAAGACTTCTTTGTTGTTTTCGTCAAAATCTTCCAACAAAGCCAATGCAATTGGTTTTTTTAAAGTTGGAGAATAAAGTCCACTTGTAATTTTTCCAACCAAAAGATCACCGAGGTAAACTTGAGACCCCTCCCTAACTGGAACTTCAGGGAGCAAAGCAAAAATTTTTCTTTTCTTTTTTTTATCAATGTAAAGAAGCAATTCTTCCTTGCCTATAAAGTCTCCTTTTTCAAACTTTATAGCCCATTTGAGACTGGCTTCAATCGGGTTTACGCTCAAGCTTATCTCATGTCCATGAAGAGGATAACAAACTTCAAGCCTTAAAGCATCCCTTGCACCCAGCCCGATAGGAGCAGCACCGAGGTTTAAAAGCTTTCTATAAACAGATTCTGCCTCCATCGGCCTGACAAAAATCTCAAATCCATCCTCTCCTGTGTAACCTGTTCTAGCAATCTCTACTTTTATATCGTCAATTTCACCTTTTTTAAATTCAAATTTGCCCAAAGAGCCAACATCAAAGCCAGCTTCTTTTAAATAAAAACTACTTTTAGGACCTTGTAGAGCAATTAAGCTCCATTCATCGGTTTCATCTCTAAAAGAAACACCTTCTGTTAATCTTGAAGAAATCCATTTTTTGCCCGCTTCTGTATTTGAAGCATTGACCACCAACCTCCAATCTTCTAAACCAAGCCTATAAACAATAAGATCGTCTATTACTCCTCCTTTTTCATTCAGCATAAGGTTGTACTGGGCCTGGTTAATTCCAATTTTTCTAATATCATTTGTAAGCAATACCTGTAAAAAATCAAGTGATTTTTTGCCAGAAATTAAAAATTCACCCATATGACTAACATCAAAAATACCAGCATCTTCCCTAACTGACCTGACCTCACTTTTGATACCTTCCTCAAACCATAAAGGCATTTCCCAATCACCAAAGGGTCCAAATCTTGCTTTTAATTCACAATGAACATTAAATAAAGGGGTTCTTTTTAACATGCTCTAATTCTAGACTTAGACTCTAGGATAAAGGCATGAAAAAAGTTAAATGCTTATTGTTGCATGGTTCTGGAATGAGTGATAAAACATGGTCAGCTTTAATTGATTATTTCCCAAAACAATGGACAGTTTACAGACCAACGCTGCCTGGCCATGGCTTTCAAAGCTCACAAATAAAAAACCTAAAAGAACTTAGTTTGTGGCTCAAGCAAGAAATCGAGAATAAAAAACCTGACATAGTCGCAGGCTGGTCCATGGGTTCCTTTCTGCTTCAAAACACAATCAATAAATATGGAAAATTAAACATAAAAGTTGTATCATTTATAAACGGATCTCCAGCAGAAAAAAAATCAAGTACTTCTAAAAAAATCTTGCAACAAAGACTTGATAACTATTTTTCTGATCCAATAAGGCATATCAAACCAACCTTAAATGAGATGAAAGAACACTGGTCTCAAGATGACATAAATTCAATCATGAAATCTTGTAAAAACTCAGACAAAACCCTTTTAGAAAATTTGAGATGGGATATGTTTGAAACAGATTTTGGAAAAATGATAAAAAACTTCCCAATACCTATACTTTTAATGCATGGAATTTATGACAAAATCAACCCTTTAGAGCAGGCAAAATGGGTAAATAAAACTGCAAAAAAAAGCTTGCTTTTCGAATTCAAATCTAAACATGCACCTTTTACAAAAAACCCTCAATTGTTTGTTGAAAAAATGATCGAAGGTTATGGCAGGCTATCTTGTTGAATCAATTTTTCTTGATTTATCTAAAAAAAACACCTCAATAATCCAGGCAGAAAGGTCAACTTCCCCCTTCTTTTTAGACGTTCTATGATTACCTGGATCCCAATGATGGTTATTATGAAGTCCAAAAGAAAAAAAAGTCAGAAAATGAACAAGCCAATTGTTCTTTGAATGACACTGTTTTCCTGTTTTGTAATTCTCATACCCATACATATGGCAAACAACGTTCACAAAAGCCATTTGACAATCAACTATTGCTGATGGGATCAACATTCCAAAAAGAAGCCACTCAAAACCAAAAAAATACCATAATGAAAAAAGATACAAAGAAACAAGTAAAAAATAATAAGCATGTGTGAGCTGATAAACCTTGTCTGAAATCAAACCTTTAAAATATTTTTTATTTTCAAGCGGCACAAATTCATATGCTGGATGCAAGTAAAACCAAACCTTCCACCATGGTATTGAATGAGGGGAATGTGGATCATTTTCACTGTCACACTCAGCATGGTGCTTTCTGTGAACAACAGCCCAATGCAAAGGGCTTCCGCTCATACATGGAATAGACCAAAACAACAAAAATATCCTTTTTGCCTTTGACGTTTTGAAAGATTTATGGGCATCATATCTGTGCAATCCAATATCAGTACCCAAAACAATCATAAAAAAACAAACGATCAGAGAAAGAGTCCACATAACAATTGCATCATTAGGATTTTTAATAGAGTAAAAAATTCCAAAAAGAACAAACAAGGGTTTGATAATGATTAGGAACCTCATTATTGGAGCATATAAATTTTCTAAATAAGCATTATAGAAAAATCGTTTTTTTTGATTCATTTTTTAACAGAAAGCTTGAATCCACTCTTATGAGATACATTTTTAAAAATCTTTAAAAAGAATTTACTAAATTCTTTGATAGCTTTTTTTTCAAAAGCAATAAAGGTTCGTATGTACATATCTCTGATCTTTGGATAGCGATTACCCCACTTCAAAAACATATCAACAAATTTTGGATTGTAATAAAGTTGGGCCCAACCCTGGATATGAAAAAGAACATCTTGAAATTCTTCTTTGTATTTTTCATGATACTCTTTTTCAATGAAACCTTCAGATAGGTTGTTTTCTTTCATTCCTTTTATCACTGCGTCAGCAAGGATCATTCCTGAACCATGAACAACATGCAATCCAGCAGAAAATACAGGATCAACAAAACCCAAAGTATCCCCTATCAAGACCCAGCCATCACCTACAGCTTCAGATGACCTTGCATGGAAGTTTGTCAAAAGAGCAGAATCTTTTGATGCCTGATTAATTCTTGTTTTGACTACATCAAAATTAGTAATCCTTGTTGCATTTTCTATTCTTTTCTTTATGAAGGGATGATTCAAAACCCATTTTTCATAAAACGCCTCAGGGTCTTTTGAATACTCATCCCAATGAACATTCTTATTAGCGACGATGCCTATAGAGGATTTTGGATCCTTAAGTGGTGCCCACCAATACCAAAGATCATTTTCAGTAAATAACAGCCTAACATCTCCAGCATTTTTACCTTGATCCTTTTTGCAATCTTCCCAATGTGCAAAACAGGCAAACGAGTGCAATTCCTCAATTTCCATCCTGATGCCTAATTTTCTAGGTATGAAATTAGTTCTTCCGCTAGCGTCAACAACGAGTTTCGATCTGACTTCAAAAGTTTTTCCATGACGTTCAAAAGAGACTCCATTCATTCTTCCATTTTCATCATAGAAAAGCTCTTCAACTCTTGCTTCCTCGAGGGCTGTAACACCATTATCTCGTGCATGGTTTAATAAAAACTCATCATAAACAGAACGATCTAATTGATAAACATGAGCATGACACCTTGAGTCTTCAGGATGAACGTCTTGGTCAAAATTAAATTGAGTACCATTTGGGGTTATCCAGCCAGCACCCCATTTTTGGATGAACAAAGGATCCATCATCTCTTTTGTAACCCCTAATCGATGCCAAATTCTCCAAATAGCTGTTGGAGCAATTATCTCACCAACACAAAATCTTGGAAATTTAGACCCCTCTAAAACTATAACTTTATAGCCTTCTTTTGCTACAAGTGTTGCGAATACAGCGCCAGCTGGGCCACCACCTATGACTATGAAGTCATAAAAATCATCTGGAATAAAATTTTTTTCTCTGTCCATGAGTACATATTCTAAGGCATCTGAATATTATGATATTTTTTAAAACCAGACCCTAATGCAGGAAAATCTGATTCAAAAAACTTACCTAAATAATTGCCACTAACATAACCATCAAAAGATTCAGGGTTCAAAAAAGCCTGATTATTTTCTTTTGGACTGGGGAAAATGATCTCTTTTTTTGAGCCGTGTTTTGCTTGCCCTTCTATTATTATTTTTTTATCTTTATCTTTAACAAAAAAATCAAAAGAATCATCCCTGCTCTCAAAATAAATATCATGTCCAAGAAAACTAGCATAAATATCTGTTTCGCTCAAGTTAGACCATCTAAAAATACCTTCGTCACCATCAGCTGTGGGCATTAACCCTATCTCAAAAGCAGAATCAGGGAATTGTGGCATTACATTCGCATGTAGCCAATTCCAGGATTCAGGAAAGTCCGGTCCATGATTTTTTGCTTGATAAACAATTGCATCTTTAAGCTCAAATCTATTTCCTAAAAAATCTATATAGCCATTTGCAAAACCTTTCATCGTTGGAACCCTGTGTATAAAAGGCAAAGACCTTAAATGTAATTTTTCCCTTACGTTAAAAGCTCTTAAATTAGAACCTTTTCCTGTTCCGTCAGAGCATACTGAATCAATTGAAAAACTCCATTTTTTACCCTTTTCAGATATAGAAATTAAATCTGAAGAAAAAAGATTATCCTGCCATCTAATATTGGCACTATCTTGACTCATTTTTAAATCATCAAATATCTCAAAACATTCAACATCTGAAAATGAAGAACAAGAATAGAAAAATTTTCTTAAACCAGAATCTGTGGAAATCACATAAGGCATAATAAAAAACCATTTCTTCTCTGAAGGGATAACAATTCTGCAATTCCAAAAATCAAACCAATGGCCTTTTCCTGGGTACCTGTAAGAGTTTCGATGATCAAAATTCATCCAAAGCCTCTGCGGCCATCATGATATGCAATGCTACACCAAGATGCAAAGCGTCTTCATCAACTTTAAAGTTTGGGTTATGCACGCTTACAGTTGTTCCTTTTTCCTCATTACCGATGCCGAGCGCAATAAAACAACCCGAACAAGCTTCCGTGTAATAAGCAAAATCCTCACCACCCATGACGGGCTCCATTTCTACAATATTGTTTCCAAAAATACCTTTAGCATAATTTCTAACATTTTGCCAACATTTTGGATCATTTACAGTTGGAGGATACACCTTGCCTGGAAAAAGAACCTCTGAATCACATCCATTCGATGCTGACACACCTTCAACTATCTCTTTAAGTCTTTTCTGAATCCTCATCTGACCTTCCATTGTCAGGGACCTTATAGTGCCCCCAAAACGTATATGTTCAGGAATAACATTATGTGCATCACCTCCATTAACATAAGTTACACTTAAAACAGCTGGCTCTAAAGGATCTGTTTCTCTGCTTATTATGTTTTGTAAAGAAGAAATTATTTGTGATGTTGTTGTAATTGGATCTATTGAAAAATGAGGCATTGCCGCATGCCCGCCTTTTCCTTTTATTTCAATTTCAAAAAAACCCGCAGATGCAAGAAATGTTCCTGGCCTAGACCCTATCGATCCTGTTGGCAAAGTTGGCCAAACGTGCAATCCGAATATCTTGCTGACCTTTGGATTCTCTAATGCACCTTGCTCTCTCATTTTTAATCCACCTGCTCCACCTTCTTCTGCAGGCTGGAATAAAAACTTAACTGTTCCTTTTATCTCTTTCTCATGTTTTTTAAAAATCTTAACTGCCCCTAGAAGCATTGCAACATGACAATCATGACCGCAAGCATGCATTTTGCCATCAATAGTGCTTTTAAAATCAAGATCATTTTCTTCATGGATTGGCAGTGCATCCATGTCTGCCCTCAAGGCAACACATGGTTCTTCACCTGTACCAACCTGAGCCAAAACGCCAGTTTTTGCAATCGGATGCTGGTATTCGACACCAAGCTCATCTAACTTCTCTCTTATCAATTGACTGGTTTTAAACTCCTCATACATTATTTCAGGATGCCTATGAATCTCTCGTCTAATTGCAACAACCCACTCCTCTATCTTTTTAGCTTCTGATAAAAAATCTATTTTCATGAATTTTTCCCCTTAAAAATACCTTTCTTTTTGTAAGTTGGTATATTTTTCATTTTATGTGTATTTTTCAAATTGAAATCAAGATATCTTTCAACAAGTTTAATCTCTTTTGTGTTAAGAGATTTTTTGTTATCTTTGTATTTTTTCAAACCTCTTTTCATAACCCATTCAAGATCTTTATAGGATGCTCCTATTTGCTCCTCGTCAGTTCTTAAATCATCCCATAAGCCATCAGTTGGAGGTGCATTGATTATGGATTTGTTGATGCCAAAAAATTGCGCAAGCTCCCATACTTCAGATTTATAAAGATCTGCAATGGGTGCAATGTCAACTCCACCATCTCCATATTTT
>DLTY01000029.1:49286-55373 GCA_002501535.1 bacterium UBP7_UBA7824
TTTCCTGTTCCAACAACAATACCATTTTTAACTGCAGCAATATGGTAAAGACACGTCATTCTTAATCTAGATCTTGTGTTGGCCTCAGCATGCTGGTTTGAAAATTTTTCTACCAATCCAGATTCCAAAGAGGCAACAAAAGATTCGAATGGAGTAGTCAGGTTAAACTCCATCGTTTGAATATTTGAATATTTTTTAGAAAGCCATTCAAGGTGAATTTTTGCTAATGATAGCTGTTTGTCGTTTTGCCTGATTGGAATTGACAATGCGTAAGTTGGCAAACCTGTTAATGCAGCCAAGGTAGAAGCAACCGCCGAATCAACACCGCCAGAAACCCCCACAATCAAAGATTGAATATCGTTATCAGAACAATAGCTTTTAATCCAAGAGCTAATATCTAGTGATAATTTTTGATAATCCATATAAAAAAAACAAAGATGATTCCAAATCTATCTTTGTCCTAAGATTTTACTCTTAAACCTCCAGTAAAAACTATTTAAAGTTGATCTGGATTTTTTTAATCTTGAATAGAGCTCCCTGGCTTTAGAGATTGATGGTTTTGCAACAGCGATATTGCTTTTTAAATTTTGATATTTCACTTTTTTCAAAAGAGCATTTGCAACTAATCCCCTTTTTTTAACCTCGGCAGGCTTTAGCTTTTCGATAATTGAAGCTAGATGTTCTGGATCTTGATGATCAACAAACCAGCCTCCACCGTTCTCAACAATGAAATCTCCTAGATATTCTCCTTTTGTAACAATAACAGGCTTGTAGTAATTCATTGCATCTAACAAGCGTGTTCTATACGCAATAGGTGCTTCAATGCTTTCTTTATCATGCAGGGATATCCAAACAAGTGCATTATTTACATATTCTGTATATTTTTTCCTATCTGTAAAGGTATTTATTTCTACTTTTGAGGAATTTAAACCTTTCATGGCTTTGTTTTTAAAAAAAGCACCACTATATCTATCTGAAAAAATAACACCTTTATATGCTGTATTAGCAATATTCATAGCCTCAACAAAAGTTCCGGGATCAAGCCAATCCCAACCACCACCACCCCAAATTAAATAAAAATTTTGTTTTGATGAAAAAGGTATAGTTGCTGGCATTGGAGGAATTAAAGAAAAATTCTTTTTTGAAAAATCATCAACAATATCTGGATACATTTTTTTCCTTAATTCAAACTGCATATCATGTGCAAAAATAAAATGCGCACCAAGAAGAAGGGCGATTTTTTCCTGCAGTGCACTACTTTCCTCGACATAGCGGTCATTTGGAAATCTGTAATAATTTTCTTGACAAATTGGCGTTAGGAAATCAACAATCCAGGGCTTGCCATTCCATATTTCTTTATTTGACATTAACAAATCAGGAGGACCGATAACAAGAGAATCATCATTCAACAATTCAGATAACTGCAATTGCCTTCTACTTTCCGCCTTCAAAACCATAACTGATAAACTCGCTCTAATAACTTTTTAGAAATCATTTTTGGAAAAGCTGGATTAGTTGGATCCTCAAGCAAGTGTCTAGTTTTTTTAAATGAATATTGATTTAAATCTGAAAGACTTCTTAATGTTGATATTTTTTCAACATAACGAGCAATATTTCTTCTCGAATGCCAACAACCATTTTGAATTTCTTTAAAACCTATTTTTTGAGATTCAGACTCTCGTACCTTAGAAAACCTCCAAGCCAAAGCTAGATATTCGGAAAGAGTGTTAGATGGTATATTTAACAATAAGGCTAAAAAGCTGTTTCTTTCCATCATTCTTTCCCTAAATCCAGACTCTCTTCCACTTGTATGTTGGCCTGCATGACACACTGAAAGACCCTTGTCTCTGACAAAAAAAGTTTTAAGCCCAAGCCTATTTGCCCTCCATCCAAATTCTGTATCTTCAAAATAACAAAAAAAGTCAGTACAAAAACCACCGACTTTTTGGTAAAACTTTCGATTCATTAAAGAACATGCCCCGCATGCAAACAAAGTTTCTGAATTATCTTTTGAATATATTTTTTTTCCGCAACTTAAAGAAAGCCCATATCCAAAAACATTCATCCCTCCACCATCAAACTCGATATGAGTACCCTTTTTGTTTAGTATCCTAAAACCAACAAAAGGTTCAAAGTCTTTGTATTTATTTAATGAATCAAAAAAACCTTCAGAAATACTCAAATCATCATTTAGCAGAAGAACATGGTCAGAGTTGCTGTTTCTTATTCCAAAATCACAAGCCCCTGCAAAGCCCAGCCTTTTTTTTGTTTGAACAACATTCAAAGATGAAGAAACATCTTTCCATAAAGGATGATATCCGTCTTTCACTATGAAAATCTTATCCTTGTCAAAGCCCTGGCTGGCAAGCTGAGAAACCAATAGATTAAGATTCTCCCCTCCCAGCATGCTTGGAATCACAATATCAACCATTTTCAATCACCACAAATGCAATTGAACAACCTGAACTATGAGAAAGTGATAAATGACTTTTTTTATCCTTGATTTTTAATTTAATTTTTTCTGAAAAATAAAAAAACGGCTTTCCTTTTGAGTTATTTAAAACACCTAATTCATTTGGTTTAAACGAAATCCCAGAAGCTTTATAAAATGCTTCTTTGGCAGCTATTCTAGAAGCTAATTTTTCTGCTGACCATTTTGAAGACTTCATGTCTTCTAATTCTTTTGAATGTAAAGTTTTTTTTAGCCTTTCTTCACTCCAATCAAGCCAATGAATAATCTCCTTTTCGTAAACCAAATCAACGCCTACTCCAAAAACCCCTGACATAAGCTACTTCTTTTTTAGAGTTACATACTTAGGGCTGATAGTTTTTGTTGCAAGTCCAGATGGAAGGGCCACAACTATCTCTCTTTCACACGAATCAACACCGTTACAAGCACTGACTTCGACATGGATTGAATCCAAAAGATCTGCTTCTCTTCCTATCCATTTTGCTATCTGATTAACTGGGCCTCTTATTACTAAACTGATACTTGAAGGAGAGGCAATATAACCTCCGCCTATTACCTTTACGGGAATAAGTGACGATATTTCTAAATCACTAATTATCTGGGATACCTCGACTGCAACATTAACTTTTTTAGGGTTTGATGTTGTTTCAGCTGGAGAAAAAACATCAATCATTAATTCAAACGTTTCACTTCTTCCATCTAAAGAAATCGGATTTGTCAAAACTGAATTTAAATTTCTAATAATTTTTACAGGACCTTCAATAATTATGGTTGATGGATCTATTGCAATTGAACTTATAAAAAATCCGCTTTCAAGCTGTCCGCTAAAGTCAGGCTGAATCGAAACAACCCTCTTGTCTCTAACGGTCTGTGCAACAACTTCAACTCTGATTTCTTCTGGTTTAAAAGTTAAACCCTGTATAAGACGTCCATTTGCATCTCTCGCGACAGGTTTTAAATTTTTACTTTCAGATTCAACAATCGTACCTAGATTAAGCTCAACTTCTATATTTTTCAAATTATCCATAAGGTCTAAAGGCCCGCTTACAACAATAAAATCTGGATCTAATTGCCAATCAACTATCTGGACCCCATTAGGAGCCTCCCCTCTTTTGTAAACATCTACTAAAATTTCGCTTTCAAGCCATTTTTCAACCTGTATACTGACTTTTTTTGAACCACCTACATGCTTTATACCTTGACCTTTTGGAGGTCTAACTAAAATTGTCGCTTCCGCAAGTCCACTGCCTTCAGGGTATTTATCAAATCTAGCCTCTACATCCACTGTGTCAAGAAGAAGATTGTTAAGCCTTGTCCTGCCACCAGATAACTCTATTTCAAACTCCAAGTCTCTTCGATCAACTTTATATTCTGAAGGAAGATTAACAGGGACTGCCTCAAAAACAAAAGTTTCTCTTGCACTTGGGTTACCGGTAACTACCTGAACCTCAAGAAGCACTGCAAGAATAAAGCACAAAATAAACAAAGACCATTCGTTTGAATCTTTTGGAAGCCATTTTAATTTGGGAATCTTCATATTGTCCTCTCGATAAACCTAGTTAACTCCTCTTCAATCATTTCAAAACTTAAATTTTGTTTTAATTGTCCACCCTCTGAAAGTGAAACTGATTGATTTTCTTCTGAAACAACAATCGACAATGCTCCTGTTCCACCAGTAGCACTTTGTGCAGCTCTATGCCTTGTCCCATAACCTTTATATTCAGCCCCTCCTGGAGGTAGTGGAATAATCACTTGAGCCCTTCTGACTCTTCCTGACCTGATGACAACAGCCCCATCATGCAATGGGCTTTGTGTTTGGAATATAGATTTGAGAAGGCCTACGGTGACTTTTGAATCAAGCTCAACTCCACCAAGTTCACCTAATATATTTTCAAGCCTGTCACTGCCTTCAAAAATAATCAAAGCTCCTAATCTACTTCTTTTAAATTCTCTTAAAGAGCCCATGACTGTCGACACTAAGGCACCAGCATCCTCAGGGTTTCCCAAAACTGAACCTTTAAACCAACCTTTAACAGATATGCCTTCCAAGCTTCTTCTTATTTCGGTTTGAAACAAAACTACAAAAAGAATTGGAAGAAGCATGCCAGCCCTCTCTACAATCCATGATATAGCTAAAAACCCCATTGCCTCCAGGGCTCTAGCAAGAAGAAAAACAGCAATAATGGACCAAGCAATCCTTAAAAACTTTTTACTTCTTAATGGTCGTAAAACGGTATAAAAAAGAACTGTCATAAACAACGTTTCAACGATAGTTTTAAACAGCATATATAAAGTTTACAACAAATCCTCTAACGTTTAGAGAATTGAGGTGCTTTTCTAGCTTTCTTCAAGCCATATTTCTTTCTTTCTTTTGATCGAGAATCTCTTGTTAAGCATCCGGAATCTCTTAATGTTGTTCTCAAGCTAGGGTCAACTTCACATAAAACTCTAGCAATAGCCAATTTTGAAGCTCCAGACTGACCTCTTTGACCCCCGCCTTTCACAGTTATTGAAATAGCCAACTCCCCTTCTGCATATTTTTCTTGTGCTATCTTTAAAGGTTTCAACATTTCTTCTTGTAACTCTTTTCTTGTAAAGTATTTTTCAAGAGGTTTTCCATTGACCCTTAAACCCTCTCTACCAACACCATCCCTCAAAACAGCTACAGCTACAGAACTTTTTCTTCTACCAACAGCGGAATAAACCCTACTCATGATAAATTAACCTCCTGTGGTTTTTGAGCCTTATGCGGATGCACATCATCAGCATAAACCTTCAATCTTGCTAATCTTTCCTTACGGTTAACAGATTTTGGCAACATTCCATTAACTGCATTTCTTATTAAGTCCTGAGGTTTTCTTTTTCTTAAAGATGAAACTGATTCCGTCTTAAGTCCTCCAGGCGTTCCTGAATGCCTGTAATAAACTTTATCTTCTTCTTTGCTTCCCGTAAGAGCAACTTTCTTAGCATTCAAGACTACAACGAAAGAGCCATTGTCTATATGGGGAGATCTGTCTTTTTTTTCAGAGCCGATAAGCAATGCTGCTATCTTTGTAGCCGCCCTACCTAAAATTTTATTATCCACATTCAAGATGAACCACTGTCTTTCTTCCTCAACTTTTAGATGAGATGTCTTGGTTCCTTTATTTATCATTATCGTTCACCTCTTCTTTTTTTGCTGATTCTGAATCTGATGCACTAATATCCTGGTCAATATCATCTACCCATGAGACTATAGCCATCTGAGAAGAATCACCTAATCTTGTTTGAGTTTTTATAACCCTAAAGAAACCTGTAGATCTTGAAAGTTTAGAAACGATAGAGAACAATTTTCTTGAAGCTTTTTCACCAAGCTGACCTGAAGGTAATTTTCTCAAAATATATCTTATATTATTTTTATCATTTGATTTTTTTGCTCTCGATGCAATTGAGTCAACGTAAGAATTAATTACTTTTGCCTTTGCAAAAGTTGTTTCAATTTTCCCATCAAGAATTAAAGATGCCGCAAAATTTCTTAAAAGAGCATTACGTGCGCCTTTTGATCTATTTTTTCCAAACCCTAACTTTCTCTTGTGTAACAAATCGCTCATCTTACTCTTCCCTTAAACTTAATCCTA
>DLTY01000041.1:0-1314 GCA_002501535.1 bacterium UBP7_UBA7824
TTTTGAGAATGATACAAATCGATCGACAACCACGTCTTCTTTTGGTGTTTCAAAAAGAGAAAGTCATAATGCAGACCCCTTTTATAAAAGATTTCCCCCTATTCAACAAGATAAAAAAACAGAGCCATCAACACCTGTAACCGTTGACAAATTTTTTATAGGCGATTCTTCAAAAATGACTGAAATCAATGCAAACTCAACTGCTCTTATTGTTACTTCACCACCATACTTTGCCGGAAAAGAATACGAGCTTGATCTAAGCAAGGAAGGAATCCCCACCACTTACATCGAATATTTAAAAATGCTAAAGAATGTCTTCACTGAATGTTGGCGGATACTTGAACCTGGAGGACGAATAGCAGTTAATGTTGCAAATCTGGGAAGAAAACCATACCGGTCCTTAAGCGCAGATATCACACGAATTTTACAGGAAGATATTGGGTTTTTATTACGAGGTGAAATCGTTTGGATTAAAGCAGAGGGCGCATCTGGAAGTTGTGCATGGGGTTCTTTCCAATCTGCGTCTAATCCGGTATTGAGAGATGTAACCGAACGGGTAATTGTCGCAAGTAAATTACGCTTTGACAGGTCTCTTACTAAAAAACAACGGGCGTCAAGGGGACTACCGTGTGTGGACACGATTCAAAAAGAAGATTTTCTTTCATGGACAATTGATACTTGGCGTTTTCAGCCAGAATCGGCAAAAAAAATTGGCCATCCAGCTCCGTTTCCTTTAGAGCTTCCTAAACGACTAATTCAACTTTACTCCTACGAAGATGACCTTATAGTTGATCCTTTTTGTGGTGCTGGAACTACAGCGTTAGCTGCTAAGGAGTCAGGTAGACACTATGTGGGATATGATCTGGTCCCTGAATATATTGAGTTAGCTGAACAACGATTACAAGATAATTAGACCTTCTTATCAAATCCACCCAACAACTCTTTTGACAAGGACATCAACAAAAGTTTCATCGCTATTTTGTAACTCCGTGTCAAATGCATCTCTGCTTCCTACCAGCCGGTGTGCAAGCAGTAATTTAGTCAAGTCAACATCAGCAACCAAGTCATCAAACGAATAATCCGTTACTCCTTCAGAACAGAGGGTTTTATGGTAGTGGTGTAGCATCTGTTCTTCTTCATTCTTGTGGTCTGGAGATAGAGCCGTTGTAATGAAGTAAGCAACATCCCACCCCGGTCTGCCTTTGCCCAGAATTTGATAATCAATAACAACTATGCTGCCATCAGGGCGGAACATTATGTTATCAAGTCTGTAATCACCATGAAGGAGCGTCCACGGGTCCTTAGCTAAAGGAG
>DLTY01000041.1:1696-3120 GCA_002501535.1 bacterium UBP7_UBA7824
AAATCACCGAATCTATCTAAGAATTCGCTTCGATTCCGGGCGTAGCTTGCTTGCCAGACTTTTGGAAGTCGATCAAGGGCCCATATTCGGTGAGAGACCGCAACTGACTCCTCACAGAGCCAATGATGCGCATGGAATTTGGCCAAAGTTGATAGAGAAATTAAAGCATCATCTAATGAACCTCCAACAACCTGACTGGGGGGGCGAGCATCTGAAATATCTTCGAGTACCAAAACGTAACGTCTTAGCTTAGGGTTTTTAGAGGCTAATTCTAAAAATTTGACAGTAAGCCAACTAATAGCACCAAGTGGAAGACGGGAGAAAAGAAAAGTGATGACTGAATCTAGCCATGGAGTAGAGTCATCGTCCATAGCACTATAGAAAACCTTTGGCATAGGAAGCCCCATATTGGCGGAAAGCTTTTGGTATGCCGTTACTTCACGTTCATACAACTGTAAGCCTTCACCTAAACTTCGGTTCAGTGGAAGTTTTGAGGGAACTTTCACAATAACTGATTGAGGTAAATCTGATCTATCCGCATCCCAGAAAAGAGAACACCGATGGATTTCTCCAACGAAACCAACACCGGTTCCAATCACTTCGCGTTCGACATCTAAAACAGCGGCACCATAAGTTTCCTGAAATAAATCATTGAACCATTCTGCCGTGAAATCATTCCCGTCCTGTGGAATAAATATTGCCGGTTTCTTTGCCATGTCCCCCACCAACTAAAGTTGTTTTAAGACTGCCAGACAAACAACAAATCATCAAAAGATGCCAGACGAAACAAAAAAAAGTCAACCACATATCGGAACCTTAAATGAAAGTTCGCTTCATGCTGCCCTCAAACTCCATTATGAATGTGAAGGAGATGCTTCTGAAGCTCCAGTCGATGGGTATGTCGTTGATCTTTTACGCCTTGAGAAGAACGGCCCACACATAATTGAAATTCAAACAACTTCTTTTGCTTCAATGAAAAAAAAGCTCAACGCTTTATTGGAAACGCATACCATTAGAATCGTTTACCCAGTTCCTATAGAAACTACGCTTCTTAAGCCTGGTAAAACGCCAAGGAAATCACCCAAAAAGGGAAATATTTACAGCATCTTCAGTGAACTTGTATCAATCACTGACCAGCTTAAACACCCAAATCTGTCTTTTGATGTGGTGCTTGTAAGTATTAACAAGTTGCAAGAATTTGAGAAGAATTTAAGAAGAAATAGGGGTGGATATCGGACGGTCAATACAGAACTTGTCTCCATCCATGAAATTCATCACTTTTGTGGCCTTCATGACTTGATGTCGCTTCTACCTGAGGACCTTCCGGAAAAATTCACAACAGCGGATATTGCGCAAAAAGGAAAGATCCCAAGAAACATTGCACAACAAATGGCCTACTGCTTTCGAAAAACTGAACTCATAGC
>DLTY01000041.1:3494-3630 GCA_002501535.1 bacterium UBP7_UBA7824
TTATTCAAGAATAACTCGTGCATTCGTGTCGACAACGTGATTAAAAATACGTGTCACGTATGCTTCAGCCATTGCCGCTCCTCGCTCATTTCCAGTATCAAAAGAAGCAATTAGTGACATCGCACCAACTGTGTAG
>DLTY01000001.1 GCA_002501535.1 bacterium UBP7_UBA7824
ATGGACAAAGGCTGGGACATGAAAAAGAAAGACATGGGCAACATGAAAAAGAAAAACCAACAAAAAACACCTTCAAACAATCAAATGATGAAAGATAAGTTTGATCAAGTTTTAATGGAGATGAATAAATTAAAAACATGGATGCTTGAAAATGACAAAAAAATGACTGAAGTAAAGAAAAGATACATGGAGCTTGAAAAATGGATGAAAAGTGCAAAAGCCAAATGGGAAAAAACTGAAAAAGAAAATAAACCGAAAAACATCAATAAGAAAAAGTGAGACAGGGAGATAGTTCATGAATAACATATTGTGGATAGGATTGGGCTTGGCTGTTATTTTTACAGTCATGTACAACAGCCTCATAAACAAAAAAAACCAAGTTGAAAATGCTTTTGGTGGTATGGATGCTCAACTCAAAAAGAGATATGACCTCATCCCAAATCTGGTCAAAAGTGTTAAAGGTTACATGGAGCATGAGGCAAAAACGCTAACAGAAATAACCACACTCAGAACAAAAGCTTTATCCAGCAATATTTCAGATGATGATAAAGTTGCTCTAGATAATGCGTTGACCTCAAAACTTGGTGGGATCATGGTTGCAGTTGAAAACTATCCTGACCTAAAAGCATCTGAAAATTTCAACCAACTACAACGCAGCCTAAATGAAGTTGAAGAGCAAATTTCAGCTTCAAGAAGAGCTTACAATGCAACCATCACCTCATACAACAATAGTGTTGAAATGTTTCCAACAAATCTTTTGGCGGGCATGTTGAATATGCAACGAAAGAATGTTTTTGAAATCCCAGAAACCCAAAGGGAAAATGTTGATGTTGGTGATTTACTTAACAATTAGTCAATATTAAAAAATGACTGAAAAGACCAATCTAGAAAGTTTATACAACTCAAACCTAAAACCAAAATTATCAAAATTGGACAAAGAAAGAATCGAAGTTGCTGAAAAGGTTAAAAAATTCATTGCAGTCTCAATCATCCCAATCGCAATATCTTTTTACCTGACTCTAACAATAGGCAATGAGCTTCCTCTGCTTGCGGGCATTGGGCTTTGTGTATGGTTTTATTTTGCAAAAATAAATCCTTTTTGGCAAGCTTATAGAGCGAAGTTTAAAGAACAGGTGATAAAAGAAATAATAACATTTATTGATAATCGATTTTCTTACAGCCCAACAAAAAAAATGAGCTTATCTGAATTTAAGAAATCAGGAATATTCCTTATGGGTGTTGACCGCTACAGGGGTGACGATTACATTGAAGGAAAAATAGACTCAACTCATGTGGAGTTCTCTGAAGTGCATGCGGAATACAGAACAAGGGACAGCAAGGGAAGAACCTCTTACCACACAATATTCAAAGGGCTCTTGTTTAGCGCTGACTTCAATAAGCATTTCAATGTAAAAACCTATGTGTTAACAGATGTTGCAGAAAAAATGTTTGGCTTCCTGGGAACAAAATTACAAAAAATGAACAAATGGAGAGGAGAGCTGGTAAAACTTGAAGATGTTGAATTCGAAAAAGAATTTGCAATTTATTCTGGTGATCAGATTGAATCCAGATACATACTATCTCCATCACTTATGGAAAGAATCCTTTCATTCAGGCAAAAAACAAAAAAAAGAATTCAAATGTCTTTTGTGGATAGCAGGCTTTACGTTACTGTCCCATATCGAAAAAATCTCTTTGAGCCAAAACTGTTTGGAGATATTGTGGATTTTAAAAATATTGAGGAATATCATAACGACCTGAATCTCGTATTGGATCTTATAAAAACACTTAAATTAAACACAAGAATATGGACCAAAAAATAAAAAAATTAAACAATATTTAAACCTTTTGACATTTTGGACAATAATGTGTGCCCCTTTGTGCAACTTTAGTTTTAATGATTCTTGCTTTGCACCGCACGCAAGGAAGACCTTGCTTTCCAAAAACATTCAATTCCAAAGCATAATTTCCAACATAGGAAAAGTCATATGTGTAATCACGAATAGTTGTCCCTCCATGTTCAATTGACTTGCTTAAAACCTTAATGATCCCTTCACGCAACTTTAAAACTTTCCTTTTAGGTATTTGGTTGCTTATCGATAATGGATGAATTTCAGCATACCACAAAGCTTCATCAGCATATATGTTCCCTATGCCACATACAAAAGACTGGTCCAACAATAATGATTTAATTTGCCTTTTTTTTGATTTCATATTTTTTAAAATCCACTTTTCAGAAAAACCTTCATCCAGAGGCTCTACGCCAAGTTTTTTATTAAGGATATTCATGTCTTTATAAAGATAAAATCTTCCGAACTTGCGTACGTCTTCAAAGATCAAAAAATTATCATCGATTTTCATGCATAAAGATACATGTTTTTTTTCAAGATTTGATCTTTGTGAAAGATAAAGCTTGCCTGTCATTCTCAAATGAATAGCAAGAATCCCTGGTTCAAAATCAATAATTATGTACTTGGCCCTTCTGTAAACATTCTTAACAACCCTTCCCTTCACGCTTGTTTGAAAATCATAAAAAGTAAAATTATCCAAAACTTTCTTCCAATTAACGTCAAGGCTTGAAAAACACTTTCCCATAATATGTTTTTTTACCGATTGGGTTACTGTTTCAACCTCTGGAAGTTCTGGCATATCCTGGATTCTAAAACCTGAAAAACAAATTTTTTATTTACAATTTAATTAAATTAATGAACATTACAGAAAAGTCAAAAAAGATTGGAAAAATTCTAGATAAACTTTACCCTGACCCAGAACCTCCACTTAATCATTCTGACCCCTACACTCTTCTTGTTGCAGTGATGCTATCAGCTCAAACAACTGATAAAAAAGTAAATGAGGTGACTCCAAAGCTTTTCCAGCATGCAAATACGCCTGAACTAATGAATGCCCTTGATACAGATTCAATTCAAAATATTATTAAAGAAATCGGATTAGCTCCAACAAAAGCAAGAAATCTAAAAAAAATGGCGAAACAGCTAATAGAAGGTGGAGGGGTTAAGCCAGATTGGGATTATCTTGAAAGCTTAGCTGGGGTCGGACATAAAACAGCTAGTGTGCTTATGGCACAATGGTACAACATTCCGGCCTTTCCGGTAGATACTCACATTCATAGGCTTGCAGCAAGATGGGGACTTTCTGAAGCAAAAAATGTCAAAATGACAGAGGAAGACTTAAAAAAAGCATGGCCAAAAAAAACATGGAACAAAAGACATTTACAAATAATATTCTTTGGACGCGAACATTGTCCAGCTCGTAACCATAATCCTCAAAAATGCCCAATTTGCTGCTGGGTTGGAAACAAGAAAAAAGGAAACACTAAAATATAGTTTTTTAGGATTAAAATAAGCGAATCATATGTGTGGAATTATTGGAATATCATCAGATAAGCCAAACGCTTGCTTGCCTATATACGATGCATTGACTGTATTGCAACATCGTGGACAGGATGCTGCAGGAATGGCAATGATGGATAATGAGGGCTTGTTATCAATGCATAAACAAAATGGTCTAGTCCGAGATGCATTTGGTGAAAAAGACATGCTTAAGCTTAAAGGCAACAGTGGTGTTGGTCATGTTCGCTACCCTACAGCAGGAACAATTGACATATCAGAGGCACAACCATTCTATGTAAACTCTCCTTACGGCATAATACTTGTTCATAATGGAAACCTTGTCAACACTTGCCAATTGAGAAAGGAATTATTGAATGATAATTTTCGACATATTAATACAACTTCAGATTCTGAAGTTCTAATTAATATTTTTGCAAGTTCACTAGAAAAAAATTCAAATGGAAAACTTGATGACGAGTCAATCGTCAAAGCTGTTCATGAAGTTCACAAGCGTGTTGAGGGTGCATATTCTGTAATTATGCTTATTCTTGGATATGGACTTATTGCATTCAGAGACCCTTACGGAATTAGACCATTGGTTTTTGGATCTAAAGATAAAAGACATATTGTCGCTTCAGAATCAGTAGCAATTGACTGTCTTGGCTACAAGATAGAAAGAGATGTTGAGCCTGGGGAAACAATAATATTCAAACCGAATGGCTCCATATCAAATTATGCTTATGAAAGCAATAAAAAAGCCAGTCCTTGTATTTTTGAATATGTATATTTAGCTAGACCTGATAGCACAATAGAAGGAATTAATGTTTACGAAAGCAGATTGTCAATGGGTAGATTCTTGGCAAAAAAAATCAAAAAAACACTTACTGAAAAAGAGCTTGATTCAATCGATGTAATTATTCCAATTCCTGCAACCAGCAGAACAAGCGCATTACCTTTAAGCATCGAGTTGAAAAAAGAACTTAAAGAAGGTTTTATTAAAAACAGATACATCGGTCGAACATTCATCATGCCTGGTCAAAAAATTAGAAAAAAATCAGTTAGGCAAAAATTGAATACTATAAATATTGAATTCAAAGATAAAAATGTGTTACTGGTGGATGATTCAATTGTCAGAGGTAACACCAGTGAACAAATTATCAAAATGGCAAGAGATGCAGGTGCAAAAAAAGTGTTTTTTGCAAGTGCCTCCCCACCAATTAGATACCCTAATGTTTATGGTATTGATATGCCT
>DLTY01000052.1:0-870 GCA_002501535.1 bacterium UBP7_UBA7824
AATCCTCACCGACTGCGAGGTGGGACACTTATATCTTTTCAAGGATGCTGGCAATGAATTCACTGTGGTTGAGGTTGGCCAGCCGGTCATTGAAATCGACAATCCAGATGTCTGTAAGGTCTGTATCTGCCAACGACTGGATCTTTTCATCCATGGATGTCAGGCACCTGAATTCGGAGTTCATGAAAAACGCTTTTGGGTGGGGTTCGAATGTTATCAGCAGCGACTTTTTCGAATTGTCGGCAAGGTTCTGGATGATTTCTTTATGACCCTTGTGTATCCCGTCGTATGAGCCGATTGTCACAGCATAGGGGCCCTCATTTGGCGTTTCGTTGCTGTTCCAGATCCTCATCATGATTTATTCTATTAATCGTTGTTGATTAGTTAAAAAAATAGCCCCTACACGCATACGCATTACACGGGCCCGTACGTGCGCGTTAGAATTTCAGCAAGCATGAATTGGCCCCCAAAAAGAGAAGACCTTGAGCAGGTGCTGGCCGAATGGGTTCCCTCATTCGGGTTGAGAAGGCACATGTATTCGGTTGAGGTTGCCGTTCGCGGATATGCCGAAAGGCACAATGAGGACCCTGACAGCTGGGGGGCTGTTGCCCTATTCCATGATCTGGACTATGAGAAATACCCCACAGAGGCAGACCATCCATACAGGGCAGTCGATTTCCTCAAAGGGCAAGGTTGGCCGGATTGGGCATTGAGGGCGATACTGTCACATGCGGACTACACCGACACACCTAGGGAGAGCATGCTGGAGAAGGTCCTGTATGCCTGCGATGAAATCACGGGCCTGATTGTCGCAACAGCCTTGGTCAGGCCTGACAAGGACATCAAGAGCGTTAAGGTCAAGAGCGTGAA
>DLTY01000052.1:1251-1971 GCA_002501535.1 bacterium UBP7_UBA7824
GGCTGTGAGGATCTCGGTGTCGACCTGTGGGAACATGTTGGCTTTGTCCTGGAATGCATGCAGTCTGCATCAGTGCTTTTGGAGTTGGATGGAAATGAACCTGATAGTTAGGCAGGTATTGGAGCTCTTGCTCATTGTGGCATTGTTTTATGTGTCAAAATCAAGCGGAACGACAAATGGCTTGTTGGGAATGATGGTTGGTCTTTGCTTGGGCTATTCCGTCTATTTGGGTTTGCAGAGCGGTGATTCAAGCATGTTCAAGCTCAAGAAGTCTTCCCTGAAGCTTTTCCCCCTGTTTTTTGCAATTTTGGGCTTTTTTCTGGGCTTTTTTTAGATTTCAGGGGTATACAGAGGGGAAAAATGCATTTGCCCCTTGACAAACCGTATTTTCTTAGGCACAATACTTATATCTTAATTACCTCTGGAGGGTTAAATTTATGACATATTCACACGATAACGCTAAAGGAACTTGGTACCTACACGGTAAGCAGGTTAATCTTAAAGGCGGACGAACACAACAGATTTACTGGTTCGCAAAAAGCGAAGGCGCAAATGCATGTGACATGCCAAGCGGCTACGTAGTTACAGAGTCAGCAAGAACTGGACTTCCTCTTCTAAAGAAAGGTTAGTTTTAAGTTCACATAATTGCGGTGGTTAACGCCACCGCAATAAATTCTTTTTTCATTTTTTCACTTATTTTCGGGATGTAGCGCAGCCTGG
>DLTY01000052.1:2271-8691 GCA_002501535.1 bacterium UBP7_UBA7824
GGATGTAGCGCAGCCTGGTAGCGCGCTGCGCTGGGGGTGCAGAGGTCGGAGGTTCGAATCCTCTCGTCCCGACCATTTTTTTATCTTAGGATGTACGTATTATGAAAACAATACTCATCTTTATTTTTTTTCTGACTGCAAGCAGTCTTGACCTCAAAGCAAATCTTGAATCTGCCCCAAGCCTGATTACCAAAAGTTTCACGACTTCATTAGGTGATGAGGGTCATCTGTGGGAGGTTTCAGGATTACCCGTAGACGATTCAAAGCCCGTTATTTTCCTTATCGGCGGATTGAGAGGCGATGAGCCTTATTCAGTTGCTGCAATAGAGCATTTCATGATCAGTCTTGATCAGGATTATAGAAATGGTGATGCTGCTGCTGTTGAGCTTTTGAGCAGGGTTACCTTCAGGGCTATTCCAGGATTAAACCCATCAGGCCTAAAGCTTGCTGCAGGCATTTCGGAAATGTTCCCATGGAATGGTGTTCCCTGGGATGATGATGATGATGGCTTCAAAGATGAAGACCCACCTTTTGACCTTAATGGCGATGGGGTGATTGGTTCCGTCAGGATAGAGAAGCCTTGGGGGGAATGGAAAGAAGTGTTGCCAAAAGACGATTTAAAAATAACAAAAATGAAAAAAGCTGACTTCGTAAAAGGAGAGAAAGGCGGATGGATACTTCGTGATATTGAAGGTGACGACTCTGATGGAGATGGTTTATATGGAGAGGATGGATTGGGAGGAATCTCATTGGACAGGAATTTTCCTTACAACTGGCAGTTCCCCTATTCCAATTCTGGCGGAGGCCCTTTTGCTGTTAGTGAGAGTGAAGTAAAGTTTGTTGTAGATGAATTGCTGGCTTCTCCTGAGGTTGCATTTATTGTTAACGTTAGAGATCTAGGAGCAGGCATGGCTTATCCGATGAGTAATGAATCTTCTGATAAAACCCCTCAAAAAGACAAGAAAATATTTGAGGCAATTGGAGAAAGGTTTAAACAACAAACACCTTATGAGTCATTCTTCATGGCTAAAGATGGACCTGAATCATGGTCCAAGAAGGGAAATTTTTTGGATTGGGCTTACGCGGGTTTGGGCAGATGGTCAGTTTCTGTTGGATTATGGGGCTTGCCAAAAGAGCATGAGGAAACTGGTGAGTTAATTTTTGAAAAAGCATGGCACCAGGTTTCAGAAAAGGAGTGGTTCGACGTTGTTGGCTACCAGGATTGGACAAGCTACAAAGAGGGAGAAGATTCCTCAGGATGGCCAATTTATGGCAAAAGCAGGATTCCAGATGGTGAAACAAGATTAACAGGCATTCTCGATAGTTGGCTGAAATCTTTGGTTGGAGAATTGCCAATTCTCAATATAGCTATTGAGGAATCTGAAAGGCTCAGTTCAGAAACTGTAAAAGTTAAATTGAGAGTATGGAATAGTGGTTTGTTGAGTACAGATTCAGACATGTCATCGCGAATCAGGGAATCATCAAATGTTTGGGTTCGTTTTCCCGAAAGTGATTCAATGCTGGTTGTAGGTTTGCCGCAAATTAATTTAGGTTCACTTGAACCTGGAGAAAGCAAGTCTTGGGAGTGGGTGCTCAAAGGCAGGAAGAAGATTGAAGTATCACCAACACACCCCCGATCGTTTGTCAATTCTTTAACAATTGACCCAAAGGAGATTAAATAATGAAGTTTTTTATGTATTTTTTGATTTTTACCTTGTGTGCTTTTACTCCCCCAAGAACAATCGAGCCCAAAGTCAATATTGATTTTTCAACTTACTATGATTATGAGGAGATGAGGGACATATTAATAGATTTAACAGATGCTTATCCGGAACTTTTGACCCTGGATGTTATGGGTCAAAGTCGTGAAGGCAGGGATATATGGATCGTTACCGTGAATAATCCTTTGACAGGTGAGCATTCGTCAAAGCCCGCAATGTACATTGATGCTAATACACATGGTAATGAGATACAGGGGAGTGAAATTTCAATTTTTACAATTTATTACCTGGCAACAAGGTTTAACAAGGACGAATGGGTAACACAGTTGTTAAATGATTATTCTTTTTATATTGCTCCAACTGTTAACCCTGATAGTCGGCATAGATTTTTTCACGAACCTAATACCCCACATAGTCCAAGACAGAATATAAGGCCTTTTGACAATGATAGAGATGGTTATTTTGACGAGGATGGTCCTGAAGACCTAAATGGAGATGGTGAGATAACACAGATGAGAAGAAAGAGCATTTACGGCAACCAGGTGTCCTCAATTGACCCTAGGGCAATGGAGGGCAAGGAGTTTGATGCTTATGGTGAATGGGAGGTTTTTTGGACGGAAGGTATTGATAATGATTCTGATGGATCAATAAACGAAGACGGCCTTGGAGGTGTAGATTTAAACAGGCAGTGGCCTTGGGATTGGGCTGCAGATCACAAGCAATATGGCGCAGGCCCATACATGCTTTCGGAACCAGAGGCACATATAACAGCTGCTTTTATTCGTGAACATCCAAACATTGCAGCTGTGCAAAGTTACCACAATGCAGGCAATATGATTTTGCGTCCTCCAGGCACCAAGGAGTCTTCTGAAAGGGGGTTATCTTCAAAAGATAAAAGAGTTATGGATTTTATGGCTGAGAGGGCTGAGAATTTTCTTCCTGAGTATGAGTATCTTGAGGTTTACAGCGGTCTTTATCCTGTTAATGGTGGTTTTTTTGATTGGACTTATGGTGAGTTGGGTATTTTTTCTTTCACGAATGAGCTATATAGCTTTAATCCTGACTATGATGGCGATGGGTACTCTTCACAAATAGAAAAATTGAAATGGAACGATGATGTTGCTCATGGAACATGTTTTGCTGATTGGGAACCTTACAATCATCCAGAATTAGGAGAAATTGAAATAGGGGGTTGGAAATCTTTTTGCACAAGAACACCTTTACCAGATGAACTTTTTGACATGGCGATGCAGAATACATTATTTACGCTTATGCATGCTTCATTTATGCCAAAGGTTGAATTTGGCGAAATAGACATTGTTGAGATAGACAGAAATTTTTGGAGGGTTGATGTTCAGCTGAAAAATGTGTCAGCAATGCCAACAGCTTCATCGCAGGGTGTTAGAAGTGGTTATGCTCATTCTGATAAGATTTGTTTGGAAGGTGCCGATTTGTCGGTTGCTGGGGCTAGAGAAAAGAATTTAAGGCCTGGACAAAGTCTTCTTTTTATTGCGTCACAATTTGAAATTAGAGATAATTGTGTCCATCTTGGACATGTTGATTCATACAGTCAAAAATGGGTAACAATGTTTGTTGAGGGAAAGAGAAACAAGAAGGTAAATATGATTTTTTCTGCACAAAAAGCAAAATCCATTAATAGCAATTTCAATTTAAAAGATTAGTTTTATTTGTAGACAGGCAGTTCTCTGTATTTTTCAAATAGGTAATCTTGTCTTGATTTGAGATCTACCCAATTTCCGCCAACCATTAAAGATTCAAGTCTTCCCCTGTATTCAAATGGATGATCTGTCCAAAGTGCCACATCTGCCCTCATGCCTTTTTCGATCCTTCCTGAATAATTATCAAGCCTAAGTGCAGCTGCAGGATTTTCAGTTATGGCCGCTAATGCATCCCCCTCGGATAAACCATTTGCCCAAGCAATGCCAGCCTTGAAACGGATCCTTTGAAGATTGTGTGAACTAAATGCAGAAAAAATAACATTAACTCCATACCTAGTCATAATCTGACTATTTTTCAATGTTGCCCCCATTGAATCAAAACCACCCAAAAGGTTTGCTTCACTATCTATTAGCACAGAATATTGACTTTCAGCAATTTCTTCAGCCACGACCCATCCTTCATGCACTCCTTGGAGTATCAGATCCATACCCCACTCTTTACCAATTTTTATTACATCAAGAATTGCTTTTGCATCAGAAACTGAAACAAATACAGGAATCTCTCCCTTGAAAGCTTTAAAAAGAACTTCAAGTTCTTCGAAAGGCAGAGACAGTGTATGTAGCTCGCCTATAGAGAATTTTTCGGAATTATTTATGTAAAAGTCAGCATCTTCTTTCCATTTTTTCCAAAGCTCTTTACCTTTTGATCCACCTTCCCAAGGAAGAGATATTGACTGCACATCACTACATTTTTCTGCATAGCCTGGAATTTGTTTGTTGTCTGAAAGACAAACAACCCCATTCAATCCACTTCCCCTTATCAAAGCCAAAGCCACACCACCTCTTCTTGCCAGCTTGACATGACTTGCATCAGGTTTGAAATCATCAATATTCTCTTTACCAAACCCTCTTTCTTCTTGTATACCTGACACCGAGGAGGCTGTATGTTTATGGGAATGACCGTGACTGTGGGTAGATTCAAGATCCATGATATCGGAGCCACTTATTGAAGGTAACCCTATTGATGTACCAATATCAAAAAATCCAATTGTTGCAATTAGTCCCAAACCATCTTTGACAATATATCCTTCTGAGTTTGTTCCTTGCCATCCAACATAACTGCTTTCAGAAATGCTTTCTATAAGGCCATTTTTGATGAGTATTACTGCATTTGGAATTTTTTTTATGCATTTTTGAGCAGGGTTATCGGTGCATTTTTCAGTTCCAACCCATGCTTCAATGTTCTGGATAGCAATTTTTTCTTCAAACTCCATAGTTACTGGAGAAAGCCATATTAGGTTAAAAAAAGAACTAAATAACAGTATTAAAACATTCATTTCAAACTCCTGTCAAAAGTCCATTGTCCTGTTTCAAAATCACTCCAACCCGAGAAACCTTTGTTGACATCCCACATTATTTCACCATCTATGATTGTTGTTTCTGATATAGCCCTAATCGACAAGGGATGATGGCTCCAGATAACTAGATCAGCCATTTTTCCAGGCTTCAAGCTTCCTGTTTGTTCATGTATGTCTAGCCCCCAGGCTGCATTGTATGTAAACCAATCAATAGCTTCTTCTTCCTTTATATCCAAACCTTTCTCGATAGCTTCATAATAGATCTGAGCTGCGCGTTGGTTAAGCCTTTGTATGTCAATCGCACTATCACTATGAATAATTACATTTACACCTTCAGTGTGAGACAAGCCTGGACCAGCTGTTGTAGCGTCATATGCTTCATATTTAAAACCCCACCAATCTGCCCAAATCCCAACACCCGTATTGTTTTTTGCCAAAATGTCTCTAATTTTGTAAGATTCAATGGCATGATGAAAAACCCTCAAATGCCAATTGAATTCATGTGACAGGTCTATCATGTGCAGCAAATCATCAGCTCTATAGCAATGAACTTGAGCTAAAATTTCGCCATCCATTAGTCGCATCAAGGTCTCCATCGTTAAATCTCTTGATGGGGGACTTGGCTCTTCCCCTTTTTGGTTATTGCTCCATTCTTCCCATTCCTGTTCCCATTTTTTCCAGTTTTTTGAATATTCAACGGCATTTATCCAAACTTGCCTATTTCGATAAAGGTTACCCATCCTTGTTTGAGGACCACCCCTGTCTCCATAAACCCTTTTAGGGTTTTCCCCACACGCCATTTTTAGGCCATCTTTAGCTTCTGGAAACCTCATGTCTTGCGGTGTCAACCTTGGGTGCAGCTTCAAAGTTGCAGCATGTCCACCTATGAGGTTTGCAGAACCAGGAAGTACTTGGATTGTTGTTGTACCTCCAGCGACAGCCCTTTCAATAGCGATATCTTGTGGCCAAAATGCATGTATGGTCTCAATCCCAGCTGTTATAGGGCTAACCATCTCATTTCCATCACTATGTGCTGCTGGTCCAGGGTTGGCATATACACCCATATGAGAATGGATATCAACCATACCAGGTGTTATGTATTTGTTTTGAGCATCAATAACGGTAACATTATCATCAATAATACCAGTAAAATTTCCCTCTCCGATAGAGTGAACAAGTCGATCTTTTAAAAGTATCCAACCTTTTTCAATAACCAATCCTTCGCCTTGGAATATTTTTGCATTTTCAATCAGTATTGGGTTTGCATCATTTGCAAATTTAAGCTCGCCCCTGATTTCTTTCCATGGGGGTTGAACTTCAGCAATTGATTCTTTTTCCTTTGAGAAAAGATTTCCTATTCCAAGAATAACAGCTAAAAAGATTCCCATCTATATTGATTCTATTTACAATCAAACAAAACAATGACTCTTCTTTTATTTGATATTGATGGAACATTAATGCTAACTGGTTTTGCTGGAGTGGACGCTTTTGAGCACTCGGTAAAAAAAATGTATCAAAAATCACCTGGAAGTATTGATTTTGCAGGCGGCTTGGATTCAGAAAACGCAAGAGCTTGGATATCCGGCATAGGAGAAAACCCAAGCAGTAAAGATTTGAGAATTTTTAAATCTTATGTTGAAAAAAGAATGCCGACCTCTTTGA
>DLTY01000012.1 GCA_002501535.1 bacterium UBP7_UBA7824
GCCTTCCAATTTAAATCATTAGGATATAGCCAGGGTACAGGGTCATGCACCGTTAAAAACACGGGGCAGGAAAAATCATATTGAGGCAAAGTCCAATCAGGGGACCAAAAAGCTGACATGGATTGACGCTCTTTTTTTAAAATACTTGGCAATACGAAAAATTCCCACAAAGGTCGTGAAGCACATTCTCTCACAATGATTCTTTTGGATTCATTGATACAAATATCAGCTGGAATCCTTTTTCTCGAAACAAAGGTGACATTATCTGGACTTCTTCTTATGGCATCACGAACATAACGGCCAATGCCTCCGGTAAGAGTGCAGGAAGATATATCAATAAAAAGAGACATTAGTCTTTCGCCTCGTAAAATGAATAGGTCCAACAAGATTGCTCTGGTTTTTGACCTGTTCCCCGATCAAGGGTATCCAAAAACATCTTGTGTGATTCAAGTCTTTCGTAGAGCAAACCTTCCTTTTTTGAAAATTCAAAACTACCCTCAATTGAAGATTCAATTTCGTCCCATGTAGGCTTCATGTCATCCTTATTGGTCTCTCTTATGAGCAAATACCTTGTTGGCTTGAGATCAGACATTGCCTGCAATGTATAAATTAATTCTGCAAGATTTGAGATGGTGTAGCCATTTATGAAGTCTTCTCTGTAGTAATTCCTTTCCGAGATTATAAATATATCGCTCTCCACATCAATCCCCTCTTCTGTCAATCTTGCTAATGGAGTTTCGTACCCACAATGCAGAGGGCCTTTATTAAAAACAGTTCCAACATACCCAAACAAACATATAACTGAAAACCAAATCATGAAAAATTTTCTATTATTTAGGTCAAATTCAATAAAACATCTGGACAAGATAATCGCCAATGGAATAACGAGGAAAGCCAATCGAGTTGGGATGAAGGATACCCCTATATTGATGATCAAAGTCAGAATCAAACAAAAGACAAATGTTCCCAATATATATTTAATTATTGAATTTGACTGTTTGCTAAATGCTGTTCGCACATCACCTCCTTTGCAAAATAAAAGGGGCACAAGCAAAAACCAAAAAAATAAAAACAATGGATTAACGGGGTAATAGTGGCCAAAAATAAATGAAACGTTGGAATAAACCGTTTTGACAATTGATTCTATAAAAATACCTAAAGAGTCACTGGTGTTCCCTAATCGACCTTGAGCTTGGTTTAAAAGCGTAAAAAAACCAGGTACCCAAAACACAGAGGAGAAAAAAGCATCTCTTCTGGTGTTTTTGGTTGATTTTTCTGGACAAAATAAAGTTGTAAACCAAACAACAATAATACCTAAATGTGTTGTGTATGCAAGAATGGCTCCGACTATTTTTCGAATATTGCAAGGTTTAACATGATCCCCGAGCCGAATCAACCAAGCTGTTAAGAAAACAACCATTGAATAGTAACGAAACTGCAAGCCAATGAAGAGGGTAAATGGAAGCATCCACAAAATCCAAGCTGCAATTTTAAGCTCAGGCCTGGATGATCTAATTAACACCCTGCCGCTTAGCCAAGCAAACAATATAGGCAATGTGTATCCAAACGGCTCCACAAGTGAAGAAAAAGCCCATTGGGTTAAAAAGTAACCTGGGGGATGAACATCATTTGCTAAAAGATTAAATACATTTTCAAGATCCCCAGATGTTGCATAATGTGTAAAAATTTCATCAGGCCACCCTCCTTGTTTAATTTTGGACAGTCCAAATCCAATCGATAACCACAGGGTCAATATCACCCAAGAAAATCTTTCTAAGCCGTTCAATGGTTTGATAGCACGATCACGAGCCCAATTCAAAAGACCATCAAACATACTTTTTCTTTTCATCCATCTTGGGGCAAACCATTTATGGATTTTTGAATCATCTTGAGTTCTTATCGATTGAATCTCTTTTGATTTTCTAGAAAGGAAAGATTGGGAAAAAAGAATATGTATCCAGGCAAGCAATAAGCCGAAAAACCTGTTCATATTTGTGATTGAATAAATCAGTCTTGCAAATTCGTTAAAGAAAGAAAAAGGCATATACAAAAAACGTGTATGCCAAGTGTTCAAGCATTTCCAATTTAATATTCGATTTCTTTCTTGGTAAAAATATTTCTTCATAGGATGCATGCTTTTGTTAACAGAAGCTTGACCTTGATGTGAAACACTACAGTCATGAGTTTTTTTAATCTGCCATCCAACTAAACGTAAACGCCAACCAAAATTAACATCCTCGCCGTATAAAAATAAATCTGAATCCATTCCGGAAACAGAAACCCAAGCCTTTCTGCTTGTTATGAAGATAGCGCCTGATGGATAAAAAGTCATTGTTGGGTTGTGAAACCAATTTGGAATAATCGTTAAAAAGGGGTTAAGCGTCCCTCCCATTTTTTCTTTTTCTTCCGATTCGTTATGTATCAAACAGCTTAAAGCACCAATTTTTTGATTTTTATTTATGTTTTCAAATAAAGTTTCTAATACATTTTCTTCAAGCTTTAAATCAGGATTCAAAAATACTACAAAATCACCTTTTGATTTTGAAAAGCCCGTATTGCACCCACCGGCATATCCAGAATTATGACTCTGAGAAAAACATTTAAATTTAAACTCATTTTCTAATGTTTGCCAATCACCCTCTCCTGAATTATCTATAACTATAATTTCATCAGGCTGTAAGGTTTGTGCTTTCAAGCTCAACAATAAATTCTTAATACATGATTTTGATCTGTAAGCAACAATAACAACAGACAGATTCATCCCTTTCTCCTAAATGGATTTAGCCTAAATCCACAAATCCATTTTTTCATCTTATCTTCTGGGCAGACTCTTCTATTTTGTATAACCTCTCTCCAAATATTTAATCTTGTACTATCACCTGGATTGAAAGTTGCAGCTAAGGGGTCTTTTAAAAAACCCCAAAAAAAACTAATAGCACAAAATAGAGACGCTGACATTCTTTCATTATCTGATAAATTTTTAAAAACAATCTTCAAATAATTACTTGTTCCTTTTTTTCTGACCTTCAAAATATGCCTAACACCTGTGGAACCTCTTTCATGAATCGCTGGGTCGCCAGGGATAATCCAACTTTCCCAATCTAAATGCCTCAATCTAATGTTTAAATCAACATCCTCAAGGTAAGTCCCGAAAGATTCATCAAAAAATTCAGTTTCGACTGCTGCTTGCTTTAAAGCGGCATATCTATAAACTGTAGCAGTTGCAGAAAGACCAAAAACCTCTTCTGCTTGACATATCTTCTTTCCAGGCATTCCAGAAAACCTCTCAGTACACACCCAATCACTCCATAACATATGGCCCGCAGTGTCTATTTGTCCTTTTTTGTTTAAGATTAGACCTGAAACAGCTGCCGTTTTTTGATTGTCATCTAAAAATGATTCTGCGTTCCTGATCCAATCTGAAGGTATAAGACAATCTTGATTCAAAATACAAACATATTTTGATTTATTCATCGATAAACCGATATTTACAGATTTAGCAAATCCAAGATTTTTCTTGTTAGAAACAATATCCACATCTATGCCATCAAATAAACTTGCAGAATCATCGCAGGAACCATCATCAATAACGATGACCTGGTCCAGAAAGGTTGCATACTGTTTGATGGTTTCAAGAAAATCTTTACTGATAATATTCTTTGCATTGAAGATAGGAATTATTAATGTCGTCATAATGCTTTTAATTCCTCTAAAGTTTCATGGATTGCTTCTTTGATGGTTTTTGGTTTCCATTCATTGGGGGCCTTGAACAAGGATGGATCCTTAAGAGCTTTCTTGATTGCCCTTGGCAATGATTCTTTATCTTGGGGATCACCATAAGGTTTAACAACAGGTAAAGCCTCTCTGTGCGATGGGATATCAGACATTAATACAGCTGCACCACAGGCAGCTGCCTCCATTGGCACAAAACCAAAACCTTCCGCAAGGCTTGGGCACAAAACAGCGACTGCAGATCTGTAAAAATGAATAATTTCTTCAGTTTTTTTATATCCTTCAAATTCAATCTTGTCGCCCAACAAACCTTTCGCAAGCGTTTGAAGCTTTGTGGGAACAAGCCCTACTACCTTTAATTTTGGAGAATTTTTAACAGAAAAAATTGCATGAATTACGGATAGAAAATTTTTTCTTTTAGGCCATGCCCCAACCATTAAAAAATAATCTTCTGTCTTGTTTTTGTCTTGTTTAAAAGCATTGCTTAATCCATGCTGGATTACAACAGTTTTGCCTAAGGAAGGAAAAATTTTATGTAAGGCTTTTTGAGTTTCATAACTTACACAAATTCTTAAATCAGCTACCTGCCATGAACGTGGAACTATTTTTTGCCAATACCAATGATTGAAACGTCCCAGTTCATATGGGTGGGTTAAAGGTATCAAATCATGAACCGTGATTGCCAAAGGCATATTTTTTACCTTTTGAGCACTAAAGCCGGGGCTAAAAAGAATATCTGCCGACGTTAAAGATGCATATGATGGCATTTGAATCTGTTCCCACCATGCTCTAGAGAGTGCTCCTAAAATAGGTTTGTCTGATTTTCTTTTTAACTCGATAAGCTCTACATCTTTTCTTGCGGAAAAACCTTTTCTTATTAAATCTGTATAAACTCCGACACCGGTATTCTTGCCTCCGATAGCGGTTTGAACATCAAAAGCTATTTTCACAAAATTCCCCACCTATACAATAATTTTCGCCACTTGAGTGTTATCAAATCTTTTATTTGGCTTAGGGCTTCAAAAAACCACCAACAAATATTCAAATTCAAGGCCTTGTAATGTCTTGCTGTAAAAATCCTTTGCCCCCTTAGGAAGATACCGTCCAAATAATCTTGTGAAAAACTTCCTGTTGTAATACCACGAATGTGATCTACTTTAACAGAGTCTGTATAAACAATTGATAGACCCTTCTTCTTGGCCCTAAAACCAATGTCTGCATCTTCCCAGTATGCAGGATGAAAAACTTCAGAAAAACCATTGAGCTTTTGCCAGTGTTTTCTTCTTGTCAAAAAAAATGCGCCATTAGCGTATTCTGGTTGGTTTTTATTGTAAGTTGGCCAAGGTCTCCCATTTCTGATAGTCAAACCAATCAAAGACTCATTAATTGTCTTTTTGTTTTTTTGGGTATTTATCATTGGAACAACTGCAAAAATGTTGGGCTTGGACCTCATAATCTCCAACATGGATTCAATACATCCTTCTATCGGTTTGATATCGTCGTTCATTATGAATATAAATTCAGATTGACAACAGCTTACAGCCTTGTTAACAGATTTAGAGTAACTGGGCTCGGATTGAATAAAGGTTATATTTTTAAAATCTGCACAATTCGACCCAGATAAAAAAATATTACGAGGACCCTGATTGGATAGCCATTCAATAAGGCTTTCCAGATAACAGCTTTTACCCAAACTGGGTATAACAACATCAAAAGACATACTTAAAAGTTATGTAGAAGGATTGGGATCAAGTGGAACATCACCCATATCTATCGTTCTACCGGCTTCAACAATGATAGTTTCTGTTGTGCCCATGTAGCCACTGGCAGAAATGTCAATTTCTTTAAAACCAGGGATAATATTATCAATTCTGAATAAACCTACATTATCGGTAACATCTATTTGTCCAGTGCTTCTTACAAGAACAACAGCATTAGCAATTGGAAGGTTTGTAACAGAGTCTCTAACGATACCAGTTAATGCACCTGTTGTCGCATCTCCAATCTGGCTTATACCAACAAAACCAGCACCAAATGCATCTTCAATAATTGTAGTTTCTCCTGAAGTTACACTAAACTCAACAGCTGCTGAATGGTAACCAGGTGCACTAACGGTAATAGACCTAATTCCAGGAGGAACAGTTGGGAAGGTTAGCCTTCCTTCAGAATCTGTAGTTCCAGTTACATTCCCAGCAAACATACCTAAAACTATAGATGCATTTTCAATCGCAACACCTGTACCTGAATCTCTTATAACAACCTCAGCTGAACCATTTCCAGGAACAGGACAATTTTCTCTAAAGAGTACAAGGAGCTCTGGATCACCACCAACCCTTTTATCCAAAACAAATATCCTACAGAAAAAATCAAAAGAAACATCCATTGGCCCTTCAATACTCGCTTGAGGAGAATGTGCTTGATTAATTGTTCGTAGGAAATTCAAATTTGTATCCAGTACAGTAACTCTTCCATTACCAAAATCAGATACATAAATCTCATTAGGGAAAACTTGTTTATCTATACTAATCCCCCATGGTTGCAAGAAGTGGACATTATCTCCGCCTGTGTTTGATCCAAAACCACCTATACAGTATTGCTGTTCAGGTGGTGATGGAGGGACATAAGGGGTTGAATTATGAGCATCTAAAAGATCTGGTACAGGTTGGGTTATGCAAACACCTGGACCTAAACCAACATTACCAACGTAAACCATCCTATTGTCAGAAGTGAAATCAAAATCAACCATTCTTCCAACACCAAAGTTAGTTGGAATGCTCCAAGCAGCTGGTGCGCTTCCTGGTCCCGTAAAAACATGCATACGGCAATCTCCAGGATTTGTACTGAAACCATCTCCGGCATTGCTTTCATAAGGACATGTAGTATTGTCGTTTGGAGTATAACCAGGACCCTGACCCTCTAACCCTTCACCTCTAGTCCAACCAATAAGCAATGCTGCTGGATCAGAACCTCTAGTGTCAGGATTATCATCAGTTGAATCTTCACATGTTGCTTCCGCAAAATTCGGCCATATCGGCTGTCCTACAGTTCTTTGCCAAAGGTTTCCATAAGCATCCCACTCAACACCCAATTGTCCAGGACCTCCTGAAAGACCATTAATCTGGAAAGGTGTTCCTTGTGAGTCATAAAGAGTAGTTCCAGAAAACTCAACTAACTCATTACCCATTAGCCAAAAATCTCTAGGTCCAACTATACCGCTATCACCCTCTTCTAATTCACAATTAAATGAATATTCATCATTTTGATCTCCACCAGGTATAGCCGATCGTGAGGTTAGCCTGTAACCACCCAATCCACCCCAAACACTTGCAGCAAAATAACCAGCGCCATTCAATACTCCATGCGGATCGCCAACAAGATCCAAGAAGGTCCCGTCATTTTCAGGTGGCCATATAAAATTACCGCCCTGGAAAAAACAATCATCATCAAAATTTAATGGTCTTGCAATTGGCCTTCCGATACTATCAAAAACCAAAACACCATCTGTTGTTGAAACTAGAATCACATCGCCTATCTCTGGGAAATAAGCATTGGCCAAACCTGTCAAACCAGGATAATCTCCTAAACCACTGCTATCAGCAGATATGGAAGGATTGGTCAATGGGTTTCTGAAAGGTGTCAAAGATCCATAAAAAGGATTAACACAGTCATTTAGATCACCGTAGGCAACACCAGTTCCTGAAGATGAATTACCACCGTCAGAAGGAAGTGTATCGCCAGGGAAACCGCCACCAGCAGGATCTGGAACTATCCCTACAGGGCTTGAGTTTTGACATGCAGAAAAGAAAAGTGAAAATATGACTAAAAACGTGATTGAATAAAAATTCTTAAACATAATTAACTTCCTCCACCATCTGCTGAAGCAAAACCATTCTCAGGGTATAACCTGAAATTACCAGTATCCCAAGTTCCTGGAGAAAGTACAACTATACGTTCATCTTGAGCTCTATAACCACTTGCTTCAACCTGTACTGTTAAAAAGCCACCTATTGGAGCATAAAACTCAAATGCACAATAAGCATCTAGCCCACTTGTATATGTGATTTCAGAGCACTCTTCTTCTTCATTGAAAGCCAATAGACCTTGCGAGATAACCCTTACAGTGACTGATTCAGGCATGTTGTCACCAATTGGCGCATCAGGGTTTTTAATTTCAGCTGTACCTGTAACCTTGACAAGTGCTGGTTCTACAAATGCACCATCTGCATCAAAAAGATCAGTTGCCGTTAAAGCTCTTGCATGCATGGCTGAAGCAAAATTAGTCAATTCTCGATCCCTTATAACAATCATGAATTCATCATTTGCAGTCAGGCCATTGTTTGTAAGATTGGCTGAAGTCAAAACAGTAAAAGCTGTCGATGTCGAAGACCCAGCATCACCAATAAAGTAACGAAGGTTTTGTCCCCTTACCGGAATGTTTCCAAGAGCTCCACCACTTCCAGCAAGAAAATCAAAAGCAATCGCTGAACTTTGGAAACTGTGTTCACAATCTTCATTTGTGAAACATTGGATAGTAAAACCTAAAGCCTGCTGTCCGCCTTGTTCATCAGACCCATTAAGAACGCCTGTAGAGAAAAAGCTTGATTCAGCAGACTTCAACGCATTAGCAAGTATCTGGTCATCAATTCTTGAATTTGCCCAAGAAAGACTAAAATCGACATCATTAATCAAATTCAACATTTGATTTCTAAGCTGTCCGTTATGTGGTCCAAAGAAAACATCAATCCCGTATCTGTTATCAACAATAATGTTGTCACAATGGGATGCTGAGCTTTCTTTTTGTGCTTGAAATTGATTGTTTTCAAACATCTGATCAAAATCCTCATTAAAACAATCCGCTAAAGTAGTATTTTGAATCCTCATTGAATAATTAGACATTGAGAAAAATGAATTTGACAAAAAGTTTCCAGAAGAAACTATAACCTCATCGCCATCAATGACCATGTATTTTGAATTCATAAGTGTGTTTAAGTCATTACCATCGGTAACAATCACTGCACCTGCAATTTCCAGGTTTGAATAAACGGTTGAATTTGCATTGAAAAAATAATTATCAACAACAATATTGACACTGACACCATTAGAAAGGGCATGAATGATTGCGTCTTCAATGTCTGGTCTGTTAGCAATATCTGGCACAGCAATATTAACCACTGAATCAGCAGCCCTGATGTAATCTGATGCATCAAAAATTGCATTTACATGTGACGGGAACTGTTGTTTGATACTGTTCAGCAACAAAAAACCATCTTGAGCAGTGTCTATGCAATCAGTATGGAAACCAATCGCTAAAGGATCTGAAACAAACGCTTCTAAAACTTGGCTGGAATCCTGATAATAAACCATAGGGTTTCGATCGTTTGGATCTGTTGAATCAGGATCCCAGCTATCATTACCATAACTCGAGTAGGGACCACAAGAAACAACTTCAAGAGCATCCCCACTTGCACAAGAAGTTACAGCTGCCACAAATAACAAAATCAAAAAATTTAACTTAACTTTCATAAATTATCAACCCCACGATTGTATTACAAAAAACACCTTATCGATCATTTTTAACAACTTGGTTTAGCTTAATGGTTATACTGTAAGTATAAATCCCTTAAGGAATCCTCCCAATACGACATTTCCCTGAAGCCTAAATCACTCCACCTTTCCTCTAACAGTATCGATCTTTTTGGTCTCTTTGCTGGCAGAGCGAGACTTTGTGTGGAAATACGATTTACTTTTACATCAATCGATTTGAGCTTCAATAGCCTGCAAGCAAAATCAAACCAGGATGCTGTTCCTGTTGAAGATATGTGAATAATTCCTTTAAATTCGCCCTGCATTAAATCGATCAATCTTTGGGCAAAATCAAAAACATATGTTGGTGAACCAATCTGATCATCAACCACATCAAGCTCTTGGAACTTTCTTGCAGCTTGGACAATCTTTGCTGGAAAATGATTGGACCCAATTCCATAAAGCCAAGATGTTCTTGCAATAATAAAATTTGGCACTCGTGCAACCTCAATCTCTCCAAGCATTTTAGATTTTCCGTAAAAATTTATTGGATTAACTTTATCTGAAAAACTATATTTACCAATAGACCCATCAAAAACATAATCTGTAGAAGGGTAAACTAATTTCACATTATTATGAATACACCAACTCGACAAGGCTCCGATTGAAAAGGTATTTAATGCTAAGCATAACCCCTTTTCTGATTCAGCCTGGTCTACCAAAGTGTAGGCAGATGCCACTAGTATATGAGTTGGTTTAAAAGATTCAAGAACATCAAAACAAAGTTGCCTTTGCATAGGGAAATCATCTCGTGAAAAACTTATTGAATCAATCTTTTTAAACTCAGAATAAGCTCTTGCTGCTTGAGCGAGCTGTCCATATTTACCTATTATTGCTAACTTCATATTTAATTATTTTATGTTATCCTTTATTCTGTAACAATTATGAATGATTTGTTTGAAATTCTTCAAAATTACTCTTTTGGATTATCTAGAGAGTGGGTCGAGTTGATCATTATTGCTATTTTGGGTTTTGTTTTTACCATCATTTATCGAACTTCAAAAATATTCATGAAAATAACAATTTGGCTTGCTGTGGCTGGAATTATATTTTTATCTATTTACTCATGGCTGCAAAACAACAAGCTTACTGAACAAGATTCAACCTTCATCGAACAATCAATGTCTGAGCCAGCCAGTAAATGAAAAGAAAAACAATTCGAAATTCAATTACCACAAATGGTTTGGGTATTTTCAGCGGCAAAAAAACACAAGTAAAAATTTCACCTGGAGATGAAGGTTTAATATTGCGCTTTGGCGGAAAATCAACAAGAATTGGTGATAATTGGAAATACTCAGGAAGATGTTCGTCCGTAATGGTTAACGATACTGATATAAAACTCACAGAACACTTTTTGGCAGCTGCAAGAATCTGGGGTCTAACAGACGCATTGATTGAAATAAATTTTCCTGAATTTCCAATTTTGGATGGGTGTGGCCTAAAGTGGTTTGAGATGCTCGAAAAAGGCAAGGCAAATTTTTTGAATACAAAAGTTGAAACGTTTACCCCAACCACAACGCTTATTTACGCAAAAGATGATATTTTTCTCTGCTGGAAACCATCAAAAGAGCTGAAGGTAACGATTCTTTACCACCATCTAGATTCTCGAATTCCTGTTTATTATGAAACATTTGATCTTGGAGATAAGAATGATAAAAAAACAATCTTAAGTTCAAAAACATTCGTCTTTGAGGAAGAGATTGAAAATTTGCTTGAAAAAAAAATAATCAATCATGAATCTAAAAAAGCTATAAATTCTGTAGAGATAATTGGTAAAAGCAAACCTGGTTTATTTATTCCAGCACACAAATGTTTAGATTTGATAGGTGATATGTATCTTTCAGGTAAGTTTTTTTCAGGAGAGTTTTTAAGCGTGAGGGGAGGGCATGCCTCAAATCAAAAATTATTAGAAAAAGCTTTCAAAAAATAATCTAGAATCAGAGTCTAGTATGAACAGTCAATTAATTTTGCCGACAATAATGCTCTTTGCTTTTATATTTGTAGTTTCACTACTTTTGAGAAGCCTTAGACCTAGGAGATCAAGTGTTGGTTTGAAAAGAGCAAAATTGAAAAATGAAATTGACAAAATATTAAAAAAAAATAAGGACGGTTTTTAAAATGATTGGAATAGTTTTAGGTTCACCCTCAGATAAAAAAATAGCTGACAAAGGAATAGCGATTCTAGAAGAATTAGATATACCTCATAAATTATTTATTCTTTCTGCGCATAGAACTCCTGACCTGCTCGAGAAAGCCATTAATGAAAATGGTGATATCAAGGTATGGATTGGTTTTGCAGGCTTAGCTGCACATCTTTGTGGCGTAATAGCCTCACATACAACAAAACCTGTTATAGGCGTTCCTGTTGCATCAGGGGCACTTGCTGGCATGGATTCACTTTTGGCGATGGTTCAAATGCCATCTGGTATTCCTGTTGGTGTTGTAGGTATAAACAATGCAAAAAATGGTATGCTTTTAGCATGTCAAATATTAGGAATTGAAGATTCTTCAATATCCGAAAAAATAAAAAACCAGAGGCTCGAATCAAGAAAAAAATATGGTTGATAAATCAAATGATCGCATCTCGTTAAGAGTTGCTTATTTGATTACCGGAATACATGCTGTACCTGGTTCTAATTTGCTTTTGCTTGAATCAAGCGATGAGCCAGATTCTGTCATACCTGTCGTAATTGGTCATCGAGAAGCTGAAGCTATTCGCGAAGGGTTAACCCAAAACTACAAAGAAAGACCGTCTCCATATGATCTTTTTGTAAACATGATTGAGATAGCAGACCATGAAGTTGTTGAGGTTTTAATTGACAAGGTAAAGAAAGGAGCTTATCACGCAAAAATAACTATCGTTGTCAATAACAAAAATATTCAACTTGATAGCAGGACGAGCGATGCAATATCAATTGCATTAAGAACACATTCACCGTTTTTTACGACAAGAGAGGTTTTTGAACTGTCAAGAAGGGACAAGTCTCAATATGCAGCCTTGATACAAAAACAACCGAAAATCACTCACGAAGAGCAAGAAGGTTCTGAATTTAAAGACTTTCTTGATGAGGCAAACCTGGAGGAACTTCAAGAGGAATAAATCGGAGAGTGTGGGATTCGAACCCACGATACAGCTCATCGCCGCATACACGCTTTCCAAGCGTGCGCCTTCGTCCACTCGGCCAACTCTCCAGCCAAAAAATTCTAACCCGGTATAATACAAAAACATCTTGAAGAAAAACAAAAAAAATAAAAAACCAGAAAGCATAAAAGATCAATACAGTATAGGAATGATTGTTCTAAGCATGATTTTTTTCACTAGTGAAAACCCTGCTCTAGGTGTGGTTTTTTTAATAGTTGGGATAGCCCCATTCCAGCAAAAAAAACAAAAATAAAATTCAAAAACTAAATCAGTCCATATGAGATCATCTGTTTAGTTGCCATTTTTGACCAACCCTTATTTGCTAAGGGGCTTGCTGGTGAGGGGTGAAGCACCTTGCCAACCTTAACATGGGTCTTTTTGAGAATTTTTTTTGCTTTCAGCTCTGCATAATTACCAATACCAATAACCCATTCACAATTCATAGCCAATACGAGACTCAATAAAAATTCACTGCATAATTCCTCAAGAGCAAGCCTTTCTGTTAAGCCTATTTTTTCAGGTGTTATGTTCCTACCTTGAGTGTCAAAAAAAGCCAATGGACAATAATTGTGCACAAAACAATTAGAAAAAAAATCATCAGCATTGGACCAATGGTTTTCGACCCATGACCATAACCTAGATCCCGAAACCTCCTGTCTAGAACAATCAAAACCATCAACTGGTCTTTTCTTGTGCTGCAATATTGGCCTGTTTATTGTTGTTTCAATTTTTAAAAAATTTTTGACAGGTTGAATTGCCCCAAATGGAATTCCTGTTTGAACCATTCCCCAAGGACCAGGATTCATACCCATAAACAATATTCTCTTTTGACCATTCCCATATTTTTTTAAATATAAACCATGCGACTCTGAGGCGTAATCAATAGGGTTGTAAACAACTAATTCTTTATCAAAAATTAAATTGTTTAAATTGTTTGAAAAAATTTTAAAACTTTGCAATATGTTGTCACTATTCACAAGGGTACCACCTCTCCATCCTCTGCAAGATTAAAATGATTCTCTCTTAGTTTTTTAAATTCAATACTGGATTTATTCAATAATGGATTTGTTTGATTCAGGTGTGTAAATTTTAATTTACTTTTTAAACCCTGATTTAAATCCTTTAAATCCTCAATCACATCTTCAATAGATGGATGGGGCACTGATTCAATTTTTCTATTAGGTAGTTCTGCCTTGTTCCAAAATGTACCGTCCAAATAAAAAACATCTACTTCTTGCAGTATGTTCAGAAAATCATCTTTCCAGCTTGTGATATTGTCACAATCAGGAAAATATCCAATTTTCCGATTTCCTGATAGGACATAACCAAAAGTATCACCTTTTGCCCTGTGGGGAACCTTTACAGCAGTAGCTGTAATGTTTTCAGTCAAATTAAAAATATTGCCTTCTTTTACCTTTTCAAAAGAAATATTTGTTTTAAATTCAAAAATATCACAATATTTTCTAATTATTGAAATATTTTCATAACTTGAAAAAATTTTAAAACGCCCATGATTCAAACCCTCCCTGCTCAACCACCCCAAGCCTCCTATATGTCCCCAATGAACATGTGTAACAAGTATTCCAGACAGAGGATTGCTAGAATGTTCTGAAAGTTGATTCAACTGGTATGGAAGGTGTGGAGTTGCATCTATTAAAAAACTTTTATTCTCAATCTTGTCAACAATCCCTAAGGATGTTATTTTTTCTTTGATCTTGGATTCTTGAAAATATTCTTTTTGTTCTGGGTTAGAGGAACCTATATGAGGGTAACCGCCATCTTGCACGGTCCCTAAAACTATTGAAAAAAAATCTTTACTCAAATACTTATTGCTTCAAATCTCTTTTTAGAATTTCTTTAATTTTAGGTTCAGGCTTCCAGTAATTAGGACCTTTCAAAACCTTACCGCGATCATCATAAATAGGATTTCCATCTTGATCCAGTTTGGAAAAATTGGAGTCCATAATAACATTCAAAACATCTTCCATTGGAAGACCCCAACTTTGAGCCTGAGTAAAACAATAAACAACCATATCACCCAACCAATCAGAAACCGCTGTAAGTATTTCAAGCCTCTCCTCTTTGGATAGGTCATCACTGTTTTTACCCTTGTACATTTCAAAAATATCTTCGGCTTCTTTGACCTCTTCAGAGATAATGTCCTGGAAACCTTGAAGGATTTTTAATTCACGTACTTTTGGGCTTGCAGGCATGTCAAGTTTGTACATGCTGTTAAACTTTTTTATATCATCAATAAATTTTTTAGAAACCATTTATTCTTTAATCCTTTCTGCTGACCAGGAATAACGATAATTTTTTTCATCTGAAAATTTCCATTCCCCAAACATAAAATTCTGATTTCCACTTAATGAAAAACGAACCTGTCCGCTTGATGGCTTTGAAGAGGGATTTTTCCATTCAGCTTTTAAAACAATTTCATCATTCATGCGTGTAATCAAGCCTTTGAACGTGCCTGACTGTAATCCTGTTTCTGGATCCTTATAGCTACCCAAATAATAAGTTTTTCCTTTTTCTTTCACTTTATCAATTTTCATTAAGCCATAAGAAGAATCCCAGGTGCCTTCAAATTTTGGAGTAAAAATATTTCGATATATTGACGAGCTGATAAGCTTTTTTTCAAGTGTGTATTTGGGATTGTTCAAGCTGCTCAATCCAAAAGAATGAAATATTTTTTCTTCCCCATTAACATCAATAACACCTAATCCAATCTTTGGATCTTGTAAACTCCAATCAATTTCAACAAATCCAAAATTTTTATTAAGAAAGGGTTTTTTTATTCTGTTTTTATTTGGAGCAACACCTGACCAGACATTAGTTAAACCGCTGGAGGTTAGGTCGTAAAGAGGGTAGAGCCCTTCTTCCTCAACCATGGATAATTCAGCCCAATGTGTATCTCCGCTTAAAAAAATTACACCTTCGGCTTTGGTTTTTCGAATCAGTTGAATCATCCTTTCTTTTTCTAATGGCATATTAGCCCAAGCTTCCCATCCATTAAATTCAGCTAAGAATTGTGTGCTCATGCCAAACAACCTAACCTTTGCTGGAATTTGAAGCTGTTTTTCAAGCCACTCCCACTGATCTTCACCCAACATTGTGGATTCTTGATCTATTGTTGGAGTATATGAACCCATAAATCTTTCAGACATACGATCATCTCTAGGACTGGAGGAAAGCTTTGTACGAAATGTTCTTACGTCTAAAAGAATCAATTGAACCCTTTGTTCTGCAGGCCCGAAAAGATATGAGTGATAAATTCCTGGGTGCTGCCATCTTTCTGAACCATCGGGTTCTTCAAAAAAATCCAACATTACCTTTTTAGATTCTTCTTTTTTGGGGTACTCTAGCCCTCCATCGTTAACGCCGTAATCATGATCGTCCCAAGTTGCAACAATAAATGCATTATCTTTTAACGTTTGATAGCCTGGTTTTTGTCCTAGTTTTTCATACTGAGCCTTAAGATGGTCCATATTTTCAGTATCCCCATAAATATTGTCACCAAGAAACATAAAAACATCTGGATCCCAATCATTCACAGCAGACCAAATAATCTGTTCTGCATTTTGATTTGCACAAGACCCAAAAGCAATTCTTGTCACTACTTTCTCAAATGCTTCTTGTGTTTTTAACTCAAGGGAATTGAACCATGCAGAGAAAATGAAAAATAATAAAAGTTTTTTATACATACAGATTAATTTTATACGCTTCGCCAGTGCGCTGACGCATGTATTCCGCGCATATTCACGATCGAGCATGCGCGCAAGCGTATGTATAAGGAAACCAACAGTGTTTGTCTTGAGTATATGTAATAGTGAATTTAAATTCACAGCCCTTTATCAAACCGATTTTAGGGAATAATTAGGAGGTAATATTTATGTCTATAGACAAATTAAAAACTTTAGCACAAACTGCATTATTTATAGTTTTAGCGGTGGGAATGTGGAGAGTATTAGATGCATCAGCTAATTACATCATGAGTGCGGACAGCATGACTGGACGTGTTGATGGTATTCTTGTTGAATACAAAACAGCAGTAGGAGATGTTGGTGACAAATTAAGCCAAATGATGGATGCTCAAATTGAAGTAGTTGGAGCGATTGAACAAAGTGTTTCGGCCTCTACTTCGTTAATTGAACAAAGCAAAGACAGGATCACCTGGGCGGCAAACATGTCTGAAAATCTTTTTCCTTCAGAGGCACAAGCAAATATCGGATCATTGTTGAGAATGGCTGTTGCGGCTTTAACTGATGCCATAACCTATCTTGTAGAAAATCCAGATGATGTCAATGGAGCATTAGAGGGTTTATTCGCTGCTTGGAGGGAAGCGGCACCTATGAACACAATGGCTCAAGATTTACAAGATGCTGTAGATGGTTGGATGGGTACAACCATTGATCAAGTGGAAACTTTAAACGAGTAACACATTGATTCTTCGTTAAAAGGGAGGGCAACCTCCCTTTTTAACATTCTTTAATTTACTTTCTTTTTTAAAACCTGAAATGATTCTTGGATTATTAAAATTGCGAGAATAAAAATACCCAAGCCAACAAAGAAAGGTTCCCATTGATTTTCATTATAGAAAGTTGTCAAATTTATGACCATAGCCCAAATAGTCATTGAAAATAAAAACATCATAGGCCAATAAGTTAACCATGTTGGTTTTTTTGTTTTCGCAAGCCAAACGGTTATCACCAACAACGCTAAACCGCCAAGCAACTGGTTAGTTGTGCCAAAAAGAGACCATAATGTTAATCCGGCAGGCTTACCGCCTATTTTCATAAATGCAAAAAATGCTATTGAAACTATAGCAAAAATCCCGGCTATATACTTGTTTTGTAGTTTGGGAAAGTTAAATGACCTGCCAATCTCCTCTACGTTATACCTTAAAAGTCTTGTGGCGCTGTCTAATGTCGTCATAGCAAAAGCTATTGTTACAACAGCAACAAATGTTTGTGAAAATGTTACATCCAGGCCAAGACCAGCAATCATATTGCCACCACCAACAATAAAAGATGAAAGTGCACCTCCTTCAATAGAATCCCAAACCATATAATTTTTATTCCAAAAATCCTGGCCAACCCCAGAAGTACAAGCAATTATCACCAAAACAGCAAAAGCCCCTTCCAGAAGCATTGCTCCATAACCGAGCATCTGGCTATCTGTTCTTTTTTCTAACTGCCTAACGGTTGTACCGCTTGAAACCAAACAGTGAAAACCTGAAATGGCACCGCATGCTACCGTTATAAATAAAAATGGGAATATTGATGGAGCACCTTCAACAACTGGCTGTATCGCAGGAGCAACCATTTGAAAATCCTGCTTTCCAAAAAATAAACCTAATGTAATTGCACCTAAAAAAACATAAAGCTTATAAGAGTTCAAATAATCTCTTGGGGTTAACAATAGCCAAACAGGTAAAACACTTGCCAACATTGCATAAATTAACAATATTGTTATCCATTGTTCTGAGGTGCCCCATTCAACAGGATGATTTATTCCGATCAAAATTAATCCGAGATTCAAACCCACACCCACGATTGAAGCGGGTATCAAAGGCACTCCCATTTTCTTCAATGCAGTTCCAAAAATCATAGCAACACCAATCAATCCAAAAACCGGGACTATCACCTCGTGAAATTTTCCAAAAAGTCCTGCGATTAATATCGCAAAAACACCCATTGCTAAAGCAAGCAAAAAGAAAATGATGATTAAAAAAAGATTTTTTGCTCTCTTGCCAACAATTTCTTCTGTGATATCGCCAATACCTCTTCCTTGATAATTTAAACTGGCAGCAAGTGATCCAAAATCATGAACCCCTCCTATAAATATTGAACCCAGAACGACCCAGAGCAATGCTGGAGCCCAGCCCCAAATTACCGCAATTGCAGGCCCTACAATCGGACCAAGCCCAGCAATGCTGGCAAATTGATGTCCGAATAAAATCCATCTACTAGTTGGAACATATTCGACACCATCATTTTTTTCCACGGCAGGAGATTTTTTATTGTCATCTATTTGGAAAATCTTTTTTCTCAAAAAACCTCCATAAAACCTGTATGCAGCTATTAACAAAGCGAATGAAACAACGGCAATTATCGAAGCATTCATGAAGAAATTTCCTTTATGGATTGAATCAAAATTTCTACTACACGCTTTTGCTGTTCTGGTTTTATTTCAGGCCATATAGGCAGGGATAAAACTTCGTTAGCTAATTTTTCAGATACAGGGCAATCTGGGAACCTGTCTTCAAAAACAGGCAATTTATTTGCAGGTATTGGATAATAAACCATACTAATAACGCCTTTTTCATACATCTTTTCTTTTAACTCATCCCTGTTTAAACCCGGAACACGTATTGTGTATTGATGAAAAATATGCCCACAAACTATCTCGGGAGTAATGATTTGTTCACAACCATTCAATAAATTGTTATATATTTCTGCTGCACCCCTTCTTTCCATGTTCCATTTATCAATATACTTTAACTTCACTCTTAAGATTGCGGCCTGAATTGCATCTAGCCTACTGTTATAGCCTAATAATTCATTGTTATAACGTGATTTTTCGCCGTGCTGTCGAAGCATTTTTGACTTAATTGCAATATGTTCATCATTCGTGGTTAACAAGCCACCATCACCAAAAGCAGATAAGTTTTTGGTTGGGTAAAATGAAAAACAACCAATATCACCAAGTGCGCCTGCACGAGGCGAACCAGCACCAAAAGCCTGGCAAGCATCTTCAATAATAGGGATTTCATTTGCTGCTTTTTTAAGATCAGACATATCTGGCTTTCCATTTTGAGATCCAGCAATGCGACCATATAAATGAACGGGCATTATTGCTTTTGTTTGTTGGTTTATTAACTTTTTAACCTGACATACGTCAATATTAAAAGATGTCTCCTCGATATCTGCAAAAACTGGTGTTGCGCCAACAAGGCATATAGCCTCGGCTGTTGCGAAAAAAGTAAAAGGGGTGGTTATGACCTCATCACCTTCACCTATTCCTAACGCACGTAAAGCAATGACTAAAGCATCTGTCCCGGAATTCAAACCAACTGCATGCTTTACTCCTATATGCTCAGCGCAGTCTTTCTCAAATAGTGCAACTTCATCGCCAAGAATGAAATTACCGGTGTCGATAACCCTGCTTATTGCTTCGTCAACCTCTGAGCGTATCGATGCTGTTTGTTCTTGGAGGTCAATTGGCGGAATTATTTTTTTTTCAGGCATGTTTTCTATCTTAATATTATTTGCTCTATTTATTGCTTGATGTTTGGTGATTTGTTAAATTTTGTGCAAGCCATAAAAATCATGGATGACATTAATTATTCTTTGAGCAGCACATCCATCACCATACGGGTTTTCCGTAAATGAAATCCTGTCTTGGAAAATCTTTTTAAAAAAAAGATAAAGATTTTTTCGAAATACATCCTGATTCCTACCCATCAACATAGACATCCCCAATCTTAAACCCTCAACTCTTTCAGTATTATCCCTGGCAATTGCAACAGGAACCCCCAGGGATGCTGCTTCCTCCTGTATACCACCAGAATCAGATATGACAAACAAAGATTTTTTTATCAGCTTAAGCATTTCTAAATAATTTCTTGGTTCGATAAGGGCAATATTATTGATTGGTTTTAATGTTGGCATGATCAATTCACGTATCTTTGGATTTTTATGAACGGGAAAAACAAAATTAAGATCTGGATGCAGTTGAGCAAACTTAGCTATCTCTATCGCAATTCCTTTTAAATAAATAGCGCTATCCTGTCGGTGAAGTGTAATCAAAACCTGCTTGTTGGCAAGGTAGTTTTGACACTTTCCAACTTTAGCATTTTTAATGGCGTCAACAACCGTGTTGCCAGTAACAAAGATTGATTCATCTTTAACACCTTCTTCAATCAAGTTTTGTCGTGATTGTTCAGTTGGGGAAAAATTAAAATCAGCCATTTTGCTAATCAAAACACGATTCATTTCTTCAGGAAACGGCTCTTTTTCAGTATGTGTTCTTAAACCTGACTCAATATATGCTAAAGGAATCTTTAGACAACCTGCAACAATGGCTCCGCTTAACGTGGATATCGTATCTCCCTGGACAAACAAACAATCTGGTTTTAATTTCAATAATTCTTTTTCGACTTTAGGAATTGCTCTGTACAAAAAAGAAATCCATTGCTGATTGCTTTTCATAAGGTTGAAATTAACATCAGGATTAATGTCGAGAGCCTTAAATTGATCGTTTGCTTGATCCTGATGCTGACCAGTTGACAAAAGTGTTACCTTGTGGTGTGTTCTTGTTTTTAACGCTTGGTAAATTGGTTTAATTTTAATAATCTCAGGACGTGTTCCGAAAAGAAAAACTAAATTCAACGTATTAATCATCAACAACAATCCTAGAATTGAATACATGAATCCTTTATACAAATACGCAAGCACTGATTCGAATTCATGTGAATATTGTAGTGATAATGGTTTTGAAGTAATTCAATCCATAAAAGATGAGCCGATCAGGAAATGTCCGAAATGTAATTGCAAAGTCGCTAAAGTCTTCGGTAGGCAGGCAAAAAATTATGTGACCGAAAGGAGGATGAATTATTCTCACACGAACCAAGACTACAAAAGAATGGGTTTGAAAAAATATAAAAAAACATCGAAAGGCTATCGCAGAGAAGCTTGATTTTTAGAAATTCCAAGAATTGAAGGATGCTTTCTAAGCTTCGCCGCCAACTGCTTTAAATCAAATCCATCAGGACCTTTTAGCCCGCCTGCAACATCAGCTATCGGGATTATTCCATAAGGTCTGGTTAAACCAGGGTTATCAATCCAATTTCCGTCAAACCATACAATATCCAAATCTAAAGTTCTTGGGCTATTGGGATCATTAGATTTTTGTCTACCTGATTTTTTTTCAATTTCCTTGAATAAAATTTTCCAATCTTCAATTTTCTTTTGTCCGCTTATCTTTATTGCCCTGTTGATAAAATCGGGTGCATCAAAAGATCCTTCGGCTTTTGTTTTCCATGGTTTTCCAATCTTCTCAATTGATGAATGCGCTTTTAGAATTGAAATGATTTTTTCAGACCAGTATTCAGGTTCAATGTTTGAACCCAATAAAATAATTAAACTTACCATTTTAGGGTCTTGTAATCTGAACTGTCACGCTGTCTGACCATCGTAAAGCACCCATTTTTGTTACATGAACTGTTGTACTTAAAATCTTGGGGTCTTCTAATATTACATCTGTTATCAACTGTGATAAACGTTCGATAGTTTTAATGTCTGTTAATTTTTGAAGTTCTAAAACTTTTTTATTAACAATTTTGTAATCAACTGCATCTTTTATATCATCTGTTTTGCCAGCTTCTGAACAATCGCACTCAAATTCATAGCCAACAAGGATTTCTTGTTTGTCTTTTCTTTCCCAATCCTCTATACCTATAACCATTCTCAACGAAACACCGCTGACAGAAATTTTATCTTTTCCCCTCTCTGAATCCTGTCTTCTCTTCATGACCAGGATATTTTACAAGCAACATTGAATCTTTGCTTGTCCTGTTTTGATTTGATAACATTCATAATCGCATTATTGATTTCATCAAAAGTTCCGGCTCTATTGCCAGGCGCCTTTGAGATTTGATCTTTAAAATCTTGAATCGTACCTGACGAGGGTGGAAGAATGGGGCCTAATACGACTAAACCTGTTCTCATGCCAATACCTGAATTAGAAATAACATCAAACATTGATACTAACCCTGCTTCACTTACCGTATAAGCTAAGTGTTGTTTGCCCGGCTTTAAAGCCCTTCTGTCAATAAGACCTATGAGTAGTTTTTCTGTTTCCTGCATGCTCTCTAATAGCAATTGATTCAAAATAAAGGGGGCTGTTAAATTTACATTTATATGATTTTCCCATTCATTTATATTGGTGTTTTTAAGATTACCATTTTGAAAATAACTAGCATTATGTATAACAATATCTATTGATCCAAACTTGCGTTCACACAGTTGAAAAAAATCTCTAATCGAATCAGTATTTTTAAAATCACAATATGCAATCTTGATGCCATGTGCATCCCTTAAGGATATGGCTTCCTGTTTGCTGCTGTTGTAATGAATAATGACATTCATTCCTTCAGATTTAAGAAATTTTGCAATTTCTGCACCAATTCTTTTTGCTGCACCAGTGATTAATACCGTTTTATTTTCAACCATTACAAAATATCATTCTAGGATTAATGTTGCAAAGTGAAAGAAAGATTAAAGGGAAAAATCCTAATTGCAAATCCAAATTTGGAAGATCCGAATTTTAATGGAACAGTAATTCTGATTGCCGAACATGATTCAAATGGAGCAATTGGGTTCATATTAAATAGAAAAATTGGCAAATTGGACAAAAGTGGATTTTATATTTCTGAAGGTGGGCCAGTTGATACAAATACATTTTGGGGACTTTCACAAAATGAACAATGCGACTTTCTGAAAATTCGAAATGGTTTATATTATGGAAAAATTAATTCAAATCCTGAAGAGAATGAAGATTTTTTAACAGATGATGAGATGATTTTTTTTATAGGCTGTTCAGGTTGGACAAAAAATCAATTAGAAGATGAAATAAATACTGGCACTTGGATTGTGGATAACGCCAATGTAAAAAATATATTTTCAAAAAAGGGTGTAAAAATGTGGATTGAAGAAATATCCAAAAACAAGCCGGAATTTAAATGGACTGAATCATTGGCTGAAGATCCAAGTAAAAATTAAAAACGGAGAGAGTGGGATTCGAACCCACGAAGCGGGTCATCCCCACTCACTCGCTTAGCAGGCGAGCCCATTCGTCCACTCTGGCATCTCTCCAAGAATAGATAATTATATCTTTTTGATGAAATTTGAAAAAGATTCAACGAATTCATCTATTCTTTCTGGAATAGGGTCCATCAAGCCTTCATCTCTTTTTCCATCCTTGTCCCAATGTTCATTTGCAGCAAAAACAACTCTTGGATAAGCAATGGCTCTTACTTCAAAAGATAAAATTTTCTGAAGGTCTTCAACAGCCATATACGACATTGTTCCACCAGATGCTGCAGCAATTCCAAAAGGTTTATTGCTCATCCCACCACAACATATATCAATCATGTTTTTAAAAACACCGCTTATCGAATAGCAATAAACAGCCATGCCAAACACATAAGCGTCCGCCCATTTAATCTTTTCGTCCAGCTTAACAGCATTTTTTCCATATTCTGCCAAAGGATACCTGCCATCACAAAATGGTAATTCATAATCCATCAAGTCTACAAAATCAACATTTAAATCTAAATTTTGCATTTTTTCCTTGATTATTTTTAACATCTTCCTGCTTCTTGAACCTGAATTCAAGGAAGTTGAAACTAATAAAATATTTTTCATATAAACACTGAATCTCCTTTATCTTCATCTTCTTGCTGGTGCCAGCTTTCAAACTCCGCTTCAATCTCACCATTCCTCTCAACAACGCACTGACAAGACAGCCTTTCATTGCCGTGCATACCTTTCATTTCGAGCTTCTCACTTTCATGCTCCATTTTTACGCTTAGCAAATCGGCTCCTTTATTGATTTTAGTGAAACATGTCGTACATCTACAATTAAATCCGCAAGCATGTTCAATCTCCAACCCATTGTCGATACCAAATTGAGCAAGACTTGATCCAACAGGAACATCAATGATAATTTTTTTTCCATTAATCAAATAGGTCACCTTTGCCATAATTAAACCTCTTCCGAAGAACAACAATCTCCATTCTTCGTGCAATCACAATTATTATTTTGTGTTATTTTCTGCAATCTATTCACCAAACACCATCCGCCTGCTTGAACATACAGCTGCCAACAAAGTACCAAAAGCAAGAACTGATACTCCCATCCCGAACCCATTGAGTAACCTGCTTCAAAATGCACTCTGAAAATCGCTCCTAGCATTATTGCCGAAAGCCCTAAACTGCCAAGCATTCTTAAACCTCTTGGTCCAATCAACATTGTCAATGCTCCTCCAACCTCAATTAAGCCTACAAGAAACATAATTTCCTGACTATCAGATGATCCAGGACCAGAAAGAACCTTGCCTATACCATGCTTAACAAAAACAATTGCCAAAACACCTCTGGATAAGATTTCAAGCATTGATAAAGATCTATTGGATTGCTTATTCCAAGCCTTTGTTGATATTAACCATACTGAAGCCCATAAGGCAATAATTACAGACGCAAAATTCCACCAAGGGCCACCTTGCTCAATCTGTCCTTGACCATAAATATGTTGCCACATTGCAAAAATGAAAACTGTGAAACTAATAATTGGTTTATTCATACAAAAATCTCCTTATTTCTCAATATTAACATATACCCCATTAGGGTATCAGTCATAAAAACGCCAAAGTGGCTTATAGCTAGACTTAATTTCCAAATCCGTTAACAACATTCGTACCATTTCTATGGGGATTGAATTCATTGCTAAAATTTCATCATGGAAATCTTTTTCTGTCATCATCCCACTCACAACAAGCTCCTCATGCAATTCTCTAATCTGAATACCGCCCAACATGTAACCAGATTGATAAAGTGGCCCATAGCTTCCATCAATATACCTCCTGACCTCACTAATCGCATTATTCCTCTCATGACCAACCCGATCTACAAGAAAGTCGACCATTTCATTAGCTGTCATTTGGCCTAAATGATATTTAATGGTGGTGATTATCCTTGCTGCTCTATGCATTCGCCAAAATAACATGCCTATCTCATCTTCAGGATTATTGGCCCAACCCAGGTCAAAATACCTAAACTCCCAATACAAAGCCCAACCTTCAATATAGAAAGGAGTGTAAAACATACCTCTATGGGTGTTATTTCTTGATGCAACAAAACTTTGAAGATGATGTCCTGGGATTAGCTCGTGAGGTGTGACGTTTCGAGAAAAATGCATATTGTTCCCTTTCATGCTTTGCAGTTTGGAACTGTGATCCATTTCAGATGTTGCAAAAGCAACACCCATCTTCTGTCCGCTGTAATAAGCAAATGGAAAATATCTTTGAGATCTTGCATCAATCATCTCTAATCTCCAAAATTCTTCTGCTAAGGCTGGAATAGTAATCAAATCCCGATCTTTTAAAAAACCTAAAGATTCTCGCATTTGGGCATTGACAAGGTCGTCTTGATGTCCTGGTTCAACATAAAGATTCTTTACATGTTCAAGAGCATCATTGCTGTTGGTGAAACCTAGTTTTTTTGATGATTTATCCATCTCGTCTTCACACCATTTAAATTCACTTTCTGCAATTGCCAATATTTCTTCAGGTGAATAAGCTATCATCTCATACGCTAGCTCTGATAACAGTTTCTCTCTCCCGATTGGTGTTCCAATTATTGGATCATCATCATTACCTCGCTGTCCTGCAATCTCCCTCTTGAGCCAAGAGGAGAATTCCTCAAGAGCTTGATGTGTCTTTTTATACTGCTCTTCCACCCACCAATCAAACTCTGGGTCAAAATTATGATAATAATTAAACCAAACCGACAAAACACCATTTAGTTGGTTGAGCTTTTTTGAAGATTCATTTGCAAAAACAGCATCAATTTCATTTTTTTCAAAAGCAGCCATCTCTTCTTTTTTTATCTTTATTGAATCTTGCACCTGCATTAATGCCTCTGCTGCTTCTTTTGGGTTGACGTCAAGCATTAACCTTCTGCGTTCCTCCAAGTGAAGAATTGCATCAATGAAAGGAAAAGAATCTTTCATTTGCGCATTTTCTTCTTTTTTAAATCTAACAACATCCAATTCATGCTTGATGTAATTTTTTAAAAGTAAAAAATCAACCTTTTCAGATCTGTCAAGAGAATCGAAATTGATCAAATTCATTTTTTGCTGCCACTTTTGTTGAAAAGTTTCAAATCTATCTAAATAAAAATCACTAAAAACAAGGTTATGGAATCGGTTGAGATCACCCTTGTCAACCTGGTAAAGTTCCAAAAAATCAACCATATCTACATCAGCATTTTGATTTTTTGAAAGAAAAGAATCTATTGGATTCAAAAAGCCTAAAAAAACAATTAAAAGATTAATCATGTTCATTAAATCGGAGGGTGAGGGATTCGAACCCCCGAGACAGGGTTTGCCCGCCTAACGGTTTTCAAGACCGCCGCCTTCGTCCACTCGGCCAACCCTCCTTTTAAAAATATTCCTAAATTTTAATATGAATCGTTTTCATCCTTGACAAAAACCTTATTCAAGTCAAAATGATCCTTGCAAGCATCTAGGGCATTGATGAATTTGCTCATATCCTCTTCGTAAATAAAAACTGAAAAACGATCAATTCGACCTTCCTCTTTTCTCTTTTCCGTAATTTTTAAATACTTATCTCCAGTAGATGTTTTTTTTACATCTACATAATAAGTTCTTCTTCCTGCAAAAAACTTCTCTGTATGAACTTCGTTATGACGATTGTCACTCATAAAAACCTCCCCCTGCTAACATAAAACAAAGATGAATTCTAATTCAACTAATTAAATCAATTATTTTGTCTGTGTCAGAAAGGTTTTCAAGGAGAATATCTGGTTTAGAGTTAATGAGTCTTTGTTTAATCCTGTCGTTATGACATCCTGTCATCACGGCTAAACACTTTGCATTATTTGCATGAGCTGTTTCAACATCCCTGTAAGTGTCACCAATAACCCATATGTTTTGTGTCTCTTTCCAACCGTTTTCTTTTGCTTTTTCCAACGCAACAGGGACCAACTCTTCACGAGTTGAACCATCATCTGCCCATGCTCCCCATCTGAAATAATGGTTTAATCCATAAAAATCCAATTTCATTCTTCC
>DLTY01000038.1 GCA_002501535.1 bacterium UBP7_UBA7824
AAAAGACGAATACCCGCAACAAGAAATTTTATTAAACAAAATAAAATCAATAAAATAATTTTTAATCCCCAAAAAAAGAAGCTCGGTATTATTTCAGTAGGGAAAGCTGCTACAGAGACAATTGATGCTTTTGAACGTATTGGCATTAAAAACCCAGAAAAAAGTGGGATTGGTTTTTTTGCCTGTAAAATTCCCTGGCCTTTAATAGATGAAGAGATAATTGATTTTTGTGAGAAATTTGAAGAAATATTAGTCATTGAAGAAAAAGGAAGTATTGTTGAAGAACAAGTTGCCCATATTCTTTTTAATTCTAAATCTCGACCTTTATTATCTGGTAAATTTGATTCAACATCAAAAGAAGAATTAATTCCCAGTGTTTCTGAATTATCTAGTGATATTATAGCAGACTGTCTTTTGAAAAAGGTCAATCAATCTTCTATAGAGTTTGATCTTCCAAAAGTTAAATCTGAATCATTGGGAAGTAATTTACCACCTGTTGCTTCTAGAACACCTTGGTATTGTGCAGGATGCCCTCATAACTCTGGAACAAAAACACCTGATGATGAAGTAGTAGGTATAGGAATTGGTTGTCATTCAATTGGCTATTTTCTGCATCCAGAGAAATTAACTAATTTTAGTCAAATGGGTGGAGAAGGTGGTCATTGGATTGGAAGAGCACCTTTTTCAAATCATAATCATACTTTTCAAAATATCGGTGATGGAACCTACGCACATTCTGGATCTCTTGCAATAAGAGCAGCTGTTTCAGCAAATGTAAATATAACGTTTAAAATTCTTTATAATGATGCTGTTGCAATGACAGGCGGCCAAAAGGCGATTGGTGGCGCTACTCCCTGGGCAATCTCTAAACAATTATCCGCAGAAGGTGTAAAAAAAATCTATGTTGTATCAGATGAGCCAGAGCAATTTAAAGAAACAAGATTATTTGCTGATAAAGTAGAAATATTTCATCGCGATAAACTTATACATGTTCAAAAAGAAGTTAGAACTATACCAGGTGTAACTGCAATTATATATGTTCAGACATGTGCTACGGAACTCAGAAGAAGGCGTAAAAGAGGATATATACAAGATAGAGATATAAAAATGTATATTAATCCAGATGTTTGTGAAGGGTGTGGTGACTGTGCAGAAAAATCTAACTGTGTCGCTGTTAAACCTTTTGATCATTTCGAGGGAACTAAAAGGCAGATCGATCAAAGTGTCTGTAATAAAGACTATTCATGCAAAAAAGGTTTTTGCCCAAGCTTTATTGGTGTTTCATCAAGTGTTTTGTCAGAGCCTGTGAAAAAATCTTATCCAAACCTTCCTGATATTTTAAATACCTTAAGCAAACCTAAACATAACTTGAATGAAGTTCAAAATATTATTATGGCAGGCATCGGTGGTACAGGCATTTCAACTGTCGCGGCAATAATTGTTATGGCAGCTAGAATCGATAAGTTATACGCCCAGTCAATGAATTTCACAGGCTTAGCGCAAAAAAATGGTGCTGTAACAAGCCAAATTAGAATAGGTAAAGAGAAATCCCTTTATACACGATCTGCCAGGCTTCCAAATGAGACTGCCAATTTACTTTTAGGTTGCGATGCTGTTGTTTCTGTTTCACCGTCAATTACAAGAACATTAAATCCAGATAAAACAATAGCCATAATTAATGGGAGAGTTGAGCCAGTTGGCGTGGCAGGGGTCCATATAGGTACTGTTGTTGATGATAGTTTATTGAAAAAGCATTTAGAAAATCATTTAGAAGCAGAAAATATAAAATTTATTGATATATCTAATTTAGCAGAAACGTTGGTTGGCGATACGGTATCTGCAAATATTATGATGCTAGGAATGGCAGCTCAAAAAGGTCTTTTACCAATACAAATTAATTCTCTTGAAAGAGCCATAGAGTTAAATGGTGTAGCAATTGAACAAAACCTCCGAGCCTTTAATTGGGGAAGATTATTATCAGAATACCCAGAAATAGTTTTTAAATCTGCTCAAATGGATAAGGTGGTTGAAGAAGAAAAACCTATCAATAATTATATAGAGAAATTTTCGAAAATACTTAAACAATATCAAGATGAAGAATATGCAAAACTTTTTTTATTAAATGTGAACAAAGTTATTTCTAAAGAAACCAAAATAATCAATTCAAAAAAAGAACTGCCCTTATCTAGAAAAGTTGCTCTAACCTTATTTAGAATGATGAGGTATAAAGATGAATATGAAGTTGCCAGACTTCACACTTCTGGTGAATTTGCAAAAAACTTTTTAAACAAAAATAAGAATGTAAAATTAGAATATTACCTAGCACCACCATTATTTTCAAAAAAAGATGCTGAAACTGGTCATCTTATTAAACAAAGATTTGGACCTTGGGTTTTTCAAGCTTTCAAAATTCTATCTTCCTTAAAATTTCTTAGAAACACTAAATTTGATATTTTTGGGTACACAACAGAAAGAAAAAAAGAACGTGCTTTAGTCAAAAAAACTTTAAACACAATTGAAAAAATATCTGAAAATCTTAATGAAAACAATTATAAAAAAATTATGGATTTTCTAGATATTCCTCTATCAATTAAAGGCTATGGTCACGTTAAAGAAAAAAATATGATCACCGCTGAAGATAAATGGGAAAAAACTCTAGACAGAATTTTTTTAGAGAAGAACTTTAAAAAGGTCAGTTAGTTCATATTAATTTTGTTTTTTCTCTGAGTTTGAATTTTTGTATTTTTCCCGTGCTTGTCTTGGGAAGTTCTGTAAAGCTAAAATATCGGGGAACTTTAAAACCTGCTAGTAAAGATTTACAATGATCTTTTAAATCTATTTCACTAATAGAAGACCCTTCACTTAGCTCTATAAAAGCGCATGGGGTCTCACCCCATTTTTCATCTTCTTTTGCAACCACCGCAACAGCAACTACATCTGGATGTTTGTATATGGCATCCTCTACTTCAATTGAAGAAATGTTTTCCCCTCCTGAAATAATTATATC
>DLTY01000013.1 GCA_002501535.1 bacterium UBP7_UBA7824
GAGTAAAACCTCTTTTCATAATGTATAACCTCCTAAAAATTATAAATATAAAGATTCTTTCGTCTCTTTGAGAACGAAAGCACAAGAGTCGAAGCTCCTGTTTTTTCGTCCATTTTAATTTTTATATTCATTTTCCCTTTTAGTTTTTGAGTGGGGGGCGAACCCCCCACTCTTGTTGTTTTCGTAGTTTAGTTACCTCTTTTAACCCTGGCGTCTAAACCAGATGCTAAAGTAGTAGCCAAAAAGTCAGTAATTCCATCAGGGCCAGAACCACCTGGGTTCTCGTCACCTGCAGGAAGAGCGTTAACTACCCAAGTACCACCTGGGCCATTAGAAGCCGCAGGACTTGCTCTTGGATCAGGTTCAAAGCTGAAGTATCCAGTTGGATGCCACATAGCTCCTCCCCAGCCGTTCCACCAGTAGAAATCACATTCTGTTCCGTAAACACTGTTACCAGTCTGCCAACCACATGGAGTCATGTGAGTTACATCTTCACCTGGGCTAGTAAGACCAGCAAGTAGTGAAAGTGTGTAACCAGCAACTGCGTGACCAACAATTTGTTGTGCAGGAGATGAACCAGGTTCACCTAAAGCGAATCTGTGGTTCAATGCTGACATAGTGTCCATGAAAATTGGGTGATAATAGAAGTGTCCAGGCATCTGATTCTGCATGTAAATGCTGAAATCAGAGTTGGTGTCTTCATTTGCCCATGTACTTACCCATGGCCAGTCACCACGCGTATTTGAAACATCCATCATTAGGTTACCACCCATACCCATCCAGCTGAAGTAGCTGCCGCATGTGTGGCCTTGACCATAACAAGACTGTTTTGAGAACTTTTTGAATGGGTTGTTTGGGTACTGTGAAAGGTATCCATTAACCATCAAAGCGTCCATACAAACAGGCAAACTGCCGTAGTCATCACCCGCTGCTGGCAATAAGCTGTCAGTACAAAAACCTGGATCAGGTTGATTGTCCTGTACACCTGCTTGACCTGTAGCGTTGTTGATGTTGTCTGCAAACGCGCCTTCTACGTCCATGTAGGACCAGTAGAAGTTACCCGGTGCCATTCTTACTACATTGTAAGAAGCGTCACCACCACCAAGGAACCAAGGGTAAAGACCATTCCAGTCAGTACCGTATCTCTCTAAAGCAACCTGAATTACACGTAAAGCAGATTTTGCTTGAGCTTCCTTAGCCTTATCTTTTACCTTAATGAAGTTAGGTAAAGCCATCGCTACGAGAATACCGATAATAACGATAACTACCAAAAGTTCGATTAATGTAAATCCACGATTTTTAATATTATTCATATATATTACCTCCGTTACTCGTGCATATTGGGCAGATCAGCATTGTCCATAGGGACCCTTGCGTCAACACCACTTGAGATCACTGTAATAACTCCGTCAAACTGACCATCAGGACCATTGTTCATGTCTGATACCTGTCTGTTTTTGCAGTCAAGTCTTGTGTCTCCATCTATATCCCCGGTGTATGGAGAATCGCCTTCACAGAAATAAGTGTTCTCTCTGAAGTCCCCATATCCGTCATATACATCATGACCCTTGTTTCCTGGAGCACCATATACTGAAATGTGGTAACCTAATGGGGCTTCACCCATCCACCACTGTCCGTACATTTTTTCTCCACCGAAAATTGGGTAGTAATAGAAATTACCAGCCATAAAAGGTCTGTGATACATTTTAGCAGTCTGACAAAGTTGTTGAGCACAGTTTACAGTGCCGTTGTTTGCAGGTAATGGTGGAGGCGGAGGATGTCCGTTCCAACCACGAGATCGGCCAGGACCACCAGCTATGCTTGGTGCTATACATCCGTAACCTCCCTCTGTTACTTCCCACATTGCGTCCCCTGAAGGACCACCAACGCGTCGACCACCTAAACTACCAGCGTTGCCAGTAGCAGATCCGGTAGGACTGCTTGCACAGTCACCACCACCCCAAGCTTCATCATCCCACTCGAAAGCACTATTCATAGTGCCGTCTGCGTAGGCCCAGGTCATGCCTGGAACAGAGAAGTTGTGCCCACCGCCGCCTGCGGCAAATGGGTTCTTAGGGTAAATGGAAAGATATCCAAAAGTCAAAAGTGCATCACCATCGCCACAGCGTGTTTGGCTTGCACAATATGAGTTGAAATAAGGAGAGAGTGGCGAAGCGTTTGGGTCTGTCGCATCTCCTCCCATCAACCAGTATGGATATTTTCCGTCATGTTCAGTTGCATATCTTTCAAGAGCAACTTGGATAACTCTAAGATTACTCTTTACCTGGGATTCCATAGCTTTCTCTTTAACTCTTATGAAGTTAGGAAGAGCAATTGCTATAAGAATACCGATGATAACGATAACAACTAATAACTCGATTAGGGTAAAACCCTTGTTTCGATTCATCGAAATACCTCCTAAAAATTGTGATTTAATCCTGTCTGATAAATCAGAAGGAATAAGACATTTAGAACTACCTTTTTCAAGGTTTGAAAAATTAAAAAACTTACTAATCATCATCAGAACAAATCCACAATACTAAACACAGGCAAGTAAAGAGCTACAACTATAACTCCAACAATGATGCCTATAACCATAATCATAATCGGTTCAATGAGACTTGCCAACTGTTCAACCGTTGCATCAATTTCTTCATCATAAAAATCAGCAACTTTGTGAAGCATTGACTCGAGGTTTCCAGCCTCCTCTCCAACAGCAACCATGTTGTATACCATTGCTGGAAAAACATTTGTTCTTCTCATTGGTATGCTGATTGCCTCCCCCTCTCTAACCCTGTCTCTAATGTAATCGACACTTTTTTCAATAACATGATTATCTGCAGTTGTCTTTGTAACCTCCAAAGACTCCATTAATGTTACACCTGACTGTATTAGTGTCCCTAGGGTTCTAGTGAACCTAGAGACACCAACCATCCTAGAAAGTTTCCCAAATATAGGCATTCTCATAATTAGCCCATCTAATAAAAGATGTCCCCATTTGGTCTTTCTGAAAAGATAGAAAAGCCAAATAGCAATTAATGGCAATGGTATCAATAGAGGATTAGCTATTATCCAATCTGAAGCGTCCATCATTGTTTGCGTTAATGCAGGCAATGGAGTTTGCCCTTCAGAAATCTCCTCGAAGAAAGAAGCAAATTGAGGAACTATGAATAGCAAAATTCCCATCGTGATCAAAAAAGCAGCAACAATAACAAACAAGGGATAAGACATAGCTGCTTTAATTTTGTGCCTAAGTTTTAGCTCTTTCTCAAAGAAAGTTGCCATCCTTTCCAAAACATCCTCAAGAACACCACCAATCTCGCCAGCCCTTACCATAGATCTAAAAAAGGGAGAAAAAGCTCTCTTATGCAAGCCCATTGAATTGTGCAGTGTCTCACCTGCTTGAATCTTCTTTCTAAGATCTACAAGAATATCTTTAAAGTGTGGAAACTCTGCCTGTTCCTCAAGTGTTGATAAGGCCCTAGCTAAAGTTAAACCTGCTGAAACCAAAAGGGCAAACTGCCTGCTAAATATAGTTAAGACTTTCAGACTAACCGGTTGAGCAGTTCTTAATTTCTTGAGGAACTTGCTTTCTTTTTGCTCTTTAATCCTTATTACTGTCAGATTTTCGGCCTGCAGGGCGTCTATAACAGTTTGGGCAGTATCGGCATTTAATCTTTTGGTTATCGTCTTACCAGACGTATCGCGCGCAGTAAACAAATATGTAGGCATAATTTAAAGGCTATGTTTCTTGGCGCAAAAGAGACTTAGCCTTTTGATTATACATAAAATTAACAAAAATATCAAATCCCTACGAAGTAGGGTATTTCTTCCCCTGGAATTGTTTGACCTTTATTGTGGTATAAATTCCGCTGTTGGCTCGTTGTCAGAATCAGACTCCTCACCAGAAGCCTCCTGAAGCTCTGCTTCTTTTGCAGCAATTAGGTTTCTTAATTCCTTGGGATTATGGCATCTAGACATAGCTGTCTCAAGTGTTATAAGATTCGCAAAATAATAATCCCTTAAACACTGATCCATAGTTTGCATTCCCTCTTTCTTGTGTGTCATCATGGTTGATGGTATTTGGTAAATCTTACCTTCCCTTATAAGGTTCCTAACAGCTGGAATACCTACCATCATTTCAAATGCAGCCAAACGACCAGGACGATCAGATCTCTTCAGCAAAGTTTGAGACATGATAACCTGGATACAGTTAGCTAATTGTGCTCTAACCATCTCCTGTTGCTCAGCTGGGAAAACATCAATAATTCTATCAATTGACATCGGTGCATTAATAGTGTGAATTGTTGCAAAAACCAAATGGCCTGTTTCAGCTGCAGTTATAGCAGCTGCTATAGTTTCTAAATCTCTCATTTCTCCAACAAGTATTATGTCTGGATCCTGTCTTAAAACTCTTTTCATGGACTCAGCAAAAGAAAAAGAATCGACTCCAATCTCCCTCTGGTTAACAATTGAGTTTTTATGCTGATGGGAAAACTCAATTGGATCCTCCAAAGTAACAACGTGCTTGTGGGTTACCTCATTAATATGATTCAACATAGCAGCCAAACTGGTAGTCTTACCTGAACCAGTAGGCCCAGTAACAAGAACCAAACCTCTGGGTTCGAAAATTTTCTTTTTAATAATTTCAGGTAAAAGAATCTCCTCCATTGTTGGAATCCTCAAAGGCAAAGCTCTGATCGCAAAAGCAACAGACTCCCTCTGAAAAAAGAAGTTACACCTAAACCTACCAAGACCTTCCTGTTCGTAACCAAAATCTAATTCTTTTTCATTTTCAAATTTTTTCCTTTGCTCTTCACGAATCATGGAATAAGCCAAGGTTCTAGTATCCTCACTTGTCAAAACGGGAAATTCATCAAACTGTTTTATTTCTCCAAAAACCCTACAAGAAGGTTTTGCTCCTACGGACACATGTAAGTCACTACCATTTTCCTCATGTAGCCTTACCAAAAGTTCAAGAATTGTTTCTTTAATTGCCATAAAGACCTCCCATTTACTCCTTTACAAAAGGAGCAAGCATTTTCGGAGCTTCAGCAAGGTCGGGGATTTTCTTTTCAAGTTTTGTTGTTTCTTCAGACTCCTCGTATCCTCCACCTATTTCAATTGCAAGCTCTTCTGGAGGACAAACCCTAAATAACTCATCCAAGGAAACCTGTCCGTCCAAAACCCTAGTAAGACCTGACTGGAATAATGTAGCCATGCCTTCATTAATTGCTTCAATTTTGATCTCTTTTTCGCTAGATCCCTGCAAACACATATTTCTTATTTTGTTGGTCATGACCATCATTTCAAAAATTGCTGATCTTCCTTTTGCGCCTGATCCATTGCAGAATTTACATCCAGCAGCATTATGCACCAATGGCGCTGTGTCTTTTTCATACCCGACCTTTTTCAAGATTGGTTTTAATCGATCAAATTCCTCTAAAGACATTTCCTCATGTTCTTTACAGTGTTCACATAATTTTCTAACTAGCCTTTGTGCAACAGCTCCAACTAAAGTTGCATTAACCAAAAAAGGCTCTATGCCCATGTTGGTTAATCTTGTTATAGATGAAGCAGCATCATTGGTATGAAGTGTGGAAAAGACCAAATGACCAGTCAGAGAAGCCTGTATCGCCATTTCTCCAACCTCAAAATCACGAATCTCACCGACCATCATGACGTCGGGATCTTGTCGCAAAAAACTTCTAAGAGCAGATTCGAAAGTTAGACCCACCTTGTTGTTCACCTGAACCTGGTTTATTTTAGGGATCTGATACTCAACAGGATCCTCAATCGTAGTTACATTAATATCATCACTCGCTATTCTTGAAAGGCTAGCATTTAGTGTTGTGGTTTTTCCTGAACCTGTAGGTCCAGTCAGCAAAATAATCCCATGTGGTTTTTTTAAAAGCTCTGTCCATATGTCTTGTTCTTTTTTGGTGAAACCCAAATCCTCGAGTGTTAACATTGATGCTGACCTGTCCAACACACGAGCAACAACCTTTTCACCATTTACGGTTGGAACTGTAGATACACGAAAGTCAATCTTCTTTCCACCAATTTCTTTTGCTATCTTTCCATCTAATGGCTTTCTCCTCTCAGAAGTATCCAGGTTTGCCAGAATTTTAAAACGGGCCACAACAGCAGATAAAGCTGTTTTTGGAATATCCATCATTTTTTGCAAAACTCCATCAACTCTAAATCTAACTTGGAGCTTTGTTTCTTTGGGTTCAAGATGAATATCACTGCATCCCATCTCTACAGCGCTAGTTAACAAACTTTCGACAAGCTTGATGATCGGAGCATCATCAACATCCAAAGCCTTGGTCATTTTTTCTAGCTCTTCAGAAAGCAATCCTTCAGCACGTCTCTGGTCTTCAAACTCTTTTACAGCTTTTTCTGCCTCATGTGCTTTTCCGAAATATTCATCAAATGCATGTTTGTAAGATTCTTCACTGGTTATCAAAGGCTTAACCGCTTTGCCTGTAGAAATCCTGATGTCGTCAATCGCAATAACATTCAAAGGGTCAACCATGGCAACAAGAAGGGTGCTGTCAACCTCCTTCATTGGTATAGCTCTATATTGTTGTATTTTTTCAACAGATAAAAGTCGTGCAATGGCTAAATCAATCTCTTCTTCATATAGGTCAACTTTCTGAATGCCCATCTGACGAGACAATGCGTCAAGAATTTCATCTGGGGTTGAGATTCCCATATCAATAATGGCCTGACCCAACCTTTTTCCTGTTTTTTGCTGGCTTGAAAGAGCCTCCTTCAGTTGGTCAGATGTTACTAAACCTTCGTCAACTAATATATCTCCAAGTCTTTTCATAAAATCCCTCCAGCTCTAATGATTATAAGTTTAAAAAAAAGAACTTTTTCCATATAAAGCAATCTCAAAAGCTTTTAACTCTTCTATTATCCCGCTTTTCTTTGTTTTTGCATGCCATCTCAAGCCAAACTCCCTAAGGGTTTCATACTTGTTTTTTGATATACCGTCTTTTTTGGCCAAGCTTATCCATTTCCGAATCCTTATAACAATCAATTTCTTTTTTGAAAAAAAATCAGCATTTTTAATAAAACGAAAAAGACTATAAAGGGAAGCTAACAGAAAAAAACCTATAAGGTAAATTCGCACATTTGACCATATCGCGTCTAACTTATTGCTCCATGTTAAGAATTCGATATTTTCAACCAAATTATCAACTACTTTTCTAACTTGACTGAATGCACCAGCGTCTGAATCTACTTGAGAATCACCTGAATCAACAAGACTGCTTTCAGGTGTCGGATCAATTGGAATCCAGCCATGTTCTTGTGACCAGAACTCCACCCATACATGAGCATCTTTTTCGCGAATCAGGTAAGAAGATTTACCAGCAATTTTTTCACCCCCCTGGTAACCACCTACTAATCTTGTTTTTATATTTAAAATTCTCCCCATGGTTCCCAATGCTGAAGCAAACATCTCACACCATCCAGATTGCGATTCAAATAAAAACCAATCAGTTGACTCAAAGCCTGTTGGTAGGGGTTCAGTTTCAAGACTGTATTGCATATTTGTTCTTAGGTAAGCAGCAATTTTCTGCATTTTTTCTACTGCACTCCCTTGTCCAGCAATAGATTTTGTTAACTCAATCACTCTTTCAGAAACCTTAGGCAAAGAAAGATAATTGATGTATGGTTCAACCAGTCCATTTGAATTTGGATTTGGTATATTGGGATTCAGCATTGCCCCATATGAAGAATCAAAAGAATTTGCATTTGCAACACCTGCCTCCAACTGCTGACCCTCTGTCAGAATGCTTTCGATCTGATAGTTAAAATCTGCCTGGGTTTCAAAAGGTGTCAAGATAGCACTATTTGGCGATTGATTTAAATACAGATTTGAAATTGATAAAAAATTGTTTATAGGCCCAAATGAAATACGATTTGGTATCCATGGCGTAAATAAAAAATTACCATGACCTTTCAAAAATTTAACCGATCTATTAATTTTGATTAAATTCTGATCATTTTTCTCAAAGTCAAAATACCTATACTCTTCAGGTTTAATATCAAAACCATTGATTGAAGGATTTGAATGTATCGATCTAGTTGATTTTCTAGACGACTCCCATGATGACCCTAAAAAAACATCGAAAACTACACCTCTCCAATAGGTTGGTGGACCAGTTACCTCCAATGATGGCTCTTCACTTAGATGGACATTTTCTTTTCGACTTAAATTTAAAAATGGAGAAAAGCCAGAATAAGAACTTCTTGGCACAATGTCTGAAGAAAAATTCGTATACCTGTAAGGCGTTATATTCTCTACTCCGACCTGAACGTCTCCGCCCAAATTGCTAATAATTTTTGACGGAGCAATAGATTCGGAAATCACAACAAGTCCAAAAACTACAAAAAGCAACCTAACAACATATCTTTTAAAAACAGAAAACCATTCGTTTTGAATTTTTTTATCTTCATCAGTACGAACCAGCATAGGGCACCCTGTAATTAATCCAATAATCACAATAGACAAAATTATTGCATTAAATGTAAAAAGAGAGGATGGGGAAACACCTGCAACAAACACAGCAACGCTAAAGGGTATCAATGAAAAGAATTTAATGTCTCTTGAATTGACTAATTTGAAAGTGTAAAGAATTAAAAATAAAGGAAGAATATCTGAAAGAAAATCATATACAGAAACACCATTTTTAAAACTTTCTGAAATTTTAATATAAAACAAAATAGCTGCAAGTATCTCGATAAACCATCCTGCAATATTGGTCCATTTCTGTGTTGAAACAAACCTTGAAAAAAACAATCCCAGAATACAAGGAACTAATATCTTTGAAAGAGTCATCCCCATACCGTAAGATTGAGAAAAAATAACTGAAGTGGTACAGATCATTAAAACTAAAAGAAGCTCCAATGCAACCCTTCTACCTCTAGCCTGAACAAAAAAAGATCTCATAAGCCAGGAACCCAATATTGTGATTTTTTCTTCCAGGAAATTGAAACATTGCTACCAGTAGGTATTTTTTGTCTTGGAGTCAGGATCCCGAAAGACTGTGTTGGCATTTTGACTTTGCTTGGCAATACAAATAAAGAGTTGCCTGCATGCTTTCTTGGAGTGAAAGGCTGATTGGAAAAGTCTTTTGGCAAGAGTGCTAAAGAATGGAATATCTTATTTAAAACACTCTCTCCATCAGAGGGCATAATTCTTATAACCTCGTCGCCTTCATAAAGAAAACCCACAGGGTATTTTTTAGAAGCCCAAAATGATGCCCATGCAGCAGTAATTTTGATTCCATTTTCCCAATGATCATAAGATTCCCAGCCCTTATTGCTTAATCTTACCCAAGCACCAATACCCTCAAGATGATGAAATTTCTTGACCATTAATTCACCTGTTTTTTCAGAACTAACCCTGTCAATATTCTTTAAAGAATCTCCAAAAACATACTTGCGTATACCCAGGAAATCTTGACTTGACCCTTCCCTGTCAACTGTGTTACCATTTTCAATCTGAAAAGGTAAACCGAAACCTAAAGGCTGCCTGTCATCAATTTTTATCTTGACCCTTTGCGGATAAACAATTATCTTTTCAGATTGATTGATTTTTAAATTTCTACTAACCAGCCCAAAACAATCTTTCCAAATCAAATTAACATTTAAAGATTCTGCTATACCTCTTTCTTGTCTTTTAAAGACCCCTAAAACACCCTCATTAATACCTTTGTTGGTACTGGGATTAACTGAAACTTTAATTTTTTTATTCTCCTTATCCTTGCAATGAATACTTAACCCATTCCATCCTGCGCTACCAAGCTTTTCTAAAGAATATCGAATTTTATTTTCCTCGTAAGCAAAAATTTCTTTTGGAAACACAACCCTAAAACCTTGCGGATCATGTAAGCGCTTAATTTCAATAAAACCTGAAAAGATCAAAGAAACCAGGATGAAAGAAATAACCTCCAAACCTTTTATTCCCAAAACATTATGTCCAAACTGGTACAAAATAAATGCAAGGAAAACAACTGTCAAACCTTGTGGAGTAAACCCCGGCTTTGAATTTAGCATTATGCTATAGGAGCAGGTATGCTTTGAAGTATTTCTTTGATCCTGTCTTGGCTTCTAGTTAAGGATCCACCTTCATCCATCATTCTGTGAGCAAGAACTGGGATTGCCAATTCTTTAACATCATCTGGTAAAACATAATCTCTTCCTTTTAGCCAAGCTCTTGATCTTGCTACCCTTGATAAAACAATAGCTCCCCTGGTGCTTACACCTATTAATGAATTATTCTCCCTGGTTAATCTGACCAAATCAACAATATAGCTTTGTACCAAATCACTTATGTGTACCTGTCTTGCTTCATCTATACATTGCTTAACTTTCGAAACATCAAAACAAACTTTCAAATTGTCTAATGGATGCTTTTTGCTCTGTGAATTCAATATTTCAATTTCACTTTTTTTGTCAGCATAACCCAATGCAACTCTCGCAGCAAATCTATCTAGTTGGGCACATGGAAGCTGAAATACTCCTTCATGCTCAACTGGATTCTGTGTCGCAATTACCAAAAAAGGATCTGGTAAATCTCGCGTAACGCCATCAACAGTTATCTGTCTTTCCTCCATTGATTCCAACATTGCAGATAAAGTTTTTGGAGATGCCCTATTGATCTCGTCAGCTAAAACAATGCTGGAAAACAGTGGGCCTTTGGAGAACTCAAAACCACTCCTGTCTGTTTTCATAATTGTTGAACCGGTCAAATCACTAGGAAGCAAGTCGGGAGTCATTTGAATTCTCTTAAAATCCAGACCGAATGCTTTTGAAATGGCTTTTGCCAATACCGTCTTCCCTGTACCGGGAACATCTTCAATCAAAACATGCCCTTCGGCAAATAAAACGGTAACAATAAGCTCTATTTCATTTTTTTTACCAAAAATAACATTTTGTAAACTTTGCAGCAGTAAATCAACTTCTTTTTGAATTTTCATAAAGCCAATTTTATATTTTATACAGCTCCTTTTCTGTTTATAACAGCAGGAAGTGTCAATATTAAAATTTTTATATCCTCCCAAGGTGACCAATTTTGGACATACCATGTATCCAATCTAACCCTTGCATCATAAGACAAATTGCTTCTTCCTGAAACCTGCCATAAACCAGTAATTCCTGGTTTGGCTGAGAGTAATAAATCTTGCCAATCTCCATACCTTTGCAATTCTTCATTTACAACTGGCCTAGGACCAACAAGACTCATGTCACCCAAAACAACATTTAACAATTGTGGTAACTCATCCAAACTCGTTTTTCTTAAAAAAGAACCTAGCTTGGTAACTCTAGGATCTTTTGAAATTTTATGATTTTTTGCAAATTCATCCTTAAGTTTAGGATTGGCTTTAAAAATCTGCTCTAAGGTTAAATTTTGCATTGTCCTGAACTTAAAAAGATTAAACTTTCTTCCAGATCTTCCCAGCCTTGTATGCTTGAAAAAGGGATTGTGCCTATCTGTAAATAAAATCAAAATAGCAACAATCAACATGATTGGTAAAAATAATAAAAATAAAAATAAACCTATAAAGAAATCAAAAAATCTTTTTGATATCCTTGCCGGTAGACCAACAAGTGAAAAATGATCTCCAATCAAAGGAAGACCTATTTCATCAATCGATATAAAACCATAACCCTCTAGTCTCGGAAGCGTTTTTATTGGGATGTCCCAACGATATCCAGCATATTTAATCAATCTTAAAGTTTCCCAATCAATTGTTTCTTCAACAATTCCCATATAAACAAGCTTGCCTTCCTTCATGGTTTCTATTTTTTTAATATTGTCAGAATGAATGGCAATTTTTCTAACTTTTACCTGAATATATCTAATATTAAAAATATTATCAACAAGTTCAGAATCTTGATTATTTCCAAACCACCATACCTCTGTATTTATACCTCTTGAAGCAATAACTTTTCGATAAATCCAAGATAAAAAATCATGATTTAACTGTAAAGCTACTATTCCAAAAAACCACCAACTCAAAAAACGACTTGCTGGAGCAAGGGGTACAAGAAATAAGGAATCAAAAAAAGATTCAACTTGATTGGAAGGGAATGAAAAAACAAAAAAGCCCCTTAAAAAAAACAAGACGCATAAAGAGATAGTTACGGATGAAAAGCCTAAACTCCATGAAGAAAATGGTCTTAAGTGCTTTTTGATAGGGAAATAAGCTTTTTTATATGATTTTAAAAAAATACAAATTAGAGGCACAATTAGGCTGCTCAAGGGAATGGTCTCATCCAAACGAACATGTATAACGTCTGAAAAAGGGTTATAGCGACTTAAAACTAATAATTTCCAAAGCTCAAAAAGAAGAAGATAATCAAGTAATGCATGGAATATTTTTAAAAGCTCTCTTTTCATAAACCTTATCTTGCTCCCTTTATGCTTGATTTTATATTCTTTGTAAATTTATCTGTACTGAATTTCAAAGCTTGACTTCTGCAAGCATCTGGAGATATCTTCAAATCCTCAAGCTTTTTAATAGCTTTATTTAAATCATGAGAGGTGTCGCTCTTATAAAAAATACCGCTTTCACCATTCTTTATGGTTTCAAGAGCTCCGCCTTCCCCTAAGGCGATAACAGGTGTTCCACATGCCATTGCTTCGACGGGAACAAGGCCAAAATCCTCTACTGAAGTAAAAATTAAAGCTTTGGAGGTTCTGTAAAGTTGTCGCAGGTCTATGTCACTCAGATTAGATGAAAATTTAATATTGCTATATTTTTCCACATCAGGATAATCAATCTTTCCACTGCCAACTATAGTGATATTTTTTTTATTCTTAGCAAAAGCATCTATAGCTGTATTGATTCTTTTGTAAGGAACAAATCTGCTAACAAGCAAATAATCATCTGTTTTTTTTGATTTTACAGGATTGAAAAAATCTGTATCAACCGGAGGATATACAATTTTTGAATCTCTTTTTAAATATTTTTTAATCCTCTTTGAAACAAATTTAGATATTGCTAGAAATTGGTCTACTTGTTTTGATTTTTCAAATTCCCACTTTTTAATTTTGGGATGTATGTAATCAAAAAACATGGCCGCAAAATCACCTAAAGATTCTCGGTAAACACTCTTCTGGTCGCTAATCCAACGTATAGGACTGTAACAATAGCAATAATGATATGTCTCTTCTGACACATTGATCCCCTTCATAAAGCCATGACAATTTGAAATGTGAATCTTTGATGTAATTTTTGGCAACTTATCAACCGCATGTGCTCCAAAAATCGGAATTAATTTTCTGTAATGCTTTTCTATGTTTGGAACATTATTCAAATAACTAAAATTGAAATTTTCATCATCTATCAAATATTTCCATCTCTTTTGATCGGCCCATAGGCAGTGTAAATTTGATTTTGGAAATATTTTCAAAAATTCCAAAAAAACCCTCTCGCTACCTGCATGATCACCAAGCCATGGATGGGATATCGAAAAATCAGATTTCATACCAATCAAAATACTCCCTTAATACATTTTCCCAAGAAAAAATTTTCACTATTTTATTTTGTTTTTTTGTCCAGGTAATATAATTTTTTTTGACAGCATGAAGCATGTCGTCACGATTCCAATTGGGAAAATCAACTTTTTTAAAGGGTGGCTTGTATGGGGGTGGAGACAATACTGGAATACCCATCTTTAATAAAGACAACAACGTGGTTCTTCTTGCAGAGGTCCCATCGACAAACGGCAAAAGCCCAACATCTCCCCATTTTATTTCATTTGATATTTCCTGAATGGAACAATTTTTTCTTAACTCAACATCTTTACACATAGCAAGAAGACTTTTTAAGTTTGAATCGTCCCTGTTGCCAGTAAAAATAACTGGTTGGTCCCAGCCTAGATCTACAGAATAGTTAAACAACTTAGACAAAATATTCATATCCTTGCTCTTGGACAAAAAGCCAAAAAAAACTAACCTGAATTTTTGAGGTTTTATATTCTTTCTTAAAACAATATCGAAAGAAGAACCTATAGGTAAATAAGCTTTTAATTCAGGCTGGTTTTTAAAAAGAGGACATGCCAGCATTTCAAACTGATCAGAAAATCCAACCTTTTTTGACATTGTGGCCAATATGGAATATTGAAGCTTTCTCAATGGTGAAGCAAGGCTCCATTCATGCAGCATCAAATATCTTTTATCTTTAGGGATTTTAGAATAAATTTTGATTTGTTCAAATTCATTTGCCCAACCTCTACTTGGAGCATGGAGGTGAGCGATTTCATTCTTCTTTAATTTAAATTCTTCATTCAATGAAGGATGCCAGATTCTCGAAAATGAACCCATCTGCTGACTCAAAGATTTTACAAAATCACCAACGCCACATTCCCCTTTCTTGACAGTGCCTACAATATGAACAACTTTCATTTGTTAACCTTTTTGGACATGTATTCAAATGCTTTGCTTATATCATTTCCTTGTATTTTAAATAACTGTGCTTTTGCCTGTGCGGCCTTAAGTAAATATTTATCTTTAGTCAGGTTGCAAGATTCTTTAATGCTTGAGACAAGACTTGCTACTGTTGGTGAAAAGTAACTAACTGCAACTCCTCCCACCTCTCTCGAAACCTCGGTGTCAAGAGCACAAACCGGAATTCCAGCAGTCATCCCTTCGGTAATTGGTAACCCAAAGCCTTCAATTTCAGATGGATAAACAAGACAATTAGCATCCCTTACTTTTCTCTTTAATGTTTCATCAGAGCAATCCTGATAAAAAGAAACCCCTAGACTCTTTGCTTTTTCCAAAACTGATCGAGATTCTTTTCCACGGTAACCAATCCATTCCATGGAATACCCGGCAGGTTTCAGAAGCGAAAAAGCTTCAAGCAGTAAGTCTAATTTTTTTCTGGGTGAAATTGCACCTAAGTATAAAATTCTTTTTGGCTTTCGGCGAAATGTCTTCCATCTTTCAGCATTTACCTTTTGGTGCAGGTTGAACAAACCTGATATGCATGGATAAAAATGAAGAAAATCACCATACGGAAAAATTTCCTTGAGTTTCTCACATGCCCACTTGGAGTCAGAGAAAACAAGGTTTGCTTTTGAAATACTTCTTGGCGTTCTTGCCCTAAACCAAAATCTGGCCTTCCAATTTAAATCATTAGGA
>DLTY01000026.1:0-7493 GCA_002501535.1 bacterium UBP7_UBA7824
GAAATAACATTACCTGAATCCGCTAATTTGGATATGATTTCAGATTCTTTTTTTCTAAAAAGAGACTCACCAAATTTGGAAAAGAAATCTTGTACATTTTCACAATTTGATTCTTCGCATATTGCAGAATCTGTATCTATAAATTTTCTTCCAAGATATCGCGCAACTTCTTTTCCAACTGTAGTCTTTCCGGTCCCCATGAAACCAGCAATAAAAATTGCTTTCTTCACTTGCTCTTCAACCAATCCGGAAAACTTTCCAAGTAATCATTCCAACGTTTTTGCCATTCATCAAACCTTCCTCTGCCTAACATTGATCCGAAAGCTTCAAGAATTATCAGAGACGATAAAGCTTTAGCGATTACGCTTACTGCAGGCATTACAACTACATCACTTCGAACATAAGGAGCATCAACTGGTTTTCCTGTTTTTAAATCAATTGAAGGAAGTGGTTTTTTCTGTGTTGAAATTGGCTTAGCCCACAAGGTCACATTTACAGATTTTCCATTCGTCCTTCCACCCTCAAGACCACCAGCTTGATTACTCTCACTGTTAAGTAAATCATGTGCCTCATTTCCTTTTTGTTGAAAAGTTTCAAGACCTTCACCAAACGATAAACCTTTGACTGAAGGGATACTCAAAAAAGCCTGACCCAATCTTGCAGAAAGCTTGCTCATTGGCATGTCAGCTTCACCTAAGCCAGGTGGTAAATTTTGTATTGATAAAAATATAGACCCTCCTAAAGTTGTGCCTTCCTGTCCAGCTTTCCTTATGGCATTTTTAACATCTTCATAACTATTTTCATCTGGCCAATTTAAATCATTATCAACATTTGAATCTAGTCTCTTTGCAACGATGTTGCCAATCGATTTGACACAAGAAACAATCTCAACTTTAGCAATATCTTTTAATAAAGCAAGCGCTATGCCTCCCATTGCAGTTCTTATTGCAGTCTCTCGTGCACTTGCTCTTTCAGCAATAGCCTTAGGCGGCATACCTGTTCTTATGCTTCCTGAAAAATCAGCATGACCAGGTCTCACAACCCAATCATCATTTTTAGGTGGATCCTTCTTACCTTTGTTGTCTATTCTGATTAAAAGTGGTGAGCCTACAGTTTTACCTTTCCATAAACCACCTATGATTTCGACTTCATCATGTTCGAAAGCCTGTCTTTCACTGCGTCCAAAACCTTTAGACCTGTCTTTTAAAAGTTGATTAGCTACTGCAACATCTATTGACCAGCCTGATGGTAAGCCATAGATAATACCTATCAAACAATCACCATGAGAGTCACCGGCTGTTGACCAATGTATACCACCTTTATAAGTCTTCATAAAACCCACCTGAAATAAGCATATCTTGCCTGAAATTTAAACATTCCCATCCCATCTACGGTATTCAAGCCAGACGATTCAGCTAACATAAGGAATTTGGACTTTTTTTTATAATTTAAATCCCAAGCATAAATACAATTCTTAAACATTGAAAAATTATCATAAGGCAATTCAACAGGAGTTGCATTAACTATCCCAAAAACATTCTCTGAATAATTTTCAAAATCATCATAATCTAGCAGTGTAAATCTAGAAGATTTATCCTTCTTGTTTCGGGAAACAAGCATCGGATTGCATCCATGAGCCAACAAAGCATCACAGCATGCCCGACCAGCTCCACCAGAACCTAAAACCAACCATGTTCCTTTTTTTGAAATGCTTCTCCTCAAAAGCTCAGCGCCAAAACCTAATGTATCTGTATTGTCTCCTATTAAAAGATTCCTTTTCCAATAAAGTAGATTTACTGATTTACATCTGATAGCTTCTGGAGTCAACCAATCTGCAGAAGCATAGGCTACATCCTTAAATGGAGAGGTAACATTAGCTGCCACCAGGCCTTTCATCAAAAAAACAAATTGACTTTTTGTCAATGACTGTTTTTGAATTGGTATATATTTAATAATATTTCCAGCTAACTTTTTATTGTGAAATTCTGGAGACGCAGAATTACTGACTGATGAACCTATGATTCCAATCTTTCTCATTTGATGATAACGCCCAAAGATTTAAATGTTTCTACCCATCCCGGAAAAGCAACATTTCCTGTTTCCGGATTTTTAATTTCAACACCATTTTGACTACAAGCACCTGCAACTGCTGCAGCCAAAACGATCCTATGATCAGAACAGTCCTCCAAGATCCCCCCTTGAATGCTATTCTCCTTTCCATAGATAACCAAATCATCTCCTTTTATTTCCGCATCACCACCAAACGATTTAACTAATTCACAAGAGCTGGAAAGTCGATTTGATTCTTTATTGCCAAGCATTCCACCTGTTTCAAAAACAACCTTGCAGTTTGAATTACTGCACAAAATTGCTGCCAAAGGAACCTCATCAATCATGTCCATAAGATCCTGACTCTTGATTGTTAATTCACGGAAAAGATGATCTTTTTTTGAATTCACACCAACCGTTCCAATTGACTCAGGCCATTCTGACTCTTTAGAAACCGTCACCTCTCCTCCGATTTTCTCTATCAGTCTTAAAAGACCAGATCTTCTTTTGTTGGTGAGAATTTTTGAATACATGCGCGAACCAGGCGTTAAAGATGCAAGACATGCAATGACAGCAAATGCAGAAGCATCTGACGGTATGTCAATCCAAACAGGTTCATTATTGGTTCGTTTTTTGGGCCAACAGTCTGCCCAGGCATACATTCTTTCTGAATGATCTCGGCTCAAAGGTGATTCTTTCCATGAAAAATTTAATCCGGTATTAGCAGATGCAATAATCAAAGCACCTTTTCTAGTTCCACTACCAGGAATGATATCCAAATCAAAATCGCCTTTTATCTTGTTTGATGTTGACACAGGAAAGAAGCCATTATTCGTTTCAATCTTTGCTCCCCAGTTATTTAAATCCTGCTCAAGCTCTCCAACTTTTCTGGAATTAAGATTTTCATCTCCATAAACATATGCATCAATACCATTTGATGCTGCCCAACCTAAAGCAAATCGAGCAGTGGTTGCAGAATTCCCAGCATCTATTTTTACAGATTTTGGATTTGATTTAGGCGGAGAAAGTTTAAGGCTTCCTCTGTACCTCGTTATCATTGCTCCAAATTTTCTTATAGCTTTTAATCCGCTTCTCGCATCCCTACCCAATGATTCGTTATTCACAATTACAGGATGCATTAAGCTCAAAAAGTATGCTCTTATTGTTATAGATTTGTCGCCGGGGATCCTTACTCTTCCGATTAGATTTTTACTTGGTAATACCTTCAATCAAAAAACCACCTTGCATTAAACTTAACTTCAGAAAGAAATGAGTCTGGATGAAACAACATTCCAATCCAATGTTGATGAACTGCTTTACATGCCAAAACATCTCCTCTCTCGGAAGAACCTAACTTCACCAACCCATCTGGAAGGTGCTTGCCAATCATCAAGCTGTTATACCTAGTAACCAACAAGGGAGAATCATACTCAAGAAAAAAGCTTTTATCATGGTGCATCTCAACATTCTCGCCATGACATGGATCACCATCTTTCTCAACACTCCCACCAAAATAATGAACAATCAACTGACAACCAAGACATATACCTAACATAGGCTTTTTTTTCCATTTTTTCATCAATGAAAGTGTCGCTGGCCAATCCTCGGGATGTCCAGGACCGGGTCCCAAAACTAAAAAATCATATTCACTTAAAACAACACCGTCAAGATTGTCATAAACATGAACATCGCATCCGCCTAAAACAAGCCATGCCTGAACATTTCTTGTAAATGAATCTTGATGATTTATCAGAAGGGTTTTTATCTTTTTCAATTGCCTTTTAGAACTATACAATTCTATAACATTAAAAATATTCAATCTATGATTGAAAACTGGGGGGTTTTTATATGAATTTTTCAAGACGTTCGCTAATTAAGCTTTTAGGTTCCTTGGGTTTCTTAGGTATTCCGGAAATGCAAAAAAAATATTCACTAAACACAAAACTAAAGGCACCTAAGCAGATTGGTCAATCCATGATAAACAAACAATTCAAACCATTAGACAAGGTGAAAGTAGGAATAATTGGACTTGGAAATAGAGGTTCTGGTCATGTTGGCAATCTGTTAGATATAGACAAAGTTGAAATAGTTGCACTTTGTGACAAGGTCAAAGCAAAAGCTGAACGCTCAGCTAAAAGAATAACTGATAAAGGTCATAAAAAACCAGCAATATACTCGAATGGAGAATCCGATTTTGAAAACCTATGCAAGCAAGATGACATTGATATTGTTTATATAGCAACCAATTGGATATGGCATGCGCCAATGGCAATTTGTGCAATGGAAAACGGCAAGCACACAGCGTTAGAAGTTCCAATGGCAACAACCATAAAAGAATGCTGGGACATGATTAATGTTTCAGAGAAAACACAACGCTTTTGTGTGATGCTTGAAAACTGCTGCTACAACTACTGGGAAATGATGATATTAAATATGGTAAGAAAAGGAGAATTTGGAGATCTTACACATGCTGAATGTGCCTATATCCATGATTTGAGAGGGCTTCTTTTCCATGACACATACTACGAAGATCATTGGAGAAGAAAGTGGTACACACAAGCAGATGGGAACTTTTATCCAACACATGGTCTGGGTCCTGTTGCACAATACATGAACATCAATTATGGTGATAAGTTCGAATACATGGTTTCAATGAGCTCTCCAGAATTCGGAATGTCAAAATGGGCTAAAGAAAAACTACCAGCAGGACATCCAGCAAAAAATGAAAAATATGTCCGTGGAGACATGAACACAAGCATCATAAAAACAAACAAAGGAAAAACCATCATGCTGCAGCATGACACAGTAAGCCCAAGACCTTACTCCAGAATAAATATGGTATCGGGAACAAAAGGTACATTCTCTGACTATCCTGCAAGGCTTTACCTTGATGGTCAAGAAGGTGGACACTCATGGAAAGAGGGCTCTGACCTCGATCCAGTCAAAAAACAATTTGAACATCCCTTGTGGAAGAAAATTGGCGAGATTGCACGAAAGTCAGGTGGCCATGGAGGTATGGATTTTGTGATGAATTACAGGATGATGACAGCATTACTTGAAGGCAGAAAGGTTGACATGGATGTCTATGACGGAGCAGCATGGAGCGCGCCATTTCCACTAAGCATACTTTCTGTCAAAAATCGTTCAGCCCCCGTTGATTTCCCTGATTTCACTAGGGGTAAATGGAAAACGAGAGGTGAATTTTTAATTTAATGGCTGGGAAATCATCGAGTAATCGGTGTTAAAAAAGGAAAATCAGGGATACACCCGCTATCGCTATCAATGCACCCACAACAACACGTTTTTGGGGAATCTCTTTTGCGATGATCCATGCAATAGGAATCGCAAATATTGGAGTTGTCGTTCCCAGAAAGCTTAATTGTGTTGCGGTTGTCAACTTTGCAGCTGACTGGTAGAGGCAGATCCCTATACCGGTGCCTAAAAATGCTCCAATCATTAAAGGTTTTAAATGAGGGCCTTTTGAGATTGCTGAAAGATATTTTGATCTCAAATCCCTTCCCATAATGAAAGCCATTCCAACAACACCACCAAAAACCCTAAAAAAGGCAGATGTTCCTAGGCTCAAGTCTTGATCCAGGTCAAATGACCACCTTGCCAGAACCTGGGCAACTGCAACACATGCACACGCAAGAAAGATAAGCCTAAACCCTTCTTTTGAAATATTCTTGACAGGTCCATGCAGATAAAAAACACCAATTAAAACCAAGAACATTCCGAAAAAAGATCCTTCATTTGGGATCCTATTGAGGATAAAAAATTCCAACACCAATGTCAACACTGGTGTCAGAAGCGCCATGGATGTAGCTTTGCCTACTCCCAATCTTCCTATAGCAGATAAAAAAAATACATCACCAAATGCCATGCCGATAACGCCTGAAGCAAACATCAACTGCCATGCAAGATCAACATTTCCAGGATTCCAACCACCTGTAAAAAACATCCAGCCGGTTACAAAAACAAGGCCAACAGAATTCTTAATTAGGTTTATCTGCGAAGAATCAATATGTCTTTCAGCTATCTTGAAAAACGAAAGAGCAACTGCCCATATTGCACATCCAATCAATATAAGAGTATTTCCTAAAGATTCGTTCAACTATCTAAGATTTGTCCCAATGAACTTCATTCCAAATCTTTGTTGATTCAGGGAAGATTTCAAACATGACTTCCTTGATGGCCCTTGCGTATTCCTGAATCTCCCATTGAGCTGTTTTCTCATCTCTCAAATCCAAAAAATTCATTACTGCCTGAAAGGATGCTGTCCAATAAACTTCAGTATACTGGTTCAATGGCAATATCATTCTCGCTTGCTCTTTGCCAACTCCAAGATCCAAAAGCTGCTGGTAATAATCCTGTGAGGCATTCATGAAATTTTCAAAAACCTCTTTGGCTTTCTCTGGTTCATCAATAGAACCTTCGCTTCCTTGCTTATTGTCTTCAGATTGCCTTCTCCATCTTTCTGGCTGGTAAAAATCCTCGACTGGAACATACCTTCCACTAATTTCATTCCAGGCATGATCTTTAGTTGGATAAGATGATGAAGTTTCTATTCCTACAACATGCTTATACCATTGACGCATAACGAACTCCGGTGCTTTAACGTGAAACTGAATATACATATGTCTAAATGGCGAATAATGCTTATGAGCTGCAAGATACTTAACCAAGCCTCTGTCGGCAGAATCAAAAGTTGTTTTTCTTTTCCCAAAAGAAACCCTAGCTGAATTTACAACAGTTAAATCAGACCCTAAAGAATCTACCACCTCAATGAAACCCTTGTCTAAAACATTTTTTTTGATTGGCTCCATAATTTAAGAAAAACCGTCTAGACCAGTAATCTCTCTGCCTAGTATCAATTCATGAACCTCATGAGTTCCTTCATATGTAAAAACGCTTTCCATATTTTGCGAATGCCTCATGCAGTGAAAATCAGCCAATATTCCAGACCCACCAAGTATTGACCTCGCTACTCTTGCAGCTCTTAAACCTAATTCGCAGCAAAACATTTTTGCCATTGAAACATGCTGATGTCTTAAATTGCCGCTCTCTTTCATCCTGCCAAACTGCAACATCATTATCTGACCCAATGAAATATCGGTATGCAGTTCAACAAGTTTTTTTTGTGTTAATTGGAATTGAGCAATCGGTTTATCAAATTGAACTCTTTCTTGTGAATACTTTAGTGCCTCTGCATAACAATCAGTTGCTAAACCCAAAGTTCCCCATGCAATACCAAATCTTGCTTGATTAAGGCATGAGAGCGGTCCGCTTAATCCTTTAGCTTCAGGCAGTCTGTTTGAATCTGGAACATTAACCTTATCAAGGACAAGCTCACTGGTTCTACTTGCTCTCAAAGAAAGCTTGCCTTCTATCTCAGGGGCACTAAATCCTGGCATTCCTTTTTCAACAACAAAACCAAGAACCTC
>DLTY01000026.1:7897-19606 GCA_002501535.1 bacterium UBP7_UBA7824
CTCCCATGAATCGCCTTTTTTTGTTGCTGTTGTTGACATTCTTCCAGGATCACTGCCTGCATTTGGCTCTGTGAGTCCAAAACAACCAACCAGTTCACCTTTTGCCATTTTTGGCAACCATCTCATTTTTTGCTCCTCACTACCGTAACGATAAATCGGATACATGCACAGTGCACCCTGAACCGAAACAAATGATCTAATGCCAGAATCACCAGCCTCAAGCTCATGCAGCATAAGACCATAAGCAACATGGTTTAATTCCATCCCTCCATATTTTTTTGGAAGTGTTGGACCCAAAAATCCTTTTGCAGCAATTTTTGGTATTAAGTCAATAGGGAATCTTCCCTCTATGTAACAATCTGAAATAATAGGGTTAACTTCTTTTTCAACAAAGGATCTTGCAGCACTCCTAACACCTTTTTCCACAGCAGACAACTGATTGTCTAATTCAAAAAAATCTGGAGCACCAACAGGCATACAGCAATTCTATCTAATTAGATTTGAAAATTCAAACTTTATCAATGGCATTCAGGATACTTTCGCCCAACAATTCAGCTTGCCACTTCCTGACTCCATTAACATTTTTTAATTCATTAAGATTTTTAGGATTAGAAAGAGCTATTGCATTCAATATTCTTGCTGGTAACAATACACCTGGCAGAATGTTTAGCTTTTCACTTTTCTTTAATCTCATTTCACGAATAGCTTTTGTTAAATGATCTGGCCCTTTCTTGTATTTTTTCTTTTTAGGTGGAGAGAAAATAGGTAAAGGCTTTTTGCTTGCCTTCATCAGGTCAATTGATTTGATGAATTTTTTCTTGATTTTAAAATCCATTCTTTTCGGAAAGACATCCTTGTACCCTTCATAATTTTTAGCAATATCTAAAAGCTGCTGATTTCCGATAAGCCTAAATGAAGCCAAATTCTTTTTGCTGCAAATTGACTCTCGTGTTTCAAACAAGATTTCCAAAATTGCTAATTGAGATTTGCTTAACTTCTTAGCTCCTTTTATTTTGTGAGAATGCTCTTTTGTAATTTCATCCTGAATTACAGGGTTTGAATTCTGATACAAGAAACACTCTTCCAAATACCATTTCAACCTGCCTTTTTCTTCAAGTTCATTTATAAGTTTTCCTCTTAGATCCTTTAAATGAAGCACGTCTAATGCAGCATAGTCAACCAGCTCTTCGGTTAAAGGTCTTTTAGCCCAATTTGCCCTTTGCAATCTTTTAGACTTATTGACCTTTATGTCTAAAAAATCATTTAACAATGTGTCTAAGCCGGGTGATGGACAGCCTAAAAGATCAGCCGCTATCTTTGTGTCTTCAATATTTTTTGGAACGATACTGTAGGTTTCATAAATCATTTGAAAGTCATATTCTGAACCGTGAAAAATCTTCAATATCTGGTCGTTACCAAAAATATGCTGCATTGGAAGAGGGTCTTTTCCTTTCCATAAAACAGGATCAACAAGAAAAACATATTTCTTGGCTTCATCCTCAACGCACAATTGCCATAAGCAGGGTTTAGCCTTATAGGCATAAAAACCATCAGCCTCCATGTCGATTGAAATCTCCTCAAATAGCTCGATAAAATCTAACATTTCAAAAAACTGCTTAGATTCCTTTACAAAAACAATTGAAAAATCTTTCATTTTTTCGATTATATTTTTACAATGGGTGGATTGGGCTTTAGCTAGGAGGTTAACCAATGAAAAAACACGTTGTTTTGTTGAATTTTCTCATATTATTCGGATGTTCTCAAGAAAGTAGTATGGAATCAAAAATCGAAATAAAGGAAAACATACCTTTAGTGACATGGGTCAACCCAATAGAGACTGTGCAAAAGAAATACTACCCTGCACTTGGTTTAATCAATACGGTTGGTGCTGGAAATTTAAACTGGAAAACCTCAGGAACCATTGAAGAGATACTTATCAAGGAAGGAGACCAGGTAACTAAGGGCCAAAAAATAGCATCATTAGAGTGCAAGGTACAAATGTTAGATAGGTCAAATTCAGAAACAATGTTAAGACAGGCTGAATTAGCTCTAGATGATGCTAATAAGAACTATGAAAGAGCTGAAAAAATATCAGAAACAGGCAGCATTAGCCAAGAACAATTAGAAAAGCTGGAAATGGCAGTCAGTCAGGCTGTATTAAATTATGAAAGCACCAAAATAGCGCTAGATTTAAAAAATATACAAGTTGAAGATTGCGATATTATTGCACCGTTTGACCTAAATGTGGAATTCGTTTTTTCAAGATTGGGAAACGATGTTGCTATTGGAATGCCTGCAGTAAAAATACTTCCCTTAAAAGGCATGCGGATGGAGATAATGTTGGCCCCTCATGTAGCAAAAGAAATACAAATTGGAAATACGCTTGTAGATGAAAATAAAAACATATGGATGCTTTCTCATAAATCAGGATCTTCAGACATGATGACAGGTACCATGAATACACTTTGGGAAGCAATGGACGAAACAGACACTGAAAATGGAATTTGGGTAACAACTAGTATAAATATGGGTGATACTCAGGGTTATATAGTGCCCCTTGCAAGTATCGTTCAGATTCAGGGTCCGGGCGTCTATCTAATAAATGAACAAGATGAAATTAGATGGATTCCAATTGATATATTAGTGGAAAATGATAATGATGCTTTGATTGAGGGCGTAACATCATCACAAAAAATAGTCTTAAGAAGGCCTGGCAATCTGAGAGATGGACAAAAGGTAAGAATAGGTAAATAAATGAGATTTTTAACAGATTATCTTCTAGAAAAACCTAGATTGGTTTACCTGCTTATGGCAGGACTGCTTTTTGGTGGGTATCAAGCTTACAAATCTATCCCCACTGCATCCACTCCTGATATAAAAGTTCCTTATGTGATAGTAAACGTGCCATGGCCTGGTTCATCATCATCTTCTGTTGAAAAAAGCTTAACCAACCCACTGGAAACAAAAATGGATGATCTGGAGGAGTTAAAAAGCATGCGGTCCTATTCGGTTCCGGGTTTTAGCTTCCTGATTCTCGAATTCAATGCTGGTTATGATTTAGACAAAGCAATTAATGAGGTGCAAGACTCAGTTGATGAATCAAGATCATTGCTGCCTGTCGGGATTGAAACTCCTGATATATCTGAAATAGCATTTGAAGAAGTCCCGATAGTAATACTGACTGTATCTGGTGATATGGATTCTGAAGCGCTTAAAAGAGAAGCTTTGTTTGTTGTTAGTGAGATTGAAAAACTTGATGGTTTAGCTAGTGTAGAGCTATTTGGTGCTAAAGAAAACACAATACAGATTGAACCGAGCCCCTCTCGATTACGCCAAAAAGGACTGACGCTTACTGAGCTTTCTAACTCCGTTCAACAATTACTTTTTGATATGCCAATAGGTTCTCTTGACACCGGATCACAGGAGTTACAAATTTCTTACAGAGGTAAATCTGAAACTATAAAAGAGATCAACAACTTAATCATTCCAGACGCATATGGAAATTCTTTTTTATTGAGCGATATAGCAAATATAAAAATTTCACCGAAAAAAATTACTACCTACTCTAGACATAATGGTCAAAAATCTATAAATATCGTTGTTAAAAAAACAACTGGTGAAAATACCGTAAAAGTTGGAGAAAGTGTATTTTCGCTTGTAGATGAGCTGAATACAAAAAACCCTAATCTAAAGATAGAAATTGCCCAAGAGCAAGTTTCTGCCGTAAGAGATGAGCTAATTGGAGTAATGGTTAACAACCTTTCTGATGGTTTCTGGATAGTTATTATTGTTTTGATTCTCTTTGTCGGTTTTAAAAATTCTTTACTTGTTGCTCTTGGAATCCCCTTAGCGCTTGGCTTTTCTTTAATAATTGCAAACAGTATTGGTTACTCTTTGAACAATGTAACGGTTTTTGGAATAATCATAGTGCTTGGAATGCTGGTTGATGATGACATTATTGTGGTTGAAAATATATTTAGACAGGTTGAGAAAGGGGTTCCTCCAAAACAAGCTGCAAAAAAAGGAATACATCAGGTGAGCATGCCTATAACAGCAGCAATCCTGACAACCATTGCCGCTTTCGGCCCTCTCATGTTTCTTTCTGGAACTATGGGTGAATTTATGAAATATGTACCTGCAATGGTCATATTTACCCTAACCGGTGCATTGATTACCGGACATTTCATCCTCCCTTCAATATGTGCAATTTTTATGAAACAGGAAAAAAAGAAAAATATTTTTACAGGTATCGATTTCTCAGTTTATGCTAAAAAACATCAACAGATTATTTCGAACCTTATAAAAAAACCTTGGAAAACACTTGCTGTTTTTGTATTCTTTTTCATAGGCTCAATGTCGCTTGTTCCTAAATTGCTTGAGAATGCTGAATTCTTTCCAAAGGTTTCCATGAAGGAATTCATAATAGACGTTGAAGCTCCGTGGGGAACATCTGTAGAAATAACAGACTCAATTGCAAAAGAGGTAGAAAAAGTACTTGATGCAACTGCTGAAATCGATTTCTACACAACAAGCGTAGGCGATTCAGGTGAAAATGTAGTTGGAACAATAGGTGGAGGTGGTGGTCCACATTTTGCAAGAATAACAGGATCTTTTTATGAAAAACACAGAAAAGAAGCAATAGATGAGCATCAGCCCAATCTGCAAAAAATTTTTGATGAAATACCTGGAGCAAAAATACAATTCGTTGAAATAACAGAAGGGCCTCCCGCTGGAAACGATATCATCATTAGAGCTTTGGGGAATAATTATGATGACTTGATTGAATATACAGACATGCTGGAAAGCATAATGTTAGCAAATCCAGTTTTAACTGAAATTGATAGAAGTCATCAACCAGGAAATCCTGAATTAAAAATACAAATACTTGAAGATAAGGCTGCAAAATTAAGTGTGGCCCCTTTCAGTATTGCAAATGAATCAAAAAATGCTTTTGATGGATCTATTGTTATGAGAATGCCTGTTGAAAACCAAGATGAAGATGCAGATGTGATAATCAGGTACCCGGAAGAGTTTAGGAAGAAGATATCAGATTTATCTCTTGTTTCAGTAAGAAACAATCTGGGCTTTCTCGTTCCAATTGATATGGTTTCAAAAACCACCCGACAAGTAACTCCTGTTCTTTTTTCACATTGGAATGGCAAAAAAACAATATCTATATCAGCTAATGTAAAACCACAAGGCCCTCCTTCTCAAATTGTTTTGGAGGATATTAAAAAAATTATTGAATCAAACCAGATTCCAAATGGAATCATAATTGAATATGGTGGAGAAAATGAAGAAGCGATGACGGGTCAATCTGAAATGGGGACTGCTTTTCTTGTTGCAATAGGTTTAATTTCATTGCTATTAGTTGCTGTTTTCAATTCCTTTAGACAATCAATGGTTGTCATTACAGCAATACCCTTTGCTTTAATTGGTGTGATTGTAGCTCTTTTGGTAAGTGGAGAGTCTTTTGGTTTTCTTGCACTTATGGGGGTGGTTGCCTTAACTGGAATCGTGGTAAATGATTCAATTGTCCTAATAGATAGAATCAATCAATTAAGAGAACAAGGCATGAACCTTATGGAATCTGTTTCTCTAGGCACATCACAAAGGCTTAGACCTATACTTATGACTAGTGTTACAACAATTGGAGCGCTCATACCTATGGTTTTAGATACAACTGGTCAAGCTGAATGGTTTAAAGCGCTTGGTGTTTCAATAATGGGAGGTTTGGCTGTGGGTACATTTTTAATAATTTATTTAATCCCATGCCTCTATGTAATGGCTGAAAAAAGAAGAGGTGCCAAAAATGTTTAAATTACCAATTATCACAATGCTCATTATCGCAAACCAACCTATTGGGATATGGGAAGCAATGAAAACCGCTGAAGATAAACCAATAGCCAAATCTTCCGAATATTTAGTTTTTGCAGCAGAGTCAGATCTTGAAAAAGCAAAAAAAGACTGGGCTCCTTTCTTGACTTTAGGTTTAACAATGACAAGAACAGATTCTCTTGAGGGATACGAACCGGGTCCATTGGATGTTAACTTTTTTGGTATAGGTGAAAACTTTGGTAATGCCTCGATGACCCTCACTTATCCACTCTACTCATTTGGTATTAAAGAGTCTCAGGTAAGACTTCAGGAAATGAATTATTCTTTAGCGAAGCTGGATGAAAAATCAATACTTCAACAATCTAGATTAGCTATAGCAAATTCATGGTTAAATTTATGGTTAGCAAATAAAAACTTACTTTTGGCGGAGAGGAGCATAGACAATTCTTTAAAGGTATTGGAGGATGCTCAAGCAAGGTATTCGGTCGAGTTGATTAGCGAGCTTGAATTAATTCAATTTGAAAGTGAATTTTTAAACTCGAAAGAAAATATGAGTCAAGCATCTTCCTTGCATGAATCAGCATTGACCCTGTTTAAAGCGATGACAGGAATAGAGGGAGATGTCGAATTAACAGAATTACCTCAAATTGACAAAGATCTTTTAATTAAATTCATAAGCGATGAAACAAATGAAAGAATCAACGTAAAGCGTGCAGATTTAAACCTAAAAATTTCTCGAAGAAGCAGAGAATTAGTAATTAATCGTCCAAGTTTAATCTTCAGAACAACTGCGAATCATCCGGAGAATGAACAGGGTTTTGAGTCTGGCGATACGTTGAGAAGCGATGTGGCGTTAAGTTGGGAGTTTATAAAACCATCCAAGACAGCTGAGCTCAAATCGTCCAATGAAAAAATAAAAGCAGCGGAACTCATCTATGCTCAATCTGTGATTGATGAGGATGCTTTAGTTGAATCGTCCATAGAAACAATCGGAATGTATCAATCAAGAATAGAAAATGCAGAATACACTTTGGAACTTATGCGAAGAATCTCAATATCCATCACTGAAGGTTTAAATGTTGGAACGAGCTCATATCTTGAATGGAGCAATTCTGAAAACAACTACCTTGCAGCCGCAGTGTCCCTAGCTACAATAAAAACAAACTTCTTAAAGGAGATATTCAACTTAAGCGCAGGAAATATAGATTCGCTATTGAAACTTAATCAAAATAATTAAAATACAAATTGGAGAAAAATTATGAATTTACCTAACTTTAAAAATGAGCCTTTTACAAACTTTAATGATTCTGATGAGAATTCAGCATATAAAAAATCATTAGCAAAAATAAAAGCTAAATTTGGAGAAGATATACCTTTGATAATAAATGGAGAAAAGATCTTTACAGAAGAAAGAATCACAAGTATCGATCCAAGCGATTCTTCACAAGTAATATCAAAATGCTCAAAAGCTGATTTAAATCATTTAGAAAAAGCATTTTCAACAGCTGAAGAAAGATTTAAAACATGGAGTCAGACAGATGTCAAAGAAAGAGTAGCAATAGCAATTAAAGTTTCAGAAATCATGAAAAGAGATAAGCATGATCTTTCTGCTCAGATGACGTATGAAGTTGGAAAAACATGGCCTGAAGCGGATGGAGACACTGCTGAAGCAATAGATTTTATGGAATATTATGCCAGGGAAGCATTGAGATGGGGTAAAGATCATCCGGTTGTTCCGACACCATCTGAAGAAGGGGTTTTGAAATATGTACCAATGGGCATAGGCACTGTCATACCACCATGGAATTTTCCCTTTGCAATCCTTGCTGGAATGACTACAGCGGCATGGGTCACAGGCAACACTGTCATATTGAAACCTTCTAGCGACAGTACGACAATCGCATACAGGTATATGGAAATATTGGAAGAGGCTGGATTGCCTGATGGTGTTGTTAACTTCCTTCCAGGACCAGGATCCTCAATTGGAAGCAAAATGGTGACTGACCCAAGAACAAGATTCATTTCATTTACCGGATCAATGGAAGTTGGTTTAAATATAAATGAAAATGCAGCCAAAATGTCACCAGGCCAAATATGGATAAAAAGAGTTGTTGCTGAAATGGGCGGCAAGGATGCAATACTAGTGGATGAAACTGCAGACATTGAAGATGCTGCGGCCGGAATTGTTTCTGCTGCATATGGCTTCCAAGGTCAAAAATGTTCAGCATGTTCCAGGTTAATTGTTCATGAGGATGTCCATGATGAACTTATGGAAAAAGTTATTGCCTTAACTAAAAAAATCCAAGTTGGACATCCTGAAGACCAGGAAACACAAATGGGTGCTGTTATAAACAAAAATGCCTACACTGATATTCTTGACTATATTGAAATCGGAAAAAGTGAAGGTGATGTAGTTTGCGGTGGCAACCCTGGTTCAAAAAATGGTTATTACATAGAACCAACAATTATTGACAATCTATCTGCAAATTCAAGAATAATGCAAGAAGAAATATTCGGTCCAGTTTTGGGTGTTACAAAAGTTTCTTCTTTTGAAGAAGGCTTGAAGGTTGCAAACGGAACAATCTACGGATTAACTGGTGCCTTCTACACATCAGTGCCTGAAAGAATTGAAAAAGGCGCAAATGAATTTCATGTCGGCAATCTGTACATCAATAGAAAGTGCACTGGAGCACTTGTTGGCGTTCATCCTTTTGGTGGCTTCAACATGAGCGGAACTGACTCAAAAGCTGGAGGCCCTGATTATCTTGGGTTGTTCCTGCAAGCAAAATCTATTGCTAAAAAAATCTAATGGTTACCGAAAGCGATAATAACAAAAATATCCCACAATGGCTAATAGATGCTGCTCCAGGCATTATTGAGCATATGAATGACGACCATTCCAATTCAATCGTTTCTACACTGCATGCTCAGCATGGAATCAAAGACGTTAATGCAAAAATGGAAAAACTTGAGACTGATGGATATTATGCTTTATCGAATGGAAAATTATATTTTTTAAAATTTGAAAACACATGTGGTTCAGCTGGCGAATACAAATCTGAACTAATAAAACATGCAAAAAATTATAGAAATTTTGAATTAAAAAAATAACCCCTCTAGTCTAAAAAAAATCGATGAAAGAAATTGTAGTTAATGATAAATTTCAAACTAATTACATTTACTATTTAAAAGAAAAAATTAATTCAAATTTTCATCCTGAATTCAAGCCAGAACTAACACCTAAAGACATGTTAAAAATGGGTGTTTTTGGTGGAAGATACATGACAGATTGTAAGAATGAGTTTCCTAAATCATGGTTTGAAAAGGCAAAATTATCACCTTCTAGAAAAAACATAAATATCAATTACTATCAAATTGATGCCTCCCTTCCCTTGTCAGAATGGGTTAAAAAAGGCTGGATTCACAAAGATGATCCAAGAGGTTGGTTTCAATGGTATTGCCGGTATTTCATGGGTAGGAGAATGGAAGATGAAGATTTACGACAAATAAAGCGTTGGAAGTCGATACGCCGTCATGCTGGAGCAATTAGAAAATCCTGCAAACCAAAAGACCTTTCATGCAGAAAAAAACAAAGACAGGCTTTGCTGCACTGGGCTTATGATTCTAGAAACATCTAACAACCTGTTCGAGAACAGGTTTTTCTCTTCGTTGTGCCATTTGTAACTCTAGGGATTGTCATCATTTGACATCTATGGCACCAAAATCTTCTATTCATTTAAACACCTCCAAAAAAATTAAAAAAAGCATCATAAATGAAAAAAATAATTTTGTAAACAGTAAATATGTTTAAAAATGGTAAAAATGTGGCGAGGGGCGGGTTCGAACCGCCGACACAAGGATTTTCAGTCCTCTGCTCTACCTACTGAGCTACCTCGCCAGCATGGCGGAGCTGACGGGGATCGAACCCGCGACCTCTTCCTTGACAGGGAAGCATGCTAAACCGCTACACCACAGCTCCAAGCGGAGTTTATTGTAAACTCCAAAAACACCCCGTAGGGGAATCGAACCCCTATTTCCGCCTTGAAAGGGCGGTGTCCTGGCCGTTAGACGAACGGGGCAGAACAATCACATTATCCTAAACTTTTATTATGAAATTTGAATTAAATTCCAAATTTTTCCAAATCATCTTTGGGTAGGTTTAAACCATGCCTTTTATTCATTCTGTCATAAAGCACAAGATTAACAGTAACTGCAAGATTTAAAGATACTCTTGTAGGTATATAAACAGTTTTCTCACACCAGTTAACGGTTTCTTGTTTAATACCACCATATTCAGAACCAAAAACATACATTGCTCTTTCAGGATGAACAAAATCAGCTAAAGAAATAGCATTTTCTGTCATCTCTATTGCAACTGGAGTACATCCAAAAGGCAAAGATTCCTGTATTGAATCCTTATAAACCAAAGGAACATGCCTCCAAGCTTTAGGTGTATCTGCGGGAAGTGGCATTTCTGGATCTTGAAAATCTTGATCTGATTCCCATTTTCTTCCTGCTACAACAACATAATTGGCTCTAAAGCAAAAAGCACCCCGTAAAATCTGGCCGACATTAATTGAATTTCTTGGGTTTTCTAAAGCAACAACCGAGTAACCACGGCGATGATCCCATTCATGATTTTTAGACATTTAACTATAGGGGTTGAGGGAATCGAACCCCCGACACACGGGTTAAAAGCCCGCTGCTCTACCGACTGAGCTAAACCCCCTAAGCTATATATTCTATTCCTTCCAGGCTATATCGTCAATTCCAGGACCAGTACTAACTGCAAGAATCTTGACTCCTGAATTGCTTTCTACAAAGTCACAATATTTCCTCAAACCCTCAGGCAGACTTCTCCATTCCTGAATGCCAGAAAAATCGGGCCAACCTTCAAGGGTTATGTATTTTGGAACACCTTCGTCCCAAACTCTAGAATCTTCCGGAACATCCTTGTATTCCGAACCATTCCAATCCCAAGATGTACAAACTTTGATATCCCCCATACCTCCAAGAATATCAGCCTTTGTAAGAATCACACCTGTAAAACCATTTAACCTATGTGCATATCTCAATAATGGAATATCCAACCAGCCACAATCACGAGGCCTGCCTGTCGTAGCTCCAAACTCTTTGCCTTTATCTTGCACTTTTTTATTCCATTCATCATCCATTTTAGTTGGAAATGGACCTGCTCCAACCCTGGTTACATAAGCTTTAGTAATTCCTAAAACCTGATTAATTTGGTTTGGACCTAAACCTGCATTTACACAAGCTGAACCACTAATGGTATGACTGCTAGTCACATAAGGATATGTACCGAAACCCAAGTCAAGCATGGAGCCTTGCGCTCCTTCCATCAGAACCTCTTCTTTGTTTTCAATTGCAGTATGAATCAAGTTGTGAGTATCGCCTACATGTTTTCTTATTAGTTCTCGTTGTTTTATTAAATCTTCATACAGTCTTTGAGGGTTTATCTTTCTTTTTGTGACATCAGAATAAACACCATCCAAAACAGCATTAACACGACCAACCAAGGTCTTTATCCTGTCAAGCAAATTGTCTTCAAAAAGATGTCCGAGCCTAATGCCTCTACGCGCAATTCGGTCTGTGCTTGCAGGTCCAATTCCCCTGTATGTAGTTCCTAACTTCTCTTGCCCTCTTCTTAACTCTTCCAGTTTGTCCATCCATCTGTGAAACGGCAAAACCAAGAAGGCTTGCGGGCTTATAACCAAATCAATATCCAAATTGTCATTCTCAATTTGCTTGATTTCTTCAAGTAACAATTCGAGATCCAAGGCAACACCTCTTGCAATAATGCTTTTAACGCCTTTATGCAAAACACTACATGGGAGCAAGTGGAATTTGTAT
>DLTY01000048.1:0-3409 GCA_002501535.1 bacterium UBP7_UBA7824
ATTCTCCCTTTTTAAATAGTTTGATTATAAGCACCTCGTTGTAATAGACTTTCCATTATGGAAACTGTGTTGGCATTTGACGTTGGTGGAACCAAAACATCTTGCGCTTTGGTAGCCAATGGAAAAATTCTTCGCAAAAAGGAGAAAGCTACTATTGGGTCAAACACAGCTGAGGATTTCGTACAGCAAATTTTCAAAATGGGACAACCCTGGATTGACAAAGCAGATAAGGTTGCTGTGGCAACTTTGGGACTTGTTGAAGGTGGGTGTTGGAGCGCTCCAACATTAAATTTAATTGATGGCAAAAAATTTCCTTTAGTCAAAAAGCTAACAAGACTATTCCACAAAAATGTAACCATCGTTAACGATGCCCAGGCGGCAGCTTGGGGAGAGTATAAATTTGGTGCTGGTAAAACTAAGGATATGTTATTTGTAACCGTTTCCACAGGTGTCGGTGGGGGACTTGTTTCAAATGGTAGATTGATTACTGGCAAAACAGGTTTGGCAGGACATATAGGCCACATTCAAATTGACCCTCATGGCCTGGAATGTACCTGTGGCAGAAAAGGCTGTCTCCAAGCTTATGTTTCTGGAGAGGGCATTTCTTTTGCTGCACAGCCTTATCACCCAGGAGCAACTACAAAAAATGTTTTTGAACAAGCTGAAGATGGTAAGGATTGGGCAAAAGATATCCTGCACACTTCTGCTTCATTGTTAACGACAGCTATATCCAATGCTAAAAGCATGCTTGATATTGAAATTGCTGTCATTGGAGGCAGTGTCGGTTTGGCTAAAGGCTACATAGGGATGCTGCAAAAAGAAATGCTCAAAGAGGATAATCTGTATAGCGTCAAGATAAAAGAAGCCATTCTCGGCAGCAATGCTGGCTTGATTGGCGCTGCTTCCCTTGATTGAAAAAATTAAAACCTATCATCCAAAAATGAATCTGGTAAAAATCTTGCAATGATTGTTTTTAATTTATGGATCGGTCCGACAATGTATCTTGTTTTGGGTTTAGATGCTTCCAAAGCATCTATCACTGCATCCACGACATATTTTGCGTCAAGAGCTTTTTTTTCTGCTTCTGAGGCGCCGTTTAAAAGTGAATTTATTTCATTTTCATAAAGCTCAAGTTTTTCTTTGGGGAGTTTTTTCATTTGAGAATTTCCCCTATTTAGAGTTTTGTTCCAAATCGGTGTTTTCATCGATCCAGGCTCAATAATTGAGACTTTTATATCCCATTTTTTTAATTCTCTCCTGAAGCCGTCACCAATAGCTTCTAATGCGTGTTTGCTGGCTGCATACATGCCCAACAAAGGAAAAACAATCATCCCACTCACAGAGCTTATAAATACAATTCTGCCTTGTGCTTTTCGAATTGCTGGAAGGAAAGCTTGTGTTACTGAAATTTGGGATATGACATTTACATCTAATTGTCTTTTTGCATCCTCAATAGGCATCAGTTCAAGCGGTCCAGGGCAGACTATCCCAGCATTATTGATAAGACCATCTAGAGAGCTTCCAACCGTTTCAACAATTTTTTTAATATGTGCTTCTTTAGTTATGTCAAGGATCACAGGCTGTAGATGATCAGAGCCTTTAGCCTGTAAGTTTTTCTTGTCTTTTTGATTCCTGACGCCAGCAAAAACTTGCCAACCTTGTCGATCCAAAGAAAGGGCAATTGCTTTCCCAATACCTGTAGATGCACCAGTAATTAGTATTTTTTTCACTTCCTTTACTCTAAATCATTAAAAATATAAATAAAAAAAATGTAAACTAAAGATTAATGAACTTTGATTATGTTTTTATTTAACATTTTGCCCATTTTTTCTGACGATGCATATTTAACTGCATACTTTGCCGATTCTTTTGTCGGCGGATTGGGTTTTCCAAATTCAGATACTATGACTTTATTGGGTATCACAGACCCTTTGTATCTTTATTTTGTTAGTTTTTTAGTTTATGTTGGCTTGACACCATTGACTGCTATTCATTTGGTTAATTCACTATCTATATTCCTGATTTTTTCAATAATCAAAAAAGAAAAAGGCAATTCAATTTTTTTCATTGTTTTAGCATTTATTTCACTGTGGTATCAATTGCTTGTAGGTAACGGTAATGGATTGTTCATGCTTTTCTTTTTGCTTTATTTGATTGATTACAAAAAACTAGAACCTATTTGGTTGTCCTTGGCCACTTCGGTCAGGTTTGATTTTGGCCTCTATCTTGCATATGTCTTTATAGGCAAGCTCAAAGAAAAAGATTTTCAGTGGTGCTCCAAGGCATTTTTTTCTTTTATCCCTGTCTTGATGTTAAATTTATTTTTTTGGAAAACACCAATTCCAAACACATTGCTTTCCAAAAGGTTGATGTACGACAGATTGTTTATGTTAGATTTTGAAGTTCCAGACCATCTTCAATGGTTAATTTTGTCAATTTGCTTTGCTTTACTCTTCAAGAAGATCAACAAAAAAGTGATTTTAGCTGCGCTAGCTTTCAGTCTTTCTTGGGCCTTTGCGGGAGTTTCACCTGGAAATGCTTTTCCAATGCTGGGTTTTATGCTTCTATTGGCTTTTGTTTTTTCAAACCATCAAGACTTTATCGCCTTGCTTAAAAAGCAAATGTTCAAGATATGCTTCATTGCTTGCGCATTAACACTGCCTCAAACTATAAGAATTTATCAAAAATGGGAAGATCACCATCATGTGACTTCCGAGATTAGCAAATTGATACCAGAACAAGGCTGCACACTTGCGTATTGGTATTTTGGCTATCTAAGACATCATTCAGATGCGTGCCTAATTGACGGTTCCGGTTTCTTTGACAAGAATAGCTTTGACCTTTTAAGTGAAACAAAATCAAATGAGATATTTTTAAGGCTTCCCGAAAAACCTTCTTCTGTAATCCATTTTCACCAATCAGATCTCGAACCGCTGAGGTATCTGCCGGAATACCCATTTTCAAGAATAATCAAGGGCAAATATATTCAAGCTATCATATATACAAAAGATTTTTAGATAGTAGGATAATAGAAGCCTTTTGGCCGGTCGTATAAGGGCAGTACAACGGACTTTGGATCCGTGAGTGGAGGTTCGAATCCTTCCCGGCCAGTTTTTTTTATGGATGCATTCATCTTTATACTTGTTCTTTTTTTAATTGCTTATCTTTATTCTGTTACTGGACATGGCGGCGGTAGTGCTTACTTGGCATTATTCTTATTGCTGGGATCTGGTCCGACAGAGGCTAAGTTTTTTGCCCTGTCTTTAAATGTTATTGTTGCATTTTTAGCATTTTTTAATTTTAAAAAAGCTGGTTTTTTGGATTTTGCATTGGTGTGGCCATTGCTTTTAGGCTCCATGCCCGCAGTTTTTTTATCAGCAAAATTGCCTCCCGGGATTGATTTTTACAA
>DLTY01000048.1:3800-19475 GCA_002501535.1 bacterium UBP7_UBA7824
AAAAACCCAAAACGCTGATTTTGATTTTCACGGGATTTTTGATAGGCGCTCTTGCTGGTTTTATAGGTATTGGCGGCGGCATTTTTCTTTCACCTATCTTGATTTTTTTTGGTTGGGCTAATCCCAGGAAAACAGCAGCTGCAAGTTCCATTTTTGTATTAGCAAATTCATTCTTGGGGGTTATTTCAATTTTCCAAACCTTTGGAGAAAAGATTTCTGAAGATGTTTATTTGCCGAGTGCTTTCTTGCTTTTTGGTTCAATTGTTGCCCTAGCTAGCTGGATGGGATCTTCTCTTGGGAGCAAGAGGCTTAACAAGTTTGTTATGAATAGGGCTTTAGGTGTTATTTTATTAATAGCATCCTTAAGGTTGTTTTTATGATTATGATGACATTTATGAATTTATTTTTATTGTTTTTTTATCTTGCGTTTTCCATTGATTTAACTGAAGATCAATTGGAAAAAGCCAATCAAGGCTATCAGCAACCAGAGCTTTATGGAGAACCTGTGCTTTATGAGGGAGAGGTCTTTTTTGAAAACTTAAGACAATTGACATTTGGTGGAGAAAACGCAGAGGCTTATTGGTCTCCTGATGGCAAAAAGCTTGTTTTTCAATCGAAGAGGGATGGTTCCAAATCTGATTCGATATACATGTTAAGTGTTGAGAGTATGACTATTGAAAAGCTTTCAAGCGGAAAAGGTGTTACAACTTGCGCTTGGTGGCTTTCTGACAGCAGGAGGATCATTTTTGCATCAACACATGAAACAATGCCAGAGGACCCGCCTCCTCCAGATTACTCAAAAGGATACGTTTGGCCTGTTCATTCTTCATATGAAATTTATTTAATGGACACAGAAACAAAAAGTATAGAAAAGCTAACTGAATCCAATGGGTATGATGCAGAGGGTGAAGGAATCATATGGCAAAAAAACAATACTATGATTTTCACAAGTAGCAGGGATGGAGACCTCGATCTTTACTCGATGGAAATTGATGGCGATAGAAGTGTCACGCGATTGACTCATGAGCCTGGTTATGATGGTGGCAGCATTCCAGGTTATTCAGGTGAATACATAATATGGAGAAGAACTTCAGCTAATACAGAAGAGGAAATAAAAGACTTTAAAGATCTGCTAGCAGACGATCTTGTCAGGCCATCTCAGCTTGATATTTGGATGATGAGGTCTGATGGAACGCATAGGGTTCAAATAACAGATAATGGTGCTGCAAATTTTGGTCCATCCATGGCTCCGAATGATAAGTTTATTTTTTACGTATCCAATGTTGACGATCCACAAGGTAGAGATTTTGATATATACATGCACCATTTTTCCAAACCCAAAGGCGCTGAGGATGAAAAGATAACTTTTTTTGAGGGTTTTGATGGTTTTCCGGTTTTTTCTCCCTCAGGTGAATATGTTGTTTTTGCGAGTAACAGAAATGGTTTGGTTGAAGGTGAAACCAATTTATTTATTGCCGATTGGATTGGCCCATCTTCAAATTAACTGTATCTTTTATTGAGATATAATATGAAACCCGTTATGAAAAAAGATTTGCATCCTAAGTGGCATGACTGTAAGGTTTCATGTGATTGCGGCACCAGCTTTACTGTTGGCGCAACTGTTCCTTCCCTGAAGGTTGAAATATGTTCTTCCTGTCATCCCTTCTTCACCAAGAAGCAGAAATTTATCGACACTGCTGGACGTATTGATAGGTTTAATGCAAAGTTCGGTCAATCTTCTCTATCTGATATCATGGCAAAAAAAAGAAAAGCGAAAGAAGAACCTTCAGAAAAATCTGAAGCGCTTTAACGCATGGCAAGCCTAAAGGAGTCAGTGGCTCCGTTTCACAAGGAGCTTATAGAGGTTGATAATCAGTTATCTGACCCCAATGTCATATCCAATCGAGGTAAATTAAAGGAATTAAGTTTAAGACGAAATTATCTAGAGGAAATAATCGGTATTGCAGACCGATATTTTCAAGCTGAAAAATATTTTGATGAACTAAAAGAGGCACTTGATGGTGACGATGTTGAACTTGCAGAAATGGCTGAACTTGAAATGGAGCTGGCTGAAAAAAAATACCTCGAAACAAAAGAAGGTTTAGAAAATGCTCTTTTGCCCCGAAATCCAGATGCTCATCGAAATGCATTATTGGAAATTAGAGCAGGTACAGGTGGTGATGAGGCGGCAATATGGGCTGGAGATCTCTTCAACATGTATCAAAGAGCAGCGACTGCAGAAGGTTTCAATGTAAAGATTTTAAATAAATCACAAGCCGAGATGGGCGGCTTCAAGGAGCTGGTTTGTCAAGTTAAGGGGCGAGGTTCATATGGTTTTCTTGCTTCTGAAAGTGGTATTCACAGAGTACAACGTGTGCCCCAAACAGAAAGTCAGGGTCGATTGCACACCTCAGCTGCAAGTGTTTATGTTTTGCCTGAGGCAGACTCAGATGTGAACATAAGTATTGATTTAAAAGATTTAGCAATTGATACATATAGAGCTTCAGGTGCTGGCGGACAGCATGTCAATAAAACTGATTCAGCTGTCAGGATTACACATACGCCTACAGGAATTGTTGTTCAATGTCAAGATGGTAGAAGCCAGCATCAAAACAAAGAGACATGTTTGAACATGTTGAAGACTAAACTTTATAGATTGGAGATTGAAAAACAAGAAGCAGAGGGTGCTCAAAAGAGAAAATCTGCTGTTGGAAAAGGAGATAGGTCTGAAAAAATAAGAACATACAACTATCCTCAGAATAGAGTCACCGATCATCGTGTCTCAATTACAAACCATCAGTTGAGTTCATTAATGATGGGAGAGGTTCCAGGTTTTTTTACACAGGTCAACACTGCTTTGCGACGTATGGATCTGGAAGAAATTTAAATTGTTTATTGGTAAGAATATTAGTGAAACTGTTAAGTTGGCAAGAGAAGCATTTGAATCAAAGGGAATTGATTCGCCTTGGCTTGATGCGGAAATCCTTTTAGCAAATTCTCTTAATTTAACAAGAGAGGAGATACTGACTAAAGGCAATGACTCATTCCCTAATGAAAATTATAAAAAATGGCAAGATGTTGTTTTGAGAAGAATGAATAGAGAGCCTATAGACAGGATATTGGGTAAAAAAAGATTTAGAAAGCTAGATTTCAATGTGATTCCAGATGTTTTTTCACCTAGGCCTGAAACTGAAGAAGTTTTAAGTCGTGCATTAGAGCGCATCCCTGAAAATGGGCGTTTTTTGGATCTTTGTTGTGGTACTGGATGTATTGGGATCAGCATTGCTAATGAAAGAAATTGTTCAGGAGTCTTATGCGATATCGATCTTAAAGCCGTATCTCATGCTAAAAAAGAAAAGAAAAGGTTAACGCCAAATGCTAATTTAAAGATTGTTCAAAGTGATCTTTTTGAAAATATAGAGGAGAAATTTGATTTGATTGTTTCAAATCCGCCTTATATATCTACAAAAGAAAAAAAATCATTACCTCCCGAGGTGATTAATTTTGACCCTTTGGGTTCCCTGTTTTGTGGCCTGGATGGCTTGCATGTATGCAAGTTAATTATCGAACAGGCTCCCAAGTATCTTAATAAAAATGGTTGGCTTTTGATTGAGTTTGGTTTTTGTCAGAAGGAAAATATTTCCAATTTGTTTTCCCCGGATTGGACAAATGTTAAGCAACGAAAACCATGGGGGGCACCACGTTCAGAAAAAGATTTTTTTGTAGAAGCTCAATGGAGCCCATCATGACTGTAATTCACCCTCCCAGAAATCCATTATTTGAAGCAGCCAGGATGTTGGAGTGGGGTGTCATTTTGCTTGAAACTGAAACTGTTTTTGGAATTGCTGCTAAGCCAAAAAACATCAACAAAATCTTTGAAATAAAATCAAGAGATTACAGCAAGCCTTTATCGTGGGTTTTTCCACCAAAATCTGATTTTATCGATGGCCGTTTTCAACCAAAGGATTATGAAACTTTTGACTTTTGTTGGGAGTGTTCAAGTCTTCATCAAGAGATTTTTGACCACCTCCTTACGGCCCAATCATCGATAACAACTGTTATTCCAGGAAATTCAAAACAGAAACAATGTTTACCTCCAGCATCTTCAGAAATGGGAATCGGAATAAGGTTTGGAAACTTTGGATTAAACCAATTGGCTCACCTTGCAGGACCTTACCTCTTAACAAGTGCTAACAAGTCTGGTAGCCAATCACCCAAGATGATAGAAGAGATTGACGAGTCGATCCTCTCTAAAGTAGTTGGTTTCTATAATCTCAATGATGTAGTAATTGATAATGACATTACGCTTTGGGAAGAAGGCGAGAAAGACGATTGGTTTATCCAGCAGTTAAGCAAATACCATAAAGTTTTAAATGGAGAGCCTTCTCCTGTGGTTTTGCTATCTGGCAATACAATTAAAACATTAAGGGGTAAAGTTTCGGTAGGTATTCAGCAAGACATGACCAAAGCTTTTTCTAATTTGAAATTTATATGAAAGCTTTTAAAGCATTTTTTGAAAAATATTCTGTTTGGTTTGTTTCACTTGGTTTTCCAGGTTTGTTTTTATGGGCCTTCTTTGAAGCTATTTTTTTTCCTTTGCCACCTGATATCGGTTTGATTTTATTTGTGAAGGATAATCCTGAAATTTGGATTAATCTTGCTGTTATTGCAACTGTTGGTAGCGCTTCTGGTGCAATGGTAGGTTGGTTGATTGGCTCTGTTTTTAAGAAAAAATTAGAAATCAAATTTGCCAAAAATGTTAAATACCAAAAGATAAAAGATAATTTGCTTAAATACGGTGGTGAAGCAATTGTATTTGCTGGCTTTACCCCTTTGCCATATAAATTATTTGCTATCACTTCTGGAATGATAGGCCTACCATTGAAAACGTTGTTTTGGTCCTCTATTATAGGTAGGGGAGCAAGGTTTGTTCTCGTTGGCTATATTACGGCAAAATTCAAAGATGGTATGGATGGCTTTTGGTCAAGTCCATCTGGTTTGATTTGGGTTGTTGTGATGATGGGGTTATTGTTTGTTTTTGCTCGCAAAAAAATCCATAAAAATTAAAAGAAAATCGATTGCCTTTGGTTATATTTAAATTAGGATAAAACTTAAACTAATGCAAGACACTTTTTTAATAGTAAAACCAACAGCTTTTAAAGCTGGATCAGCAGCAGAAATTTTAATGATGGTTGAAAGAAATGGATTTGAGATTATTAAGAAAAAAGTATCTTTTATACCTGAAAAAGTAGCAAAAAAACATTATGAAGAACATTCAGAAAAGCCTTTTTTTGCAGGGCTTATCGAGTTTATTACAAGTGGAGAGGTCATGCTTGTCCATTTAAGAAAAGAGAATGCAATTTCTGATTTGAGAAATTTGATGGGAAATACAAATCCCGATAAAGCAGGGCATGGCACAATAAGAAAACTTTTTGGAAGTTCTATGACCGCAAACGCAGTGCATGGATCGGATTCTGAAAACTCAGCAAAAAGAGAACTGGAAATTTTTTCCGATTTGTTTTGATTTTTCTATAAAAAAAGTACACTTTTTTCAAAAAAAGACTTGAAAAAATGCATTAAACGGCATATACTTTCAATTACCCAATAGCTCTCCTCGCCCTCCGCGGAGAGAAGAAAGAAATAACTACCTAACGGGTTAGTTGTGCAACTTTCTATCTGGAGCTTATTGGGTGTTTTTAATTATGGCAAAAATTTATAAAATTGGCAATAAGGATTTCCTCCTGGATGAAGCAAAAGCTAAGGAGGTTTATTCTGCTAAAAAAGTTATCAATGGGCATGAAACAATGACCTTTAACCTTCTGCCATTGAAGTACACATGGGCTTATGACATTTACAGAAACATGAAGGCAAACCATTGGGAGCCTGAAGATATATCAATGCAAAAAGACATTGAGCAGTGGAAATCGCAAGATTTTTTAAGTGATAACGAAAGATGGATCATCATGATGGGTATCGGTTATTTTTCTGCTGCAGAAGGTATTGTTGGTGACAATATTCTTCATGTTGTTAGAGAAAATGTGACTGCTCCTGAGCTTAAGCTTGTTTTGGGAAGGCATACGCATGAGGAAAACATTCATGCCGACAGTCTGCTTTACATGATCAGCTCACTAGGGATTAATCCTCATGAATGTGAAGCTATGTTTGAGCAGATAGGAACGATTAAAAGAAAAAATTCTTTTGTTACAAAAGTGTCACAATCCCTTAGAAGGGATTTGGATTTAACTAAAACAGAGAACAAACAACTTTTTGCTAAAAATTTATTTGTTTTTGGACAATGCATGGAAGGAACTCAGTTCTATGGCCTGTTTGGAATGATCCTTAGCCTTTATAGGCAAAATAAGTTTCCAGGAATTGGTCAAATGTTCAGATATACGCTTAGGGATGAATCCAATCATATTGAATTGTTGAGGAATTTATTCATGGATTTGATTTCAGAAAATCCTGACATCTGGACTGCTGATTTCAAAGAGGAGCTCCGATCCCTGATGGGAGAGGCAATCCGCCTTGAAAAGGAATTTATAGATGACTGTCTGCCCGTTAGCTCAATTGGTTTAAGTCCAGATGAGTTTAAACAGTACATTGACTATATTGCTAATCGTCGTTTGAGCAGTTGTGGTCTGGAAGAGTTAACACCAGGGATAAAAAATCCTCTCCCATGGCTAGCAGAACTGATGGACATTAAAAAAGAACAAAACTTCTTTGAAGGAAGGGTTACAGAGTATCAAAAAGCATCATCATTAGAAACCGTCGATGATGATGAGCTTTAATTTTTTATGGAGATGAATTATGGGAAAGAATATATTTGAAGAAGATCAGCATTTAGAGAAAATGATCTCTATGGGCAAAGATGAGAAGCCAAATTTTGATTGGTCAGAGCTATTCAAAGAAGAGGATGCAAAAATTCCCTATGCTCTAGTTATTAAAGACGGTAAAGAGGAAGCTTTTAACCTGGCCGAAGTTGCCAAAACCATTGGGGGGGCTTTGACAGATTTACTCTTGTCCAAACAGGAAAAAGATATTTTCAATGAGCAAAATAAAACTTTTGTTTTAAATGTAGTTGATCTTGTCTCTTCAAAATTAGCTAAAAAAATTAAAGACAAAAAATCTTTAAAACTGACAAAAAGGGAAGTTTCATTATTGGTTGAAAAGGTATTAATAGAAAGAGATGCACACGATGTGGCCAGAAGTTTAGTTTTTAAAAGATCTTTAAGTAACCCAAATCGCGTTAATGATTTTTCAGGCAAGGTTAAACTTATAAGAAGAAATGGTCAGGTTGTTCCATGGAATGGAAGAAAAATTGAAAGTGCTGTAAGAAAAGCTTTTCTATCAATGCAGCTAGATTCCAGCTCCGCTGTTGATATTGCCAAATCTGTTACAGCTATTGTGATGGAAAGGTCGCAAGAGTTCATGGCAATAGAAGATGTTCAGGATTTAGTTCAGCAAGAGCTAATGCGTAAAGGCCATTACAAAGTAGCTGAAGCATACATTCTTTATCGTGCTGAGAGAAGATTTGCACGTACTTCACCAGGGGAAGAGAAAGACGAACAACTCGCTCTTGTCTCAGTTGTGAGAAATGACGGTTCTACTTTTTTCTGGGATGGTGAGGATTTGAGATTGAGAATCAAGTTTGCCTCAATAGGGCTTGACTTGATGATGACTGAAGATGAAGTTGAAAGTGAATTAAGGAGATCTATTTTTTCAAACATGACAATGGAAGATTTAAAAAAGACGATTGTCTTGAACGCCAAAGCATTAATAGAAAAAGATTCAGGTTTCAACAAATTTGCTGGCAGAATTCTTTTGACTTACATCTATGAAGAGGTTTTAGGTTGGGACATTGTTAAAGATGGAGTCGGACAGCTTAAGAAGTTCCATGAAATTGCCTTTAAGAGAAACCTGAAAAGAGCTATAGAAATTGAAAGAATAAATCCTAAAATGTTAAATTATGACCTTGATAAACTGGCTTCTTTTATAGATCCTTCTTCTGATTTAGGTTTTGATTATTTGGGAATTCAGACCCTGTATGACCGTTATTTAATTATCGATAAAACTCAAGCTTTACACAAAAGACTTGAGTGTCCTCAGTTGTTCTGGATGAGAGTTTCGATGGGTTTGTTCTTAGAGGATGAAAATCGGGAAGAAAATGTTGTTCAACTTTATAAGATGTATAAAAGTAGAAGATTTTGCTCATCAACTCCAACGTTATTTAACTCAGGCACTTTACATTCTCAACTTTCTTCTTGTTACCTTTATAAGGTTGATGATGACCTTAAATCAATTATGGAAAGGGGCATCGCTGAAAATGCTTATTTATCCAAATGGGCTGGAGGCCTTGGCGGCAGTTGGACAGCTGTTAGGGGAATGGGTTCTTACATCAAGGGTACAAACGGAGAAAGTCAGGGTGTAATTCCATTTTTAAAACTCCATAATGATCAACTTGTTGCTGTTAATCAGGGTGGGAAAAGGAAAGGTTCCGGATGTGCATACCTGGAAAGCTGGCATAGTGATATCTTTGATTTCTTGGACTTAAGAAAGAATACTGGTGATGAACGAAGGAGAACTCATGATTTGAATACCGCAAATTGGATTCCAGATTTGTTTATGAAAAGAATGGAGGCACGTGAAACATGGACACTTTTTCACAGTAATGAAACCCCGGAATTGCATGATTTGTATGGTTCTGATTTTGAGAAAAAATATACTGAGTATGAAAACTTAGCCAAAGAAGGGAAGATTTTTAGCGAAAAGATTCCAGCATTAGATCTTTGGAAAAAGATGTTGACAATGCTTTTTGAGACCGGTCATCCATGGATTACCTTTAAAGATGCTTGCAATATGCGTAATCCTCAAGACCATGTTGGAGTAATACACAGTTCCAATCTTTGTACTGAAATCACACTCAATACTGGTGCTGATGAAACGGCTGTTTGCAATCTTGGCTCAGTTGTTTTGGAAAACCATCTTGATTTAGAAGGAAATCTTGATAGGAAAAAATTGAGAGAAACAATCAGGATAGCGATAAGAGCTCTTGATAATGTTATTGATATTAATTTTTATCCAACTACACCAGCTTCAAACTCCAACAATAGGCATCGCCCTATTGGACTTGGGGTAATGGGTTTGCAGAATTCTTTATACATGAAGGACATTGCTTTTGGTTCTGAGGAAGCTGTGGACTTCAATGATGAGTTCATGGAGGCAATAGCTTATTATGCGTATGAAGCATCAAGTGATTTGTCCGAAGAAAGAGGCAGTTACTCTAGTTTTAAAGGTTCAAAATGGTCTAGGGGAATTATGCCGATAGACAGTTTAGAAAGTTTGGAAAAAGAGCGTAATGTCAAAATTGATGTGCCGCGTTCTAAGTCTATGAACTGGGATGAATTAAGAAAAAAGATTAAAAAGCAAGGAATGAGAAACAGTAATGTTTTGGCCATTGCCCCAACTGCAACAATCTCAAATATCATGGGTAGCTCCCCATGCATCGAGCCAACATACAAAAACCTTTTCGTTAAGAGTAATCTTTCTGGAGACTTTATTAGTTTAAATCAGTTTCTCGTTAATGATCTGAAAGATTTGAACCTATGGGATCAAGAGATGCTCGATCAATTAAAATATTTTGATGGAGAGCTTGAGGATATTGCTGAGATTCCTCAAGACATTAAAGACAAATACAAAACAGCTTTTTCAATTAGTCATGAGTACTTGATTGATGCAGCTGCAAGAAGGCAAAAATGGATAGATCAGTCACAGTCAGTTAATTTGTTTTTGGCAAAACCGGAATTAAAAACACTTTCACATATGTATAGGCGCGCTTGGCATACAGGTTTAAAAACAACTTATTATTTAAGAACACTTGGAGCTTCAGATATTGAAAAGGCGACAATTGACGTCAAAAAGGAAGTTAGAGGCGTTGTTTCAGGAGAGCAAGATTCACAACCACAAAGCGCATGCAGCATTGATGCTTGGATGAATGGTGAAGAATGTGAATCTTGTCAGTGATGTTTAATGTCAGTAAAATCTGATTCTTGGATTAAAAAAATGGCTACTGATCATGACATGATCAGTCCTTTTTCCCCTCATCAAATTAGAGAGGAAAAAGGTAAAAAGGTAGTATCTTACGGACTTTCATCTTATGGCTACGATATTAGAGTAGCCGATGAATTCAAAATATTTACAAATATACATTCAAAAGAAATTGATCCAAAAGAAATTAAAAAAGATTGTTTCGTTGAGGTTAAAGCAGATGATATTCTTGTTCCGCCCAATTCTTTTGCGCTCGCAAGAACTGTTGAGTACTTCAAAATACCGAGACGAGTTATAACATTATGTGTTGGTAAGTCAACATATGCAAGATGCGGAATCATTGTCAATGTAACACCATTTGAACCAGAATGGGAGGGTTATGTAACGCTGGAAATCAGCAATACTACACCATTGCCAGCACGCATTTATGCAAACCAGGGAATTGCTCAGGTTTTATTCTTTGAAAGTGATCAGGAATGTGAGGTTTCCTACAAAGATCGAAGCGGTAAGTACCAATCCCAAACTGGTATAACCTTACCTAGCGTTTAGTTTTTTAGTCGCTACATTTTTTACCTATAGGAGGATATATATGATAAATAAAGTTATATTGTTAGGAAGGCTTGGTGGAGATGCGGAAGTGTCACATTATGACAGTGGTAGATCTCAGGCGAAATTCAGCATGGTAACTTCTCGTAGATTCAAAACTAAAGATGGAGAAGATCGAGAGGACTCCCAGTGGCACAATGTGATCATCTGGGGCAATGCAGATAGATTAGATTACATTCCTGAAGTTTTCAAAAAAGGAAAAATGGTTTATGTTGAAGGTATGGTCAAGTATAGAGCATATGAACCTGAACCAGGAAACAAAAGATATTTCACTGATATAGATGCTAGTTGGCCTCATGGTGTATTGAAGGTTGTTTCTTCACAGAATTCAGAGAATTCAATGCAGTCTACTCAGAATGCTGGAGGTTCTACGTCCACTCCCCCACAGGAGATTGATGTCGAAAAAGATATTCCAACTGTTGATTTCGGCGATTTACCACCAGTGGAGTAAATGATCGATTTGATCCAGGAAATTGGCGATAATTTAAAATCGCAAAATATGATGATATCAACAGCCGAATCTCTGACTGGAGGCTTGCTTAGTTCAAAATTTTGCGAGATTCCGGGTTCTTCCGAATGGTTTGCAGGAGGAATGATATGCTATAAAAATGAGATTAAGGAGATGCTGGGTGTTGAAAAATCATTTATTGAAACGAATGGAGTTGTAAATTGCAAAACAGCATATGCTCTTGCAAAAAACATTGCATTAAAATTCAATACTGAAATAGGTGTTTCTTTAACTGGTATTGCGGGACCATCAACGGATTTAAAGAATACACCAATAGGAACAGTTCATATAGGTTTTTATTCAGAGGAAGATTCTGAATGTAGAAAATTTTGCTTCAGTGGAACAAGAAACCAAATTAGGGAAAAGTCTGTCAAGGAAGCAATTAATATGATTTTAAACAAAATTAAATAAGGAGAAGTAAAATGGCAAAATCACCAAAAAAGAAAAATAAAAAAATCGGAGAGTTGGAACGAGTTGTTAACCAAATAGAAACCAAGTACGGAGAAGGTTCATTGATGAGGCTTGGTTCTAAACCTATTGCTGATATCCCGGCTGTTTCCACCGGTTCTTTACAATTAGATTACATTCTTGGAATCGGAGGTATTCCATGCGGAAGGATCATTGAGATTTTTGGTCCAGAAGCTGGTGGGAAAACGACTTTGGCATTGGAGATAGTTGCAGCCGGTCAAAAATTAGGCAAAGAAATTGTTTACATTGATGCTGAAAATGCTCTTGATCCCAAATATGCTCGTGCAATTGGGGTCGATGTCGATAACATGTTTCTTAGTCAACCTGATACTGCGGAAGCGTGTTTGGAAATCTGCGATGAAGTTATTAGATCAGGTGAGGTTGGGGTTGTTGTTATAGACAGTGTAGCTGCAATGGTTCCCAAGGCAGAACTAGATGGAAAAATAGGAGACAAGCATGTAGGTCTTCAGGCTAGGTTAATGTCTCAAGCATTACGTCGAATTGCAGGTGCAGCCGCTAAAAATAATACTGTTGTTATCTTTATAAATCAGATTAGAGAAAAGATTGGAATCATGTTTGGTAACCCTGAAACAACACCAGGTGGAAGAGCATTAAAGTTTTTTTCTTCTGTCAGAATAGACATTAGAAAAGCAAAGTCTATTGTTGAGGGAGATGAGATTATTGGCTCTACTCATCGAGCACGAGTTGTAAAAAACAAGGTAGCTCCACCTTTCAAGACTGCTGAATTTCCATTGCGTTATGGTTATGGAATCTGGAGTGAAGCAGAATTGATAGAGCTCGGAACGCATTACAAGTTAATTCAAAAATCAGGTTCTTGGTATAACGCTAAAGACGGTTCCATTACACTTGGTCAAGGTTTGCGTAAAGCAGCAAACTACCTTAATGAAGACTTGGAGCTGAAAGAAGAAATCATTGCTACATTAAAGGAAAAACTAGGGATTAAATAAAATTATGATTTTATGGTTAGGCTTACTATTAGCGGAAATGGTTCCAACCCCCTTGATGGCTTTCATTCTTCTTTGTCTTGGGACCGCAATCGCACTTTATGTTTTGGCGTTGAGGAAGTTAAAAACAATTCACAATAAAAAAGTAGATCAAAATATAGCAGAAATACTAGAGGCTAAATCTAAACTCACAGCGGAAAAAAAGGAAACCCTGGCAGCAAAAGAAAATTTACAAAAAAAACGAGAAGAAATAATCAAACAAGAATCAAACATTTTTGCTGAAAAAAACATATTGAAATCACAAAAAGAAAATTTCAAATTGCATAAACAAGAGTCATTAGAAAGATTTGAAAAAAGAGATCAATCACTGATGAAAAGGGAAGAAAAAATATCTGTTGAAGAAAATCAGATTGTCGAAAAGCTAGAGGATGTTGCAAAAATGACCAAAAAGGAAGCTGGTGAATTTATATTGCAATCTGCAAAAAAAGCAAACAGGCAAGCATTGAAAGCATTATTCAAAGAGGGCGAGGATCAAGCTCAAGCTGAAAGCCAACAGCGAGCACAGCAATTGTTATTAGATGCTATTCAGGGAATTAGCGTCCCTTCTGTTTTGGGCAATGATATTTTAGGAAGAGTTGAGATTTCTGATGAGAACTTCAAGGGAAGGGTGATAGGTCGTGCTGGCAGAAATATTAAGTATTTCCAAGAGACAGCAGGTGTTGATTTAATTGTAGATGAAACTCTTTTTTTAACAATCTCATCATTCGATGGGGTGAGGCAGGCAGTTGCAACAATTGCTCTTGAGCGTTTGATAAAAGATGGAAGGATACACGCCCCCGCTATTGACAGAGAGGTTAAAAAAGCAACACAAGAAGTAACAAAGATGGTCAATGACTATGGTGAAAAGGCAGCTGAGGAAGCTGGTGTTCCCGGCTTGCATAAGGTTATCATTAAGATGATTGGGAAGATGAGCTTCAGATCTAGCTTTGGACAGAATTTATTACAGCATAGTGTTGAATGTGCAAGAATCGCAGGACAGCTCGCAAAAGAGTTGGGTTTGGATCAAAGCGTGCTTAGGAGAATGGCTTTATTGCATGATATAGGTAAGATATTACCAAGTGAAGGCGAAACAAACTCACATGCCTTAGCAGGAGCAAAGCTTTTAAAGGAGTATGGCGAATCTGACAAAATTGTCAATGCAGTTGCCTCACACCATGGAGAGGAAAAATGTACAAGTGTTGAGGGTGAGATTTTAAAAATTTCAGATGCACTTTCGGGAGCAAGACCAGGGGCAAGACGAGACACTTATGAGATATACATAGAGCGTCTAAAAAGAATTGAGGAAATCGGTAATTCTTTGCCAGGCGTATTGCAGACTTATGCTGTTAGCGCTGGAAGAGAGGTCAGGGTGATTCTTGATCCAGACAGAACAACTGATGAAGACCCTAGTGTTTTAGCAGGCGATCTTTTAAAGAGGATTAAAAAAGAACTTGATATTCCTGGAAAAACTACAATTACGGTAATTAGAGAAAAAAGGGATTCGGTACAGGGATGATAAAAGTTTTATCTATTGGCGATGTTTTTGGGAGACCAGGGAGAAAGCTTTGCAAAACATTGATTCCAGAACTTAGATCAAAGCATAAAGCTGATTTGGTTATAGTCAATGCTGAAAATGCAAGTGGCGGTAAAGGGCTTTCTGAAAAAAACTATAAAGAGATAATGGAATCCGGTATTGATTTAATAACGCTTGGCGATCACATGTTTGATCAAAAATCAATCAAGACAATTATGGAAAATAAAAGAAATCCAATTATTCGTCCAGTTAATTATCCAAGTTCTGAAATGGCTGGACAAGGTATCTGGACAACATCTTTAAACAGTGTTGAGATTAATGTTATTTGCTTGCAAGGAAGGATTTTCATGAGAGAGGGAGCAGATAATCCCTTTAGAGCTTTTGATGAAATTCATGATAAGTTGAATTCAGATTCAATTAATCTAGTTGAATTTCATGCTGAGGCAACAAGTGAAAAACATGCAATGTTTTGGTATCTTGATGGTCGTGTTTCAGCCGCTTGGGGAACGCATACCCATGTTGCTACAGCTGATGAAAGAGTGTATCCGCAAGGGCTTGGCGCTATTGCTGATCTTGGAATGACTGGTCCTGTAGATAGTGTGATTGGTGTTGATTGTGAAAGCAGCATCAAAAGGTTTACCTCAGGTGTCTATTCAAGATTCAAGGTTTCTGAATCTGAAAGAGTTGCACTAAATGGTGCCCTGTTTGAGATTGATGAAAAGACCAAAGAGTGCATAAGTGTTACCAGGATTCGAGAAGAGTCTGTAGTTTAGTTTTCTTTCGAAAAGAGATTCCATAAGATTTTAAAATATTTTTTCTTACAGTAGTTTTTTGATTATTTCAGGATCAGCTAATGTTGATGTATCACCAAAGTTTTTTTTATCACCTTCAGCTATTTTTCTCAATATCCTTCTCATGATTTTTCCTGAACGTGTTTTTGGCAGGCCAGGTGTGAATTGAATTTTGTCTGGTGCTGCATGTGGACCAATGATTTCTCTAACCTTCATTCGTATCTCACTTTCGGTGTTTTCATTTACTTCTTTGCCTGTCATTAATGTCACAAAAGCATGAATGCCTTGCCCCTTAATGTCATGCGGGAAACCGACAACAGCTGCTTCAGCAACATCATCATGTTTTCCTATGGCACCCTCAATTTCAGCTGTTCCCAATCTGTGTCCAGAAACGTTCAGCACATCATCAACCCTTCCTGTAATCCAGTAATAGCCATCCTGATCCCTTTTTGCCCCATCTCCAGTGAAATAATATCCATTGAATTGGGAGAAGTAAGTGTCAAAAAATCTTTGATGGTCTCCATAAATGGTTCTCATCTGTCCTGGCCATGATTTTTTTATCACAAGTAACCCTTCTGCGGGATTTCCTTTAATTTCATTGCCGTTTTCATCAAGTATTGCAGGCTCGATTCCATAAAGAGGGTTTGTTGCAGATCCAGGTTTTAATTCTGTGATTCCTGGCAAAGGGGTTATCAGGATTCCACCTGTTTCTGTTTGCCA
>DLTY01000048.1:19781-49095 GCA_002501535.1 bacterium UBP7_UBA7824
GTTTCTGTTTGCCACCATGTGTCGACTACAGGGCATCTTTGCTCTCCCACAACTTCATGGTACCAAGTCCATTCTGGCTCCTTGATCGTTTCCCCCACGGTACCAAGAACCTTTAGTGATTCTCTATTCCACTTGGTTACGAAATCATCACCTTCTTTCATTAGTGCCCTGAGTGCTGTTGGAGCTGTGTAGAAGATATTGACTTTATGCTTTTCTACAATTTGCCAGAATCTTCCGAAGTCAGGGAAGTTTGGCACGCCTTCGAACATGATTGTCGTTGCTCTATTTGAGAGTGGTCCATAAACAATATAAGAATGTCCAGTAATCCAACCAATATCTGCAGTGCACCAATATATGTCTCCCGGTTTGTAATCAAAAACTTTTTGGTGAGTATAAGATGCATAAACCATATACCCCCCTGTGGTATGCAAAACCCCTTTGGGTTTCCCCGTTGATCCAGATGTATAAAGTATAAATAAGGGATCTTCAGCATTCATCTTTTCACATTCACACTTTTCAGACATTGGCTTTATCGATTTATGCCACCAATGATCCCTGTCTTGATCCATCTCAACATCAGAACCCGTTCTTTTTACAACTAGTACATTTTGGATTGTCGGACATTCTTTTAGTGCAGCATCTCCATTTGATTTCATTGGTATGTTTGTTTTCAAGCCTCTAACGCCGGTATCTTGAGTTACTAGCAATTTGCATTCAGAATCATTGATTCGATCCCGCAATGAATCAGAAGAAAAAGCACCAAAGACTATCGAATGCACTGCACCAATCCTTGCGCATGCAAGCATTACTATCATCAGTTCAGGAATCATTTGCATGTAGATGCAAACCCTGTCACCTTTTTGAATATTGATTGATTTTAGGAAATTAGCACATTTCGAAACTTCTTGTAATAACTCTTTGTAAGAGTATTTTTTGTCTTCATTTGGGTTGTTGCCTTCCCATATTAATGCAGTTTCATTCCCTTTTCCGGATTCAATATGTCGATCTAGACAGTTGTAGCAAGCATTCAGCTCACCTTCTTCAAACCATTTAATGCTTGCAGTTTTGTAATCTACACTTGAAACGGTATTCCATTTTTTATACCAATGTATCCTTTCTGCAATTTTTGACCAAAAAACATCTGTGTTTTCAATTGATTCTTGATATTTTTTTTTATAGTCAGGTTCCATTTTTACTCTGGAGCCTTAGCAAAATCCTCAGCCCAACATCTTGGAGATAGCTCTTCACCTGTGATTTCTTTTACTAAATCATCCCATTTCAATCTAGAGCCAAAAGAAAACATGTTTGCAAGGTATTTTCCAGCCTTTTTGTTTTTAAGCAGGCCACTGCCTGTTTTTTTGATAATATCATGTTCAAGTTGACTTGCTGTCATTTCACCAAGCATGTAATTGTGATAATAAACAGGAGCTGTAGCTATGTGGTTTTTTGCAGCCCAATCAGGTTTATTTCTTCCTTTTGGCTTGCGAACATCTTGGTATTCTTCTTTTAAATCCCACCATAATTGATTTAAGTCTTGTTTCGGATTTGAATAAAGTTCCTTTTCGAATCGACACATAACCTGCTCCCACCTGCTGAAAGCTAACATTTTGAATCTTTGAGAATTGACTAACTGCACAGCAGCATCATTAACTTCATTGCTTGGCGCTTCAAGGAAATCTATTAGCCATTCTGGTCTTAATGCTTGCCTGCCAAAAATCATTGCTATTGCTTCAGTGCTGTTTATATGTGCGGGACCCTGTAGAAACCAAGGTAAATTTTCTGTGGCAAGAAGGTCATATATAGCATGTCCATACTCATGTAGAACAGTATCACCCCATGTTAAATTGTTTCTCAGATTACAAAGCACTCTCACATCACCATTTGGATCATCAACACCTAAACAAAATGCATGTTGTGACTTCCCCTCTCTTTCGTAAAGGTCTGATTTTTCAATCGAGCTTCTTATATCCAAACCGCAACTGTCAAAAGTTTCAATTGCTAATTTTTCTAAACAATCATCTTCTTTTCCAACAAACCACTTGTCACCCACGCTTGTATCAAAAGGCACACTTTGGAAATAGGGGTTTTCATAATGCCACGGCATTATTTCGTCTTTATTTATGTTGTACCTTTGTGCTCTTTCTGAATCGTATTTACGTTTATGAGCTAAAAATGGTTCCCTCGTTAATTCATCTAATTCATCTAAAAGATTAAATAGAAAATCTTCATTTACTTCTTGTGTAATCAATCGCATTGAATAATAATTTTTAAACCCCATTCTTTTTGCTGAGCTGTTTCGTGTTTCAACTAGATCTAAAAGCTTGCCTTCAACCTTTTCACCAATAGTCTTTGTTGCTTTCCATGCTTTTTCACTTAGGGAATTATCAGAACTTTGTTTCAGGATGTCAGATAGATCATTGGATGATTTTTCCTCTCCATCAACAATGCCCCTATGTTTGACATAGTCTGAAGAAATCTGAAGACCTAATTTAACAGTTTTTGAAATTTCTTCATCATTTTTTTGACTTCCTATTGCTCCAAGATAAAGACTTTCTATGATTCTTCGGACATCACTGTCGTCAATTTTATCTATTTGGCTATACCAGTTTTTTATCTTGGAAAATCTTTCTGGACTTGCAGCTCTTTTCTCTAATGTTTCAGAAAGAACCTGAGCGATTTCACTGTAGTTTTCTTCTCCAGTTGTTTCTTTACCCCACCAGGCAAGCGCAGTGGCTTTCCATAACGGTTTGCTGAATTTTTCTTCTTCAGCTAGAAATTTTTTAATATCTTTTAGCATAAATATTCCCTCCAAATTTATATCCTAGTCTTAGGATAATCTAAGTGAGAGATATTGTAATTATTGGTGGTGGTGTTGCTGGCATGGCTATTGCATGGGAAGCACAAAAGAATGGATACAGGGTTTTGCTTCTTGAAAAAGATGCTTGTGGGGGTGGAGCAAGTCAAGCAAGTGCTGGCATACTTTCCCCTGCAGGGAAATCTTGTGGTGACCCTGAGCTTAACCGCTTTATCTGGCAGGGTATCAGGATGTTTCCAGACTGGGTTAAGGAATTAAGAAAGGTTCACAATTCAGATCCTGATTTAAAGATGGAAGGTGTTTTATATCCTGAAGAGCCAGAATTAAACACAAGGATAGCCAGTCTTCGCGATGTTAATGTTTCTTATCAGGTTTTGGAAAAAAATGAAATAAAGAATAATTTTCCATGGTTTGATGTTGGAAAGGCCGTTTTGATTGAGGACGAAGGACGGATAAACCCAAGAAAATTAATGTATTTATTAAAAGATGCACTTCTTAAATCAGGAGTTGAAATTCGTGAAAATACCGAAGTTTTAAAAATATCCAAACATAAAGAAAATTGGAAAATTTTTCTGAAAAATAATGAATCAATCCTTGCTTCAAAGGTTGCAATGTGCACTGGCGCTTGGGCGCAAGGTGTTGAAGATTGGGTTCCACCCATCAAGCCAATGAGAGGTCAAATCATCGAGCTCTCTGGAGAGGGCGTGGAATTTCCAACTCATACGGTTCATGGAGCAGCCTCATATATGGTTCCACAATCCGGTCATTATTGGATTGGAGGCATTGTTCAGGACAGGGGTTTTGATGATTCAATCGATAAAAAGACTCTATTTCAGAAGGTGGCAATAATGGCAAAATGGGTACCAATTTTCACCAAGGCAAAATTGGGAGAATCATGGTGCGGTTTTCGTCCTGGTTCCCCTGATGAACGTCCGATCATCGGAGAAAGAAAAGGATTGGAAGGGATTTTTTGGGCAACAGGTCTTTTCAGAAATGGAGTATCACTGTCGCCTGCAGTTGCCAAAAATTTTATCTCATGGATGGATGGCTCTTTTGAACCAGATCCAGACTATCCCTTTTCACCAAATAGATTTTTATGAGTTTTTTTGAAATTAAAAAAAAGAGAATCAGTACGGTTTGTAATGTTGGCGGCGTGCTGATTGGGGGAGAGAATCCAATCGTCATTCAGTCAATGACTGACACTGACACTGCGGATGTGTCAAAAACAGTTGAACAAATAATTTTGCTTGCTAATGCTGGTAGTGAGATTGTGCGAATCACTGTTAACAATGATGAATCAGCCAAAGCTGTTCCAGAAATTGTCAAGACGATCAAAAATAGTGGTTGTGATGTTCCAATTGTGGGTGATTTTCACTTCAATGGCCACATACTTTTGAAAAAGTATCCGGAAATGGCTCGTTCTCTTTCCAAATTGCGTATTAATCCAGGCAATGTAGGCCGTGGACCAAGGCATGATAAAAATTTTGTTACATTTATTGAAATCGCTAAAGAGTTTAACAAACCTGTTCGTATAGGTGTTAATGCTGGCAGTTTAGACGCTGATCTTCTGGCAAGAAAAATGGATGAAAATGCCAAAAATAATTTTCCGCTTTCTGCTGCAGAGGTTGAAGTTGAATCGCTTGTTGAGAGCGCTTTAAGTAGTGCTGAAACAGCGATTGATTTAGGCCTTCCTGAAAATATGATTATTATTTCATGCAAGGTTTCTAAAGTTAAAGAAATGGTTGCAGTTTATAGAAAAATTGCTGAACAGTCAAATTTTCCATTACATTTAGGTTTAACTGAAGCAGGAATGGGGCTTAAGGGTGTTGCTGCAACATCATCAGCACTTTCAATTCTTTTAAATGATGGAATTGGAGACACCATCAGGTCAAGCCTAACACCTGAGGTTGGAGGAGATAGGACAAAAGAGGTACGTTTGTGCCAAGAGATATTGCAAGCTTTGGGTTTAAGAAGTTTTAGACCATCGGTTACGAGCTGTCCAGGTTGTGGGAGGACAACTTCAACCTTTTTTAGAGAGTTGGCTGAAACTATTCAAGGCAAAATTGATTCAAATATGTCTAATTGGAAAGATGATTTTCCTGGTGTTGAGAATTTAAAAATAGCAATCATGGGATGTATAGTCAATGGTCCAGGCGAATCCAAATCTGCAGATATAGGCATCTCTCTTCCGGGAACTGGAGAAAACCCAAAAGCACCTGTTTATATAGATGGAAAATTGACAGAAACTTTAAGTGGTTCCTCTATATCAAATCAATTTCTTGATATAGTAGAGAAATACATTCAAAGAAGGTGGTCAAAATGACAAAAATACAAGCTATTTATGAAGGTGATCTCAGGTGCAAAGCGGTTCACGATCTTTCAAGTTCTGAAATTCTCACAGATGCACCGTTGGATAATTGCGGCAAAGGCGAATCTTTTTCACCAACCGACCTTGTTGCAACTGCTCTTTTGACATGCATGGCAACCATTATGGGTATTGCGGCTAAAAATTCAAAAATTGATATTTGTAATTTTGACATGAGCGTAGAGAAAAAAATGTCTGTTAATTTACCCAGAAGGATATCCGATTTAGTTATGATTTTTAAGATGAAAAATAAATATTCAGAAAAAGAAAAAAAAATATTGCAAAATGCGGCTTTAACATGTCCAGTTCACCAAAGCCTAAATGAAAATATCAATATTGAAGTTGATTTTAAGTGGTTGGATTAAAGGAGTTTTTTATGAAAAAAATATTGTTTTTTATTTGTTTGTTATTTTGTTCAAGTGGTTTGATAGCGTCAGATTTTGATCCTACTGAAAGACACAATGTTCCTTTGCAGGAATCTTTTTCAAAAGGATCAGAAAATCCTTCTGTAACAATAGTGGAATTTAGTGCTTTTAACTGTCCCCCATGCAAAAGATTAGCTGCAATTTTTGATGATGTTTTAAAAGATTATCCAGAAGATGTTAAGCTTGTTTTTAAGCATGGCGTACCAAGAGCTTTAGAGCTTGAAAAAGAAGCTGTTTTAGCTACATGGGCATCAGGTCAGCAGGGTTATTTTTGGGAAATGCATGATCTTTTGTTTGAGAGCAATGACAGAAGTTTTGAAACCTACCTCCAATATGTAGAAAAATTAAAATTAAATAAAGATAAATTTATTTCTGACTTTCAAAGTGATGCTGCAATCTTGTCTATAGAAAATGAATGGAGGGTTAGTAGCTGTCTTGGCAACTATGGTACACCTAATTTTTTTGTCAATGGAAAAAAATATTCTGGAGAGCTGTGGACACATGAAAGGATTAGAGAAATTATCGATAAGGAAATTCTTCTGATGAACAGCATGGGCAATCCGCAATATGAAGAAATTATGGAGATGTCAAAAGGAGAGGATTTTTTATGTGGGAAGAAGGTTTTCAAAATTGTTCCCAGCCTTTCGCAGGCTAGATTTTTTGTAGACGAAATCCTAAGAGAGGAACCTTTTACTGTTATAGGTGAAACTAATAGCATCTTTGGATCTGTGGATATTGATTTTGATTTTCCAAAGAGAAGCTCTATGGGCCGTGTGATGATTGAAAGTAATAGCTTTATTACTGATTCAAATAGCAGAAACAGGGCAATCAGAAATAGGATTTTGGAGTCAAACACATATCCTTCTGTGTCGTTTCAAGCCACACGTATAGATGGAATTCCTGAAAAAGCAACTTTTTACCCTGGTCAAAAATATGAATTGAAGATAAGTGGAGAATTGACCATAAAAGATAAAACTTTATTTGAAACTTTTGATGCAGTATTGGAAATTATTGATTTTTCAACTATTAGGGGTTTTGCAACAGTAGATGCTTTATGGGCTGATTATGGTGTAAACGTTCCACAACCACCTTTTGTTCAATTGATTGAAGACAGCATCAGGTTGGAGTTTGAATTTATAGGAGTCTTAGAAGATTAAACCAGGATTAGAAATATTACTAACCTCGGCAAGAGATGCCTTTCTACAGGTTTCTGTTTTTGTAGCGATAATGGTACTTCTTTTTTCATGGTTGCAGTACAAAACATCAGGAAAATTTGTTGCACTTCTTCAGAAAAACACCAAAACACAACCTTTTTTTGGTGCCTTGCTTGGCTTAACGCCAGGGTGTGGTGGTGCAATCATCGTTATGCCACTATACATCAAGAAGGTTGTTACTTTCGGTACCGTAATTGCGACATTGGCTGCAACATTAGGCGATGCCGCTTTTTTATTGATAGCAAAAGCACCAAAGGATGCCGCTGTTGTGCATTTAGTTGCTTTTGTTACTGCTGTTCTCTGGGGAATGTTGATTGATAAATTACAAATAACACACGATCAACCTTTAGGTAGATTTTCAAAAAATTTCCAACAATTAAAAACACATGCTAAAAAAGAAGTTGACCCTGTTTCTTTTATAGATTCGATTGAGGGAGAAGAACGGAATGAATCTTTAGGCTACAGGATAACCCATCAGGGATATGTTTTATGGTGGTGGGTATGCCTTGTGGGGCTTATTTTAGGAGTCACTTTATTAGTAAAAGCTAGTGATCCTAATTATGCTCTTGAGTTAACTTTTGACCCTAATCATAAAGATGCGATTTTTAATTATGTAGGGTTGTTCGGGACCTTATTGTCTATCATTTTATTTATTGCTGGAAAGCATTTCATAGGTGATGACACTCTTGAGGCTTTGAGGGATAAACTGACATCTTCAAAAGAAACCTTGATACATGCTGCTTCTGAAACTGCATTTGTGACCTTTTGGGTTTTGCTTGCATATTTAATTTATGAGTATGGTATGTATTTTTCAAATTTAGATTTTGCACAAATGATAGTTAGCTCTGGCCCATTAAGTATCTTATTTGGAGCAGGGATTGGGTTGATACCTGGATGTGGTCCACAGATTTTATTTGTAGCTGCTTATACGGAAGGTTTATTGCCGATGTCGGTGCTTATTGCACATGCTATTTCACAAGACGGTGATGCTTTGTTCCCATTGATTGCAAGAAATAGCAAGGCAGCTATATGGTCAACTGTAATTACAACCATTCCTGCAATCATAGTAGGTCTGGCATGGTTTTACTTCATGGGCAATTAGGATATATTTATGTTTTCAAATCTAACTCCAGAGTCAAACCAAAGACCAGGAAATGATCCCATTTTTGCACTTAGCGAAGAGGCTAGATCGAAAATCTCTAATGGTGAAAGGGTGATTGATGCAACTTTGGGTTGTTTGTTTGACGACAATGGAGAGCTTCTGGTTGTTGATGCATGGGATGAAGTTGCTGCCGAGATTCACCCAAGCATGGTTGCCGGTTATGCTCCTATTTCAGGTGTCCAAAAATTTAATCATGCCATCATAGAGGATACATTTTCGGATTTTCAGCAGCTGAAAGATATAAGTGTATCTTCGGCAACACCTGGAGGAACAGGTGCTGTCACATCTTCAATTGTTAATTTTTTAGAACCAGGAGAGACGCTTATTTCACCACATCTTTATTGGGGCCCATACAACACAATTTCTAGTTTAAATGGTCGAAAATTAACAACCTATAAAACCTTTACATCGGATTTGGATTTTAATCTAGAAGGTCTTGATCAGGCAGTCAATCAAACTTCAAAAGAAAACAAAAGAGTATTGACTGTAATCAATTCTCCGTGCAACAATCCAACAGGCTACTCTTTAAGTTCAAGTGAATGGGATGGGGTTGGTGAAATTTTAACCAAAGCCTCCAGGGTTTCTAGGAATTCACTAATTATAGATTTGGCTTATTTTAAATTTGGACCTAAAAATAATCACTGGTTAAAAGTTGTAGAAAGGATATGTGATGATGTGCAAGTTCTTATCGCCTGGAGCGGAAGTAAATCTTTTACAAGGTATGGCGCTAGGGTTGGTGGAATCATTGCTTTAAACAGGGATGCTGATTCGAGAGAAAGGTTAAAAAGGGCATTTTCTTATTCCTCTAGGGGAACTTGGAGTAATTGCAATCACATGGGTCAATTTATTGCAACAAAATTAATCACCGATGATCGTTATAAAGAACAGGTTGATACTGAAAGAAACGCCATCATAAACTTACTCCAAGACAGAGTTGATGTATTTAATGACCAGGCGCAAAAATACAATTTGATCTACCCTCGCTATGAGGGTGGTTTTTTTGTAACTGTGTTTTGCAAAGAGCCACAAGCTGTTGCTAAAAGAATGAGAGACAAGAATGTTTATTTAATACCCGTAAAAGATGGAGTCAGGGTTGGTCTTTGCAGTGTTGCATCGAGAGATATTTCGGAACTTGTAGAAGTGCTAAATAGCTGTTTGTAATGAACCTTAAAATTCAGGGAAAAGGGCAACCTTTATTATTGATACCGGGCCTTGGAGGGTGCTCAAAAAGTTTTGATTACCTGGTCCCACATTTAGATGATTTTCAGGTGATAACATTTGATCCATTGGGTTGTGGCTCCAGCATGTCAGTAGATAAAAACAAACCCAATATTATTTTTTCATCTGTTGTTGCTTTAATTAAGGATTTACAAATCGAAAAAATAAATGTTTTAGGAACTTCTTTTGGTGGTGTAATTGCGAGAATGATTGCTGCTGAAAATAGTGATTTGATAGACAGGGTCATCCTTGTCGCAACTGAGCCAGATCCAGATAGATCCATTCGTCCAACCCATCAAAAACCAAGAGTTGGCAAAGGAGCCTCTTCCGAGGAAAGGACAAAAGCCTGGCTGCAAAGTTTTTCTTTTAAGGGTTGGGAAAATGAAGATAATGTTAGTTTTACAGCTGCAGTTAAATACTATTCAAAGAATGAATCTATTTCAGAAACGCAAAGATTGCAAAAGAATTTCGTTTTGCAAAATAGACATTTTGGCATACCTGAAAATGTTAAGAATAAAGCTTTAATTGTTCATGGCAGTTGTGATCCATTGGTACCTTTTAGAAATGCAGAAATATTACATGATTTAATTTCCAAATCTGAAATAAAAAAAATTGAATCCTGTGGACACATGGTTGCTTGGGAAAAATCTAAAGAGTTAGCAATTTTAATTAAGGAATTCTTCGAATGAGAATCTTGGTTATTGGCGGAACTAGATTTATGGGAAGGGGTTTAGTCCATAAGTTTTTAAAAAATGGTCATGATGTTTTTATTATGACGAGAGGGCTTACACAGCACCCCTTCAAACATGATGTTCGGCATGTTTTATGTGACAGATTTAATAGTGAGGCTTTCAAATATGAGTTAATTAATTTAAAGAAGGAAATTAATACAGAGGTGGTATTTGATGCAGTTGTCGATTTTCTTTCATTCAATGGACAACATTCACAAGATTTTATTGATGTTTTTTCAGATTCCGGCTCAATCGGTCACTTTATACATATATCAACGGGTTCTGTTTACGCGGTCGGAGAAAGGTATCACGATGGGTTAATACTAGAAAAAGATTTTCAAAACCAATTGGCAAAGCCTTGGAGAAACAATATTGAAAGTTGGAATTATGGCCTTGGGAAAAGAGAGGCTGAACATGTGTTAGAAAAAGCCTGGAATGATTTTGGCTTTCCTGAAACCAGAATCAGGATTCCGATAGTTGAAGGACCTTATGATCACACATTAAGAAGCTGGAAGTACCAGCTTTGGCTCCAAAGCGGCAAGCCAATCGATCTTCCTGATGGGGGAGGTTTCAAGTTTACACATGTTTTTTCTGAAGATGTTATTGATGCTATTTCGTCAATAATTAAAATTGGATCACCCTTGTATGGAAATGCTTTCAATCTTGCGCAAGAAGAACAGCCATCATTAAAAAATTATCTTATAGAGATGGCAAAAACAATTGGTGTTGAGCCTAAATTTAAGAATATTTCCCTAGATAAGTACTGGAGCCCTTTGGAGAAAAATAAAGTTTTTTCTAAATCAAAAGCATGGCAACCTTATGCATCGTGGCTTAAAAGAGATTCATGCTTAAGTATTGAAAAAGCAAAAAAATATTTGTCATGGAAACCAACACCAATGAATGATGCACTGCAAAAAACTTGTTTATGGTTCGACAGTAAGCAAAATTTATTTCAAAAACCATCCAGCGAACCTTGGTTAAGTTGATGTAGTACAATATACCCATCGGGGGTATATATGAAAAATGACAATTATTGTGATTCTTTACCGGAATCTCACGGCCAGGCTTTAAGGAATCTGGCTCGTATAAAAGGCCAAATTGGCGGTGTTCAAAAAATGATCAGAGAAGGTAGCTATTGTTTGGATGTTTTGACCCAAATTCATGCTGCAAGGTCAGCGCTTGATAGTGTATCTGCAGCATTAATGGAAAATCATCTTGAAAGCTGCTGTGTTGAAGCGATCATATCTGATGACAAAGATTTAGCTTTAAAAAGAGTTACCGAGTTTTCTCAGTGTTGCAAAAAATTCATTAAAGGTTAAAGATGTCTGAATCTAATTTTTCTTCTAGTGTTTTTGGCATGCATTGCGCAAATTGCGTAACATCGCTAGAAAAAGCCATTATGCAAGTTCCCGGTGTCCAAAAGGTATCTGTTAACCTGCAAGCTAAAAAGGTTGTTGTTTCTGGAAAATTTTCCATATCCTCTGTTAAAGAGGTTATTGTTAATAAGGGTTATTCTTTTGAACAGCCCATGCAAGATAGAACAAAAGAGCTTTGGATCGTTTGGCTGTTAGCTGTCTTATCCTTCTTTGTTAAAGATCAGTTAGGAATATTGGTTTTTCTAGGGTGCGCATTAGCAGGAGATTTGGCCAAAAAGTTAACACATGACGGGCTGTCTTCACTTAAGCAAAAAGATTACAAGATGGAGACATTGATTTTTATTGGCGTTTGGGGGGCTGCTTTGCATCATATTTTTTCTCTTTTGACTGGCCATCATGGGATGGGAAAAGAAGGGGTTATCCTTTTGGCGATATATCTCACAGGTCAACACCTTGAATCAAGGCTTAAAGATAAAGCTGATATTGCGATCAAGGATCTTTTAAATTTGCTTCCAGATGATGTTGTATTAATTAAAAATAATAAAAAGGTTACAACCAAATTAAAAGATGTCGAGACAGGAGATTGCATTTTAGTTTTGCCAGGACAATCCGTACCATTAGATGGAGTTGTTATTGAAGGAAAAAGTGAGCTTAATGAAAGCTTGATAACCGGTGAGTCAGAGCCGGTTTTAAAGGTTATCGATGATGGTGTCATAGGCGGAACTTTAAACATTTCGGGAAGAATTGTTATCAAAGTAAGTGCTCCTGGTGATGAAGGTTACCTTTCAAAACTTGTTGAGATGGTTGAGAATGCAAGTGCCGCCAATATACCTGTTCAAGGTTTGGTAGACAAGATTGTTGCTGTCTTTGTGCCGATTGTTTTATGGGCAGCTGGTTTAGCGGGTGTTTTTTGGTTTATTGTGCCAGAAAGAATGATGGGAATAAACCAGTTTTTAATTTCTAAATTAGCAATAGATATGGAACCTTTAAGTTGGTTTATGGTGGTTCTTGCCGTTTTGGTCGTTTCTTGCCCTTGCCCATTAGGCATAGCAACCCCATTAGCGCTTTTCATTGGTGCTGGTAGGGGCGCTAAAATCGGTTTGATCATCCGTGATGGAAAAGGTTTAGAGGATTTAAAAAGTTGCAAGGTTTTGATGCTGGATAAAACCGGCACCTTAACAACTGGAAACCCAACAGTGCAATCAATCTTTCCATTTGATGGGTTTACCGAAGAGCAGGTGTTGCAGCATGCTGCTTCAGCAGAAGAAGGCAGCGAACACCCAATTGCAAAAGCCATATTAAAGAATTGCAAATCAAGAAAAATCAAATGGCAAAAATTGGAAAATTACAAATATCATTTTGGCTCCGGAGTTGAAGGTTTAGATAAAAATGGCAATAAAGTCATGGCTGGTAGTGTTGCTTGGGCGTTACCAGAACCAATTGCTGTTTCTGATGAAATTCCAACAGATGCAACAATTGTTGCTGTGAGTATCGATAGCAAGCCAATAGGTTTAATAGCGTTAAATGATGAAATTAGAAAAAACGCATTTGAAACGATTAGAAAGATTCAAAAAATGAATATAAAAATTGTTATTGCTAGCGGTGATAGAGAAGAGTCGGTTAAAGCTGTAGCTGAAAAACTTTCAATAAAAAATTATTTCCATGCACAAAAGCCAGAAGACAAGCTTGCCTTGGTTAGCGAGTACCAAAAAGACAACATTCATGTTGTTTTTGCTGGGGATGGTGTTAATGATGCTCCAGCTTTAGCTGCAGCCACTGTGGGTATTGCGATGGGGGATGGTTCAGACCTTGCAAAACAGAATGGCGGTTTGATTTTACCTAAAGGAAATCTTCTGAATATTTATAAAGCGATCGTTCTTAGCCAAAAAACATTTTCCATTGTTGGCCAAAATTTATTTTGGGCAGCTATATACAATGTCATTGCAATACCGTTGGCATTTTTTGGTGTCTTGCACCCAATAGTTGCACAAAGTGCCATGGTTATTTCAGATCTTATCGTTATTTTGAATAGTTTACGTTTACAAAAAATTAAAATATGAAAATTTCTGTAATCCTCATAACATACAAGAAATTTAATGAATTGACTTTAACACTTTCTGCTTTAGAAAATCAAATTAATAAAGGTTTTGAGGTTATCGTTGCAGAGGATGACAACTCGCAAGAAACAAAAAAAATAATAACAAAATTTCAAAAGAGAGGCAAGTTAGATTTAAGGCACGTTCATCAGGAGGACAATGGATATCAGAGATCAAAAATAGTAAATAAAGGTATTGCTGAATCAAAAGGCGATTATCTTCTTTTTCTGGATAGTGATTGCGTTCCTAGGTCTGACTGGGTTGAATCATATGCAAAATCAGCAAGAGTTGGTTGGTTCTTTTCAGGCGGAAGTGTGGTGCACATTCCTGAAAAGATTCATTTGAAACTTCGAGTTTCAGATGTAAATGACAACAAAATTTTCAATTATCAATGGTTGAAAAATCAAGGTTTATCCTGCAAAAGGACAAAATTAAGGTTATCAAATCTGGGACTCTTTAAACACGTTATGAACATTCTGACAACACGCCTGGGTGTTTTTACTGGCGGTAACTCTGCATGCTGGAGAAAGGATGCATTGGCTGTAAATGGTTTTAATGAGGATTTCAAGACTTACGGATCTGAAGATAGGGAATTCGGAGCGAGGCTCGTTAATTATGGCTTAAAAGGAATCGTTAAGAAATTTTCTTTTATTGTGGTGCATCTTGATCACCCAAGACCGTATAGTGATGATGAAAATGTTAAAAATCGAAAAATCATGAAAAAGGTTATGTTTTCTAGAAAGCACTGGGCTAAAAACGGCATCAAGAAATAAAACCAACAAAAAGAAACTTTTGCAGTTTCTTCATAGTACTATATAGGCATAAAAACATGTTGAAGAGAATTAAATTCACCTTATTTATCCTTCTTCTTTCTTTTTCCAGCATCACCCAGAAACAAAGCGAACCCTGGGTTAAATTTGGATTAACGGACGAGCAGGCTGCTCGTCATGTTTTAGATAGATTTGCTTTTGGACCAAGGCAGGGAGATATTAAAAAGGTTACATCTATAGGAGTCAGCAATTGGTTTGAAAATCAGATGCTTGCAGCCCAAGGTAATTCTCAATTGGAAGAAATTCTCAATAAGCTTGATTTCAAGTCATTAGAAATGTCTTTAGACGAGATGGCAAATACGTATGTCCCATACGGTCAAATCAATCGCAGGGTCAAGGATTGGGCTATTGAATCAGGCTTGGTAACAGAACAGGATTTTTTGACCATGACGAATGAAGAGCAAAGAAGGTTGGCTCTTTTGTATATGGATGATTTTTCACTTAGACCAATTTCAGAACTTGATTCTGAAACATTAGCTCAAAAGATGATTAGAGCTGCTTATTCTGAAAATCAATTCCAAGAAGTTTTAACAGATTTCTGGTTTAATCATTTCAATATAGATGCTAGCCAAAATGATGTTCGTCCTTATGTTTATTCATATGAAAGAGATGCAATTAGGTCTAACGTATTCGGAAATTTTTCCGATATGCTTGAGGCGACAGCAAAACATCCAGGGATGCTTTTTTATCTCGATAATGGACTTTCTACAGCTGGTTCAGGTGTTGAAACAACCGTTAGTTTCCATATGGAAAACTTATCACAAACAACAAGAAAACGAGATTTGCCAAAATCGGCAAGAAGCCTTCTGAACAATTCAGGCAGAGGGCTGAATGAAAATTACGCTAGAGAATTAATGGAATTGCACACATTGGGTGTTGATGCATTCAATAATATTAATGGCTATACACAAAAAGATGTTCAGGAAGTTGCTCGTGCTTTTACTGGTTGGACATGGATTTTGCAAGACAGTTTAAATACCCGACTGCCTGAGGGTATCGCCTCCATGGGAATGGCAAATCAGGATTCAAATATGTCTGCAATGGGTAATCAAGTCGGCAATTCTTTTTTATCTTCACAACTTGAAAGACTTGGCTTTGCGCAAGAGGGATCTTTTATTTTTAGAGCAAGTGCTCATGATGCAGGAGAAAAAAATATTTTGGGACATTATTTCCCAAGGGGAGGAGGTTTGGAGGAGGGTGAAAAAGTTTTGAATATACTGTCAAAACATGAATATACCGCCAGGTTCCTATCAAAGAAAATAGCAACTAAATTTGTTCAAGACGATCCTCCTGAGGAGCTTATCGAGCTTATGACAAAAGCTTATCTGAACAGTTCAGGAGACTTAATTGAGGTTTACAGATCAATGTTTTATTCTGATTATTTTTGGAGAGACGAGGCGATAAGGTCAAAGATTAAATCCCCATTTGAGCTTATTATCTCCACAGTCCGTATTTTAGACAGCAAGGTTACATCCTTAAAAGGACTTTTCAATTCAATAAAAACCATGGGGCAACCACTTTATCGTTATCAGGCTCCAACTGGATATCCAGACTCTGCTTCATCCTGGGTAAACACCGGGTCCTTGGTTTCAAGAATGAATTTCGGATTACTGATTGGTGGTGACAAGATAAGAGGGGTTGATTCTGACCTGAAAGCTCTAAACACTTTCGATGGAGTTTTTCATGAGCCTGAAAGTGTTCAGCATGCTTTGGAAGTTTATGCAGGAATAATAATGCCTTACAGGGATCTAAAGGAAACCTTAAGGATTTTAGAACCTGTTGTAAATGCTGAAGATTTAAATGCAAAGATTGAAATTGCTTCAGAGCAGTTTAATGTAGAAAGATCCATGCGGAACGGAATGAGTGAAGATGATTTTTCAAATGTTTTAGATCAGGATTTTCAAATTGGGAATAATAGAAAAACAACAAAGGAAAACGAAAGTATACTCGGCCAAATTGTTGGTGTTATTTTGGGCAGTCCCGAATTTCAAAGGAGGTAGTTTATGCATGATGATCATGACGATGATATAAAAGGAATCTGGACTAGACGAGCTTTTTTGAAATCAGGTGGAATTGCTTTATTCAGTTTGGGAGTTGGCGGTAATCCACTTTTTATAAACAAAGCTGCAATTAATTCAAAAAATGATTTATTAAATCAAAATAAAACTCTTGTTACGATTTTTCAGAGAGGCGCCATGGATGGCTTAATGGCAGTCCCTAAATTAAATGATAAATATTTAATGAATGCACGACCAAGACTTTACATGAATCCAGGTTCAAAAAATGATCCTGTATTAGATCTTGATAATGGTTTTGGTTTCCATCCATCATTAACGCCATTAATGGATTATTGGAAGGAAGGAAGTCTAGCTGTTGTGCATGGCATGGGAAGCCCTAACAAAACGAGAAGTCATTTTGATGCACAGGACTTTATGGAATCTGGTACACCCGGTGACAAGGGCACTAGCTCTGGTTGGTTGAATAGGGCTGTAGGTTTAATGGGTCATGAGTCACCAACCCCATTTCAATCAGTTGCCCTGACACCATCGTTACCCAAATCTTTTTATGGCGAAGAGTCAGCTTTGGCTATATCCGATTTAGATAATTTTGGACTCCCAAGCTATATAAACATTGGTAACATTGTTGGCAATACATTTGAATCTTTGTACGAGGATACAACAAAAGAGATACTTAAAGACACAGCAGATGCTACATTCGAAGCCGTTGATCTTTTAGAGAAAATTAGACAGAAAGACTATGTCGCAACATCAAAAGTTTCTTATCCAAATTCAAAATTAGGCAATTCTTTAAGGCAGATAGCACAGCTTATCAAAGCAGATGTTGGTTTAGAGGTTGCTTTTGCAGAACAAGGAGGATGGGACACTCATGTACAGCAGGGAACCGCTCAAGGGTCTTTTGCCAATAACCTTAAAGATCTTTCTGAGTCTATTTCTGCATTTTGGGAAGATTTAGGCCCATATCAAGACAGGGTTAATCTTATGACCATGACTGAATTTGGCAGAACTGTAAAGGAGAATGGCACTGGTGGCACTGATCATGGACGAGGTTCTTGCTTATTCGTATTAGGGCAAGATGTTGATGGTCAAAAAATTCATGGGCATGTTCCAACTTTGGCAAAAGAAAATCTTGAAGATGGTCGAGATCTTCCTGTCACGACAGATTTCAGAGCTATTTTCAGTGAAGTTGCAGGATCAACATTTGGTATTGCAGATGATGAAGAGCTGTTTCCAGGATGGGAAGGAGAGAGGGTTAAGCTTTTTAAAAGCTAAATACGTGGGCCTGTTTCCAGGCCCACACTAAAATCTTTATTTGTCTTCTGAGTTTGAGCAAGACCCACCACAATCTTTTATACAAATGATGGCAGAAACACCAACCAATATGTAAACGATTCGTTCAATGGATGCATTGAAGCCAAAAATCATATTGACTAAATTAATGTCAAATGCGTGTAGTCCCCAATTCAAACCACCAACGATCAAAAGTATCTGTGCTAACTTTTTCATTAAATATCCTCCTTGTAAAACAAATATTTGAAACAAATTGTAACGCTGGAAAAATAATATATTTATATATTATTACTTTAAGTGCTTGTTAAAAAAAGCAACAAAATGATCGTTTATGTTCTCGTTTTCCATGTTTTCTTGCAATTTCAAAATACATTCAATATTCAATTCATCCATTTTTTCTTTAAGCATAAAGCCAAACTTTGGATGATGAATGTAAACATGTCCCGGTGAATTTTGCGGCAAAGGGTCATTTCTTTGTCCATAATAAAGCAAAACCGGAGCATCACCCACATTTAGGTGATTGATAGGAGATGCCCATTCAAACCATGGATGAAATTTGGGATTTTCGATATGTTCAAAAGAATTCATGCCGTGGTGATTCATGCCAAAAAGCTCATACAACGGTTGGTCTATTACGTTGGTGTCAAACATTTTCGAGATAACCCTCGGGTCTAGTGTTGTTTGTGCTCCAATTGCAACAACAGCTTGAACCTTTGCTGAGACCCTATGTGGAAAAATGTTTCTAGGATTGTCTCTTGTGTTTGAGTCATCATTGAATCCCAACCACAATGATATGGCCCCGCCTGCTGACCCTCCAATAGCACCAAACTGTTCTGGATTGAGGTTAAAAACACCAGATAGGCTTCTTAAGAACTGTATTGCAGCACCTGCGTCTTGCATTTGAGCTGGAAATGGGGCCTGCCAGGTTAATCTGTAATTGACTGCAGCAACAGATATTTTGTTTTCGAGTAGTTGTTCTAGCAAATTGGGGTTGATTGTTTTTTTGTCCCCTCCCTTAAAGCCGCCGCCATGAAAGTAAATGACCAAAGGTGTTGGTTCCTGCGATTCAGCAAGCCATAAATCTAGCTCGGTTCTTTGGAACAGGTTGAAACTGTAGTTGATATTTTCATGATCTGGTTTTAGAGACTGTGAAGAAAACAGCGCCAAAAAACAAAAAAATGAAAATATCATTTATTTGCAGCTTCATTTGCTGCAATTACTTTTTTCGTTTGATCTGCTGGTAGAGGTTCGTATGTGTGAAACTCCATATCAAAAAAACCATCACCTTTTGCAATAGATCTTAAGGTGTTGTCGTATTTATACATTTCCATTAAAGGGACTTCAGCCTTGATCACTGTCAAGCCTTGTCCGCTTGCATCTTGGCCCAATATCCTTCCTCTTCTTGCGTTAAGGTCTCCAATAATTTCACCCATTAAATTGTCTGGAACAGTTATATTTACCTTGTAAATTGGTTCAAGTATTATTTTTTGACACTGGCTTTCTAGCATTCTGAAACATTGCAATCCTGCTATTTGAAAAGATATATCATTTGAATCAACATCATGTGTTTTTCCATCAAAAACAGACACTTCTATATCTACAACTTGGGTTCCAATCAAAGAACCCTTCTCCATGCCTTGAGAAACTCCTTTCTCTACAGAGCTTATAAATTTTTTAGGTATTTTTCCACCAACAATATTATCCTCAAACTTAAAGCCTTCATCTCGCATCAAAGGGGTAACCTTTAATGCACATTCACCGAATTGACCAGAACCACCAGATTGTTTTTTATGTCGATATGTTGCACTTCCTGTGCCTGTGAAGGTTTCTTTGTAAGGTATTTTTGGAGCTGATGCTATTGCTTTAACTCCAAATTCATTTTGTGCCCTTGAGGACAGGACAGAAAGCTGTATTTCTCCAAAGCACTCAATAACATTTTGGTGTGTTTCTGATTTGTAGCCATAAACAACTGCAGGATCCTCCCTCAAGAGTGTTTTTATTGCGTCACTTACTTTAGTTGCATCTTTTTCTGTTTCTGAATCGATTGCCTCCCATGATGTTGGCTTTGGAAAAGGTATATCATTGAGCTTTCCCCCTTTGCCAAGAGTGTCTCCACCTAGTGCACTTTTTAATTTAACAAGTGCAACAATGTCTCCAGCCTCTACGCAATCAACACCTTCTCTATCTCCAATATTCACCTTGTAAAGCTGTGTCAATCTTTCGTTATCTGCATTACGACTATTCTTCAAGGTGTCTCCTTTGTTTATTTTGCCGGAAGCAACTCTTGCATATTGAACCTCACCCATTTTTCCTTCATGGCGCGTTTTGAATATCTGTAAGGCAGGTTCCGGTTTGCCTAAAAGTCCAGATCTTTCTGAAAAAATGGAATTTTTTGGACCCGGAAATAGATTTCCGATAGTGTTTGCTAGGCTTTCTGTACCTTTTTGTGAAATGGATGAATAAAAAAGAACTGGAACTATTTCTGACTTCAAAACACCATTTGCAAAAGCTTGTTTAAGCTTATCAAAAGGTAGTTCATCACCTTCGAAATATGCTTCCATTAATTCCTCATCCTGTTCGACAACTTTTTCTAGCAATGATTCTGGAAGATCAGAACCTTCTGCAAGTAGTTCAGTTGGCTCATCAAAATCATTTCCGCTATTGATATTTGTTTGAAATGGAACTACGGAATCAACTCCAAAATCTTGCCAGCAATCAGCATTGGCATTGGCATTATCCATCCTTGAAACAACAACCATGACCGGTAGCTTTAAAGATTGAGCCTCTGCTAATAATCTCTTGGAGGCCATATCTACTCCCACAGTCGGATCAATGACAAGCAAAGCAGCATCTGCAACTGCCAAACCAGCAGTCCTGTCACATCGAAAATCATTTGCTCCTGGAGTGTCGATCATTTGGAATCTATAATTTCCAAAATCAAAACAAGCCGGACAGAGGAATAGGCTCATTTTCCTATCCTTTTCCTCCTGATGAACAGCAATTCTGCTTGTTCCTTTTTGCAATTCACCAAGCCTGGTCACTGCTCCAGCTTTAAAAGCCATTGATTCAATTAATAGAGTTTTACCAACTCCAAGATTTCCTATAACTGCGATTGTTCTTGTTTCTTTTGACATAATAAGAATATTCTAAAAAAATTATTTAATTTTTTTTAATTTTCAGGTGTTTCGATATTGGCAAGAGACCAGGTTAATGCTGCAATATGAGCCAAACCTTCCTTGAATTCATTCTCATCAATTTTGTCCAATGTGTCTGAAGGGGCATGATGGTAATCAAAATACCTTACCCCAATGTTTCTTAAACCGATTAAAAGAACACCATGCTCTCTCATTGGGCCAATATCAACACCACTGCCTTCTCCTATTAGATCCAAACCTGTTCCAGCCAATATGTTTTTAAGCATTTCTTTTTGCGTTTCATTACCTTCAGCAACCCATCCATTTGGCTTTTCAGCACCAAGATCCGATTCAATTGCAGCAAATGTATTTTCACCATATTCTTTTGAGTATTCAATTCCGCCTCTTGCACCATTTTCTTCATTGGTCCAAAGTATTGCTCTAATGGTTCTTTTTGGCTTTAAACCTAGTTTTTTGATTATGCTTAAAGTTTCCATTGCATGAACAACTCCAGCACCGTCATCAAAGGCTCCATGACCAACATCCCAGGCATCAAGATGTCCTGAAACCACAACTACTTCATCAGGATACTTGCTTCCTTTAATTTCACCGATGACATTATGTGAGAGCGCATCAGGATAAGTTTTTGCTGAAAGTTTCATTTGAACCCTTATTGGAATGTTCATTTCCTGCATTTTAGCCATTGCCATAGCATCCTCAATCGTTACAGCCCCATAAGGTATTTTTTTATACTTGTTTGAATAACCCATTCCACCTGTATGTGGAGTGTTCAAGCTGTTTATGGTAATTGACCTCAATAAAGCACCAACAGCACCATGTTTTGCTGCTTCTATCGCTCCTGAATACCTAAACCTTGAAACCGCTCCATAACCCTCTAGTGAACTCTCTGGCATTGGGATATTAAAAAGAACTATCTTACCTGCAACATCAGAATTTAATTCTTCTACGCTATTGACCACAACAACATCAGCTACTATAGGCTCGATTTCATTTTCTTTATTTAAGGTTGCTACAGATCCACCAAAAGAAAGAAAGCTCATCTTTTTTAGATAAGGCTGTACAAGAAATAAAGACTCCTCATTTCTTTCCCAATGAGGGACCATCACTTCTTGCAAAAAAGATTCAATGCCTTCCTCTTCAAAGGATTTTTTACCCCAAACTACAGCCTCCTCCAAGCCTTTACTTCCTGAAAGCCTGTGTCCTATAGTTAGACATAATTCAGCTAATTTATTCATTGAGTCATTTTCACCAAGAGCCATTTTTTTAATTTTTGAAATATTATTTTCCATCGTGTTTTCCTCCATAGAAATTAGATTGAATGTCAATAAGAATGTTAAAGCAAAAAGCATAATTTTTTTATTTAGCATAAATTTCCCTCCGCGAAAGCGACATGTCGTTATTTTTATCTATTTTTTGAAAGTTCTCCAAGGACAAACCACTTTCATTCAATGTTAGCTCATCATCGTTGTTTTTATCCATTTTTCCAAAGTAAAAAATTAATTTCCCTTCTTTGAATTTGTCGTACCTTGTAAAACCCATAAGAAGATCTTGGATTTCATTAAATTCAAGTTCAAAATTTTGATTTAAATCCATTGTTTCGAAGATGTAAAGAAAACCTTCAAGGTCTCCAACCTCAAATAAATCTAATGTTTGTGAGTAATCGCTATCAAAAAGAATGAAAAAAGATTCTTCTGGCAACTTGTTTGCTCCAAGGCATAACCTTTTTGCAAAATCACTATATTCGTTATTGGTAATTTTATTGTCGCCATTTTTGTCTAAGGCTATTAATATAGGCAACATCTCTGCTGATGTTGTTTCAAATGGCTCTGGTCCCATCGATTTAATCATATCCATGAAAACAAGTGTAATTAAGCCCGAGCCTTTCATTACGTATTCTTCAATTTGAATCTTTCCATCCATATTTTGATCGTGTGTTTCCAGATTTCTTTTGGATGGGTTTGTAAATGTTGGATAAAGCGACATGAGATCAGCATGAAAAAAGCCGATAGCATCTTCGACTTGAAGATATTCTGCTGTTTTGTTGATGTCGTATTCATAAAATGATATATTGTCGTCCATGTCAAAATCAAGTATTGCAAACATCATCATTGCCTCAGGTAAAAATTGCTCAACTATTTTCCATTCCTTGTAAGAAATCAATCCATTCTGATCTTCATCAAGCCAGTCTTTCAGATTTTTTTGGAACAAAAATTCATTTAGAGATATTTGGTTGTTGTTGCTTTCATCCATATCATTGAAATCAAGAGCAAAAATATTTAATTCTTGTTTAGAAAGAAAGCAATCTTTGTTTTTATCTTTTCTTAAAAACTCTTCTCTAATAACCTTGCTTCCTTCGTCTTCATTCGAGAAGTTTGCGTCGCACCTGTAAAGGTTTTTGTAAGGTTGTAGATAGTCCTCAACATCTTGATGTTTGTAAGGGTTTATTTGTGGTTTAAATATTAAAAAAAATGTTAGTAAAATCGCAAACATAACAGTTTGATTATAAGTGTTGGTAAAGGGGGCACATGCCCCCTTTACTTTTTTAGGAAATATTTTTAGAACTTAAGCGCAAAGCACAGGCTTGTGGTATCTGTTTCTGTGCCGTCTGTGTCATCAGTTTCAAAAGCCAATGCAGCATGAACTGTGTCATTGATCTTTGTTTGAATACCCATGATCATGTTCTTGGTTTCACTGCTGTCGGTTGTGTCTTTGTTTCTGACAAACAAAGTTACACCATCTGTCATAGCAACAGAAAGGTCAAACCATGTACCTTCTCTTGTTGTTGTGGTTGTTGCTAATGTTGTATCATCTGTATTGTCGATTTCGCCGTCAGCAAAACCGTAACCAAAGGTGAATGATCCTGCTTTGTATGCAAGATGTCCCAGCATGAGAGATGTATCATCATCAGCTGCACCATGTGATCCGCTTTCAGACAATAGGCTGAAGGTAATTGCATCTGAAAGTTCATGTTGCATAAAGAATCCAATTACGCCTTCTTCACCTTCTGCTGATTTACCATTCTCTCCACTTGTCATGTAAACCTTCATACCTTTATTGAAGAGCCAGTCAGTTTGAAGTTGTAAACCCATGTCCTGGGAAGCTATCCATTTTTCAGAATCTGGAGTTGATTTATAGATGAATCTTCTTCCGCTGAATTTATCTTCCATGCTGTTCCATGGTTTCCCAAATTGACCAAAAGTCAATTTACCCATGCTTGTTTTAGTTGTTACGTAAGCATATTTAACATAAGGGTCCATGTAGTCTCGGTCAGAGTATTTTCCATCAAGCGTAAGTCTGTAAGTTGTGTTGTCTCCAGCATCGCCTTTAAAGTTCACTCTGCCTCTCCATATGTCCCATTCAGTTCCAGCATCAGCCATGTCCATTCTGAAGAATATCTCACCGCTTGCAGCTGGTGCTGCATTTAAATTAATTGGCAAAGTTGCCAAGATTGTTAGTACTACCAACAATTTTTTCATTATTCAAAAACCTCCTTAAGTTTTTTAGTTATGAGAGTTACCCTTGTTTCCTCTCTTGTTCGGATTTTATTTTTTAACTCCTTAATGGTTGTATCAAAAAAGTAAATAGAAACCCAATTAAACAATTTTTAGGGGAGACACCTGTCTCCCCTAGGGTTTTATAGCGCTATGCACTAATTTATTTTTCTATTTTTGAAGTTGTGTAAGCAACCATTCCCGGAATATTATCCATTGCTAACGAGTATGCTCCCAAATGATCTTCTGTATTTGTTGCAATAATGCCATCAGTTTCCAATATGTCACTGAGTATTTGCAAACCTTCTTCACTGTCGTTCAAAGAGAGCAAAGCACGGGTAAGCATTCTCGCTATTCGTTTATCAGTTTTTTCTGGATTAATTACAACTGGGTGGCTTGGAACGCTACCAAATGCTTCCAAATGTTCAAAGTTGTCTTTAGAGATACACCAATCTGGGGCATCTTCTTTTCCGCAATAGTCTTCCCATGTGGTTGATTTAACAAAAGCTACGTCACCTGTGCCATCAGAAAGACACCTCAATGCCCCTGCGTAACCACCGTAAATATCAGAAGAATCAGGAATTATGGCATTGCCAAAGAATCCCTCAATTGTGTATCTGAGACTTTCAAGATCATCCTTGTCTCCAACAACATCAACAACACCCTTGCCAATCATTGTCCCCATTGGCATAATCATTCCAGCACTTTTTAACCATCCTGTATGACAGGAAGTTTTGCCTTCTAGATCAGAGTAGGTTTTGATTCCGCTGTTCTTTTTCACCATTGCTTGAGCTGTATAGTATGACTGCCCATTTGATTTAAGATCAGCTGCAATTACTTCAAAACCATGTTGCTTCCAGCCTAACCATCCTGCTCCCCCGTCTAGGAAAGCAAAGTGAGCATGGCCGTACCTTAAAGCTTCAATAGCTGTGCTGTAATTTGTAATTGGATAAATTTCAACTGGCATATCCAATGCCTCTTCAAGGTATTTTGCTAATACCTCAGGATTTGTGTCTGGGTTAGTGTAGTCGTCCTTTATTTCAAAAGCGATATTAATCACTTGTGTTTTTTCCGTGTTACCTTTTGCCTCAACAGCTTCATTCATTCCTTCAGCAGATTTATTATTGCTTATGAATAAAATGATTATTATGGCTGTAACAAGAATTATTACTTTGTTTTTCATCTTTTATCCTCCCCGAAGGTTTCTTGTTTTAATACAAGGCCTTCTAAAATGAAAATTTCAATTCAATTTAAATATTCAATACCAGCTTTTTTGTTTTATACAAAGAGCTGTTGAAAATTTAAATTAAGATTGTATAAAATTTTTAGGATCTTGGAAATGTTTCAACATCAATCAATGTGTTTTTCCATGTCTTCGAACGTTTTTCCTGCAAACTCAAAGCATTTTGCCACTTCATTAATTACGGAATCGCAAACCTTGTCTCTGATCCTGTCTCGTGTTATTTTAGTGTCACATGGAAAATCAAACATTGTTGCCTTCCCAGGCACTTTTGTTTTTATCATTTGGCCACCAGCCATTGCGGCACAATGACGAACATATATGTGAGCCATAATTTTCATGTCATCATTTTTAATTTCTGAATTTATATAGTCAATATATTCTTTTGTTGATTCGAGCTTTTCTCTTTTCCAACTTTTTTCTTCTATGTCTGAAACATCATTCAGTATTCTTGTTGCGAAGGGAACATCCTCCAAGCCATCGAATAAATTTTTCTCTTTTCCAATTTTCTCAAGCTCGTTAATGCAGCAGTATTCATTGTAGATAAAAGTGTGATAAGTTTTTTTTGTTATTTTGCCTTGGAACATCTGTTTTGGGAACGGCATGTTTTCAACCTTTTGGTGTATTGGCCATGTGGCCTTCATTAGCTTCTTTTTATCCATGTTTTTTCTCCTTATGGCCTTGATCATTCATGTGATTTATCTGGTCTAAATTAGGACCTGTAAGCCTAAAGGCTTTACCAAAGCCATAAACAAGTAAACCTTCAGAGGGTTTAAGTTCAAAGAGATGAAAATCACCCATGTTTTTTAAGTAGGCTATTGTTTCAAATTTATCTTCCAGCAATGTTATTTTTGAATTCCATTCCGAATCTTCTCTTTCAATTTTTCTTGCTTTACTCTTGAATGTTAGCCTTTTTCTTGCAAATATATTTGCAGCAGCTTTTTCATCTTCGATAACCATAAACGAATTAAACGGTTGATCAGTTAGATTTTTCGTATGTTTAGATAATTCGCTAATAAAAATATAAAAAGAACCATTATGCATTATTGATGGAGCATAGCTTGAATTTGGTATACCTGTTGAGTCGGTAGTGCTTAACATTATTGTGCACATCTTTTCTAGAAGTTGATTCTTCTCAGCAGTTGCTTCTTTAATTATGTTTGACATTTTTTTATAGTCTACCATCTGACATTAAATTCAATTTTTCACAAGCACTATTAATCGAATCTAAGTTTCCAGGATTAATTAATCCATAATAGGGGAATAATGTCACTTGTGATTTTTTCACTGCTGTTAGCTTGGCAAAGAAGGGTGTGCTGTTTTTTAGATCTTCAATTAGCTGTTCGCCAATATTGTTAAAATCAATAATTATTATGTTTTCAGGATCAAGATTAACAAGCCTTTCTTCCGAAATTGTTACATAACCTTTGTACTCTTCATTATTCGAATCAAAATTAGCTGCAAGATTTTTCAATCCTGCACGAGAGGCAAGCTTGCCTGCCCAACTAGCACTTGTAGGAGAAAGCAATGGTTGCATGCTTGCAAGAATCAACACACTTGAACTATTGGAATCCAATTCAGGTGATTCAAAACAATTTGGCATCCCATCTTCAATGTTGCTTTTTTCCACACCAAGCATTTTTGAAATATCTAAATAAGTATCTATAAGATTTTCCCAGTTTTTAACAGCTATAGACATAGTATCTATACCTAATTCTTCAAGTTGATTGAGCGCTAAATCATGCATTCCAGCAACCCCCATTACCAAATCAGGCTGCAGAGCTATTATTCGTTCTAGGTTAGGTGGGCTTTGGCCACTGCTTATAACCTGCTTATCGTTAAAGCTTGGGTCTTTTTTCAAAAGGCTACTTCCTGGTATCCCGATTAATTTTTCGGGAGATATCCTATTGACTAAATCAGCAGATAATGAGCTCATTGTTACAATTTTTGAAAATTGTTTTTCTTCCTGCATGGCAATAGATTTCTTCAGTTCACTTGTGCCTATTGGCGCTGTTGTTTCAAAACAAGATGTGAATATTATTGCAAATGTTAAAAATTTAAATAGATTTTTCATCCTTCCCCCTTTTTTTTGTATGGTGCATATTGTTGCCCTAAACTCGAAGAAATTGTTTCTACCTCTATCGAGAATGTATTTTTAATTGTTTTTTTGTCAAGTATTTTTTCGGGTTTTTCCAATTGAAGCATGCGACCTTTGGATATAAGTCCAACCTTATCAGAATATCTTGATGCAAGATTGATGTCATGGATGACAGAAATTACAGCAACACCTCTTTCTTTCTTTATTTTTTTGATAAGGTCTAATATTTCTATCTGGAACTGTATATCAAGAAATGTTGTTGGCTCATCTAGTAGTAATATTTCAGCTTTTTGGGCAAGAGCAAGAGCAATAAAGGCTCTTTGCACCTCTCCCCCTGATAATTCTTCAACTAAACAATCACTGTATTGTTCAAGGTCAGTTAATTTGATTGCACTTTCAACTTCTTTTAAATCCTCATTGTCTAGACCCCATTGCCACCATTTGCCATATGGATAACGGCCCATGGCAACCAGCTCTTTAACCGTAATCATTTTTGGTATATTGGGTTTTTGTGGCAAGTATGCAACAAGCTTCGCAATTTCATTTTTAGTTTTTTTGGCTTTTTGTTGATTTTGAATCAATACCTCACCACCTATTGGTTCCAGAATATCTGCAAATGTTTTGAGAAGTGTGGATTTGCCTGACCCGTTAGCTCCTAATATAGATATCCATTCTGATTGTTTGATTTGAAAGTCAACATTTTCCACTATGAGTGTTTTTCCATAACCACACGATAATTTATTTGTTTGTAGTATTTTCATCCTGCCTGTCTCCTTGTTCGAGATGATGAGTAAAGTAGAAATATGAATGTTGGAGCTCCTAATAAAGCCGTTACTATACCTACCGGTATTTCTACCGGTCCCGATCTTGCAATAAGATCTGAAAGGCTTAAAATCATTGCTCCACCAAGTGCTGACCCAGGAAGAACCAGCCTATTGTCATCGCCAACAAGAAATCTAACGCCATGAGGAACTATCAACCCTACAAATCCAACCAAGCCAGCAATGCTTACGGCACTTGCAGTTAAGAGTGCTGCACATGCTCCTATAATGATTCTTGACCTAAGAAGGGAAACGCCTAATGATTGTGCCATCTCATCACCCAATGAAAGTAAATTCAATTGCTTGCCTAAAAAGCAACCTACAACAAGGGATGGAATAATCCATGGTGCTGCCATCGAAACATCATCCCAACCCCTACTGTTTAAACTTCCTATCAGCCATGTTAGAGCTGCTTGTATTTTTCCATCATCACTGAATAAAAGAAGTGTTGATTGAATAGCACCAAAAAGACTACTAAAGGCTACGCCTCCAAGTATTAACCTTGGGACCGAGATTGCTTTACGTGTTTTTGCCAAAAGGAACACTAATGCAGTTGTAGCTAAAGCGCCCAACCATGCTCCTAATGGAACTAAAAATGGAAAACTGCCCAATGTAATCATCACAACCACCACTAATCCTGCACCTGCTGATATACCTAAAAGGAAAGGGCTAGCAAGGCCATTTCTCAACATTCCCTGTAATAATGCTCCAGACATACCTAATGAGGCTCCTACCAATATTGCTCCTAGGCTTCGCGGGAATCTGAGATCCCAAAATATAGTGTTCGCAACCTTATCTGCTCTTAAAAAAATTGCGTCAATTATTCTTGAAAAATCAAGATCTACAGCACCAATTGATAACGATAGAAAAAATACAACAATTAATGCAGCTGCAATACATAGCAAGCCAAAAACTTTATTTTTAAATTTCACGAAATGAAATGGAGGAGAGCCGAAACCCTCCCCCAAA
>DLTY01000032.1 GCA_002501535.1 bacterium UBP7_UBA7824
AGAGGCCCCGGCAGAAGAGGCAAAAAAGGAGAATAAGTAAAATGGATAAATACGTAGATTTATTGAAAACTATTATTCAACACTTAGTTGACAGTGAGGATGTTGAAATCGTTGCTGATTTTGATGAAGAGGATAGTTCAGGCCAGCTGATCATCAAGGTTCCAGATTCTGAAAAAGGACGTATTATTGGAAAATCAGGAAGAACAATACAGTCCTTAAGATCAATTTTTGGGGCAATTGGTGCAAAAAATTCACATCGAATTTTCGTTGACCTAGAAAAAGAAGACGAGGAAGAGTAGGTTTAGAAGATGAGCTTTGCAATAGATGTCATCAGCATTTTCCCATCAGCGATAAGCGACTATTGCGATAATGCTTTATTGAAAAAAGCTCAACAAGACGGTTACTTAACATTACGATGTCATGATTTACGCCAGTGGAGTATCGACAATGCACACAAGTCTGTTGATGACACCCCGTTTGGCGGCGGTGCAGGTATGGTTATGAGACCAGAGCCTTTTTTCGCTGCAGTTGATGACATCAAACGTGAATATTGGGTAAACAAAAATCCAGATGTTATCTTGCTTTCCCCACAAGGAAAAAAATTAAATCAAAAAGATGTTCAGAAATTATCATCAAAAGACGGTTTCATCTTGCTATGTGGCCGTTATGAAGGTGTTGATGAAAGAGTTGTAAAAGGCTTAGTAACTCATGAAATTTCTTTAGGTGATTTTGTTGTCATGGGTGGTGAGGTTGCTGCTTTAAGCATTATTGAAAGTACAGCAAGATTACAGAAAGGGTTTATTTCACAAGAGTCTTTAAATGAGGAATCGTTTTCAAATAGTTTACTGGAATATCCGCAATATACAAGACCAAGAAAATTTCAAGGAATGAAAGTCCCTGAAGTTTTATTATCTGGGAATCATGCCAAAATTGCATCCTGGAGAAAAAAGCAAGCGCTGCAAAGGACAATAGAGAAAAGACCTGATTTAATCAGGAACAATTAGGAGAAAATATTATGGCTATAAAAATTAATTCAAAAGTAAAAGCATACTTGGAAAAAAACAAGAAAGAAGTTGTTGATTTTAGAGCAGGAGACACTATTAAAGTTGTATACAAAGAGGATGATGGCGACAAAGGGCAACCTGTCCAAACATTTGAAGGTGTTTGTATTGCTAAAAAAGGAGGCTCTCAACCAGGAGCTACCTTTACCTTGAGAAAAGATAGCAGTAATATTGGCGTTGAAAAAACTTTTCCATTATTCAGTTCCAGATTAGAAAAAATTTCAATTGTTAGAAAAGGGAAAGTAAGAAGGTCAAAATTGTTTTATTTGAGAGGTTTGTCAAAGAGAGCTGCAAGAATCAAAGAAAGACGATAATTTTACATTTTGCAAACATCCATTGACATTAAAGCTTCTGGGAAATTTGAAAAAATAAACCCAGAAATTTTACAGCAATTCAAATCTGGCATTATTTGTATTGATTTTGGCAATTTGAAAACTCAAAAAAACCAAGGGAAAGAGGTAAATTGGGAAAAAGGCGATGATCTTTTTGTTTCGACTTTACGTCATGGAAAAATTAAAATCAAAGACAAGTCAACAGAAGGCTATAAAGAGCTTCAGGTTCAGCCGACAATGCAGTCTCAAGCATTGGATTGGCTAGAGTCTATTGGTTTTGCTTTATTTTGGTTTGCTGTCATCTCCACCTGGTTATTAGCGTCATTTGTGGTTCCAACAGCCTCTATGACCCCTAATCTTGAAATAGGCGATAAGCTTTTTGGTTTAAAAACATATTATTTTTCAGATCCACCAATAGGAAGTATGGTTATATTTGAACCTCCAGCAAGCATCAAGCAAACAAATGGTGAATTATGGGTTAAAAGAATTATTGCCGGTCCGGGCGATATGGTTGTTATTGACCAAGGTTATGTTTATGTAAATGATGTTTTAATCAATGAGATTTATGTTTCCGAGCAAAAAACTTCTGCTTATACCGGTAAATATAATGAAGGGTTTTCGGACGGCCCTAAAATGAAGGAGATTCGCAGGGAATGGTTCATCCCAGAAAAAGGCAATCCAGATTCAGGTTGGTTTGTCCTTGGCGACAATCGAGAAAATTCATTTGACTCCAGGGCATTTGGATTAGTGCCAGATAAAAACATAAGAGGAAAGCCTTGGGTTATATGGTCTCCTGCAAGCAAAATTGGATCTATCCCTAATTTGAATTCAAAATGATTAACCCATGGAAAAAACTATCAAAAGCAAGTCTTTTTTTGGAGGTTTTAGATGCTCGTGCACCTAAGGCAACAACCTCTCTTACCTTCCACAAAGAATTTAAGGGAAGGTCAAAAATTATATTTTTAATGAAGACATCATTGGCAGACAGGAGTATTACAAGGTTATGGATCAGACATTATCGTTCTTTGGGAAACATGGTAATTAGTGTAGATAAAAGCAACCCAAGATCTATTGTTGAAGCAAGAGCCGCTTTGGCAGATTGGGCAAAACATAGAAGCAGGACACGTCAAATACGTGCTAGTGTCGTGGGTATACCTAATACTGGCAAGTCCAGCCTGATTAACGCTTTAGTTGGGCGAAAAAGACAGCTTACTGGTGATAGGGCTGGCATAACAAGAGGCGAGGAGTGGGTGAAACTTGTTGATGGTATCATGCTTTTAGATCAGCCTGGGGTAATGGGCGATGACGATGTTGACTTAGACGCCTATTGGAGGAGAGTGTGTTGCGGAGCCGTTCCTGAAGGTGATTATGATCCTGAGTTTATTGCAATGCAGCTTATTTCAACTTTAAATAAGTTTATACCTGCTTGGGATGAGCATTTAAACCTAGCTGGTGATGATGAGTCAGAAGGAGACTTGCTATCACGACTTGCTGCAAGACAGGGTTTTATCCTTTCAGGTGGCAGGTTGGACAAAAATGCTGCAGCTCTAAGGCTAATTAAAATTTACAGAAAAGGAAAATTTGGAAAAATATCATTAGAAAAGCCAGAATGATTGGCATAGATGAAGCTGGAAGAGGGGCTCTTGCTGGTCCTGTGGTTGCAGCTTGTGTTTGTTTACATCAAAAAATCAATAACATTAATGATAGTAAAAAATTATCTTTCAAAAAAAGATTAGAAGTGTTTGAGGCGATAAAAAAACAAGCAGATTTTATTGGAATTGGTATTGTTGGTCCGCGGATTATAGATGAAGGAAATATTTTAAAAGCAACTCTTAATGCAATGAAATTATCCCATCAAGGTTGCCCAGAAACCGATATCCCTGTAATTGTTGATGGTAACGTTTTGCCAGATATTGATAATGCAGAATGTGTAGTGAAGGCAGATGCAAAATTTCCTGCAGTGATGGCGGCTAGTATCGTGGCAAAAGTTTATCGTGACTCAATCATGATTGCTCTTTCAAATAAGTATAGAAGTTTTAATTTTGATGAAAACATGGGTTACGGCACTTCTTTGCATCTGCAAAGCATATCAGATTTTAAAATATCAGATTATCATCGTACTAGCTTCAAGCCAGTGGCGATAAAAAAATTATTAAGTAATGAATAAACCTATAGACAGATACGAATTTTTCAATGGTGCAGAATGGTCATTCTATGCAAATGCAAAAGCACTTCCGCTTCACTTTCCCAACCCCTCCCCGCAATCTGATCAAGTATTGATAACAATTCGCACCTCGTTAGGCACCTTAAGACACGAGGAGGAGTTTGGGAAAGAGTTAAAAATGCCTTTACCTTATAACGGGGTTGATTTTGATATAAGTTCTTTAAACCCAGGAAAGACTACCATTGTTATTGCTGCAGGCGATAACGTTATCGCATCTGCTTCTGTATTTTTTAAACCAACCGAGGTTACAAATATGAAGTCAGGCCTGTTTAGGTTGGCAAGATTTGTCTTATTGTTGTTTTTGGTTAAATCTTTTTTTCTTAGTGCGGGAGCTGTTCCAGTTGAGCAGGAAAATTTTGCTGAATCCTCAATGGCGACTACCTTAAATCTTGGAGAAAGGTTTTTTTACTCAAAAATATCTTATATTTTTAAAGCCCCTAAAAAAGGTGATGTAATCGCCTTTTTTAAAGATGTTGATTATGAGAAATTAGCCAAAATTGAAGGTGCTGGCAAAGGTAAAACCACCAAGGTTTTATTTGTTAAGAGGGTTATTGCAACTGCAGGTGACGAAGTGCAGATTTTAGGCAATCAGGTTTATATAAATGGAAACCTCCTTCAGGAAGAATACATTAAATCAGGTGAATCTTCCATGGATATTGGGCCTATCATTGTTCCAGCTGACCATCTTTTTGTTATGGGCGATAATAGACCATACTCAGAGGACTCTAGACATTGGATATCACAATCTTCAGGAAATTTTATACTAGAAGGATTTAGCGCAAATGCTGATTATTCTGAATCCGGAGGCTTTATCCCTGTCGACGATGTTGCAGGAATTCCCTTTCTTGTTTTCTGGCCGCTGAGTGAATTCAGACTAATTCGTTAAAGGCTAACGCGCTAAAGACCCCATTGGATCCCAAGGATTCAGTTCGATAGGTTTTTGCTTTGCTATATCCAAGATATTTTCAGAAACATATTTTTTATCTACAACAACTTCATAATTAAATTCATCAAACCATTTGTCAGTCATGATGAAATAACCTTTACTACCAACTTTATCACCCCAAGAATTTTCAACTCTCCATTTTTCTATCTGGTCGTTTTGGATGTCAACACCAGTAAAAACCATTGCATGAGTCATTGCGCTATCTCCATAATCCAATCTAGCTCCTTTGTTCAACGCAGTATCCGTACCTATTACTAGCTTATAGTCATATAGGTCCATATCCATTACACCAATGTCTCTATGGAAGCGTTTTCCAACATCGCAGCCAAACCACACAGCCTCACCATCCTTGATTGACGCTGCTGCAGCTTGTTTAACCACATCAATATCTACATTTAAATATCTGGTTGGGAAACCTTCAACAATATTCCCTAGATACTTTACAGTCAATACATTATTGAGTGGCTTATCTTTAGTTGGAGCATTCACAAGGCAAACTTTATCATTGATATTGAAGGGTACATGTTTCTCCATGAACTCTTTTGGTGTGATGCCTTGAAAATCAAAGAATTTTTTATCTTTATCCCTAAATTGCCAATCAAATTTTTTTGGTGGCTCACCTAAGAATATGCATAATATTCGGTAAATTTCTTGCATTTGGTTGTTTTTTAGTTTTCGTAATTCTGAAACTTGACTACCGGATTGGTCAAGGTCTCTTAATTGTTTTGCATACTCTCTTAATTTATGCAGAATCATTCTGTTCATTAGTCCTGAATTGCTAGAGGCGTATGACTCCGGCATAGCGTCTTTTGGAACTACTCCATATTTATTTATAAGGTTAACAAACATGTCCCATTGCCCACCATCTGAAATTGCAGTCTGAAAAAGCCACATAACAGTCCTATCATCTACAGGTTTTTCCTTTGTATCTATTATGCTCTCTAGGAAATAATTAGATTTTTCAAATTTATCCCAAAAAAACATATAGCTTTGAGAAAATTCAAACTCTTCTAAGTTATGTTTTGCCATTAACGGTAATCGCATTACATTTAAAGCAGCAAAAATCCAACATCTACCACTTGATTTTTGACTTGTTGCTTTGCCCTCCAATGGAACAAGATGTGAAAATGTATGTTGAGCATTTACAAAAGCATTTCTAGACATAGCAACATCAGTAATAGAGTTTTTAGTAACTGCATTCATGGCTAACATATTTTTCGGATCTTGACAAAATTCTTGATTGAATTGACTAATAGCATCCATGGTTATCTCACCATGTTGCATTTCTGGTTTATTTAAATTATTCATAAGTGATAATAATAACAGTATTAAGTAAAAATTAGCTGAAAATTTTACCTGTTTGTATATCCCAAAGATTTTTGTAATATGAATTTTTTAAAATCAACTCATCGTGCTTGCCACTTTCAACCACTAGGCCATCTTTGATAACCAAGATAACATCAGCCTGACGAACTGTGGACAGCCTATGGGCAATGATAATTGTTGTTTTCTTTTTTGCAATTTCAGAAAGTGATTTTTGAATCGCCATCTCTGTCTCATTGTCAACCGATGAGGTCGCCTCATCAAAAACTACAATAGGTGCATTTTTAATAATTGCCCTAGCGATTGATAAACGTTGACGTTGCCCAACAGATAATTTTTCACCACCTTCTCCAACCAGAGTTTGGTATTTTTCAGGCAATTGCTGAATGAAGGAGTCTGACTCTGACAAAATAGCTGCTTCTTTAACTTCCAAAGAATTTGGGCTTACTGATCCGTACTCAATATTTTTCATTATCGTGCCAGGAAAAAGAATTGTTTTCTGGCTGACTAAAGATATTGCACTCCGAAAACTTTTTAATGAGTAATTATTTATATTTTTTCCATCCAGCAAGATCTCACCTTTGCTTGGTTCGTAAAACCTAAGAAGCAATCTTATCAAGCTGGTTTTTCCAGATCCAGTTGCTCCAACAATACCTATGGTTGACTTGGCAGCAAGAGATATATTCAAATCTTGAAATAGATTATTTCTTTCCGGATAAGAGAAAGAGATGTTTTTGAACTCTATTTGCCCTTTTATGCTTTTTAAATCAAGCTCTTCATCACCTTTTGTGACTGTCATTTTTGTATCCAAAAGATCAAGAACTCTATCGGTAGACGCCATTGCTCGATGATATAGATCAAAAGTTTTGCCCAAATTTGTTAATGGCCACAAAAGTCTTTGAGTCATGAAAACCATTACACTGTATGCGGCTACTTCAAGAACACCTTCTAACGCTAATTTGCCACCATAAATCAGTGTTGCTGTAAAGCCAACAACTATTACCATTCTTATCAGCGGTGTAAATGCTGCACTCAAACTTATTGCATGTTTGTTTGCTTCAACATAGCCCATAGAGGATTTTTTTATCCTTTCACTTTCATACTCTTCTTTTGTAAAACTTTTTATTGTTGTAACGCCAAGCAGATTATTAGCGAGCATTGCATTCAGTTCCCCAACTCTTTTTCGAACCAATGCATAACGTGGAGCAATCTTGTTTTGAAATTTAAATGATCCAAGGATTATGAAGGGGATTGGCAGTATCGCCCATACTGCAACCTGGCTTTGGATTGAAAAAAAAGCGGAAGAAATCACCAAAACCGTAGTTGTCACTTGTAGCAAATCATTGGCGCCCTCATCCAAAAAGCGTTCTAGCTGGTTGATATCATCATTCATTATTGACATTAATTCACCTTGAGATTGTTCTTTAAACCAACCCATATGTAGGTTTTGCACATGCGTGTAACACTCAGTTCTTAATTCATGCTGAACCTCTTGTGCTAAATTCCTCCAGAATAAACTGTATAGGTATTGAAATATTGATTCGAGCGCCCATACGACAACTGTCAAAACTGCAAGAACGGTTATCTGGTCTAAGGGATTAGGGTATCCAAATTCAGCCAATACTGAATCCTCTTTACGAACCACTATATCAACCGCTGCTCCAATAAGTACCGGTGGTGCAAGGTCCAGTATTTTGTTCATTACGGAAAAAGAACTTGCGAGTATTACTTTCTTTTTTTTACCTTTTAGGTACGTTAGTAATCTTTTTAATGGATTTTTATTCATTTTTTAATTTATTTTCCAGCCAATAGATTGCAAGAATCACACTCGCAACAAAAATTTCATGTTTTGCGATCAATTTTAAAGCTCGTTTTCTGGAAATTTTGATAACTTTTGTATTTTCACCAATTGAATCTAATCCATAAACCCCCCCCGCATTTTGACTATCTGCTTCTGCATAAAATAGCCACATTCTTTCAGTAGTTGCACCTGGGCTAACTAGATGATCCGAAATTAGAGTTAATTCACCCTTTAGATCAATGCCCGTTTCTTCTTTGACTTCTCTTACTGCACAGTTTTCAGGTGATTCGTTTTTCTCTAATGTTCCAGCAACGATCTCCAAAGTCCAAGGTCCTTTCGGGTGCCTGGTTGCTCCTGCCCGAAATTGCTCAACCATTATTAGAGTATCGTGCTTTGGATCATAAATAAGAACAGCAACAGCATCTCCCCTTTCGAATATTTCTCTTCTCACCTCATCACTCCAGGTGTTATCGAATTTTTTATATTTCACTAGAGCTTCGAGATACTCAAAATAACCAGAATACAGTTTATTCTTTTTTACCAAGGTCCATTTTTTTTCATGATCTTGTTTCATTAATGGAAGTCTATGATATCAACATGAAAGCTAGTTACGGAATTAAGCTTTTTTTGATATTTGCAATAGTAATTTTTGCTAGATTGGGTTTATGGCAGGCTGATAGACATCGCGAAAAGATTGCATTAAGCTCTTTCATAGAGAGCCAGATGGAAAAGCCAATACTTGACTCTCCTGATGTTCAAGATTTTTCATTTCGTATGATTGATTCCGAAGGCACATATGCAAATCATTATGTTTTGGTGCCAGGTAGATATTTCCAAAACACCGAAGGTTTTAGTTTAATATCTTTATTTAAGCCAGTATTTTCTGACTCTTATTACATTATTGATCGAGGTTGGATTCCTAGGAATTTTAATTTTGATATTTATGAATTTTTGAAAAAAGACAATACTGGTAGTGGGATCTTGTTAAGTTTTGAAAATTTTGAAAATAACCAAGAATCTGAAGGTTTATTGAGAGATAATTCAACAATATTTAAAACTTTTCATCCAGAATCTCTGAAATTACATTTTGAAGATAGCTTTCCCACAATCAATATAGAAGACTTTGTTATTTTGGCTGGCAAAGAAAATAAAAAAGGCACAATTGTTGCAGATAACTCTGAAGAGGTTGTTGCTTGGTGGGTGTTGCCTTATCGAGATCTGCCTCATATGGGTTATTCGGTAACATGGTTTGGTTTAATGCTGGTATCTATTGGTTTTTTTGTAAGGTTATTTCCAAGTAGACACCAAGATAAAAAGTGAAATTAAAAAAATAATAATTGCAAGATTTTGAGAAAAATTATTTTTTTCATTTAAGCTGTCTTTTCCACCCTTGAAGGCTGAAGCAAAGACATTTTTGAATCCTTTTGAAATTTCTTTTTTATTTTTACGAGCCGCCTCCCGAAGCAACTTTGCTGTATTGGCCAGGATTTTGCAAATGGAGTTAAATATTTGTATATATACGGTATTAATCTTTTTGTCTTTCGGTTTTAAATATTTTTTAAATATAAAGAAAGCCAATATTGCAATGCCAAGAATTTCCAAAGAATGAATTACATGATACTTGCTCCAAGGTTGATAAATTGATTCTTTTATCACTGCTTGATTCGGCAGCATTTCATAAAGTAAATTTGGCATGAGCCCGAACAGAATACAAAGCATACCGGTTATCGCCATTGCAATTTTCATGTTTAACGGGATTTGTTTCACCTTGATAGCGCGCTTATTTAAAAAAGCATAGTAGCCCATCTTCAAGCCTATGGATAAAAAAGTTCCAATCGAAGCTAGATTTAAAATTTTAACTACAGGGTCTAAATGCAAAAGATGCGCTGCTTCGACAATCATTGATTTGCTTATAAACCCATTGAAAATTGGAGCTCCAGAAATGGACAGTGCCCCAACAACAAAAGACCAAAAGACAAAAGGGTATTGCCGAGCTAGGCCACCCATTTGTGATATTTTTTCTTTTCCGGTAGCGTAAATCAACGCTCCTGCCGTCATGAAAAGTAAACCTTTGTAAAGAATATGACTAAATGCATGTGCCGATGACCCATCAAGCGAAAAAGATGTGCCTATCCCCACTCCAACTATCATGTAGCCAACCTGACTAATGATGTGACAAGAAAGCAGCTTTCTTACATTGTTGGATAGCATTGCTAGCGTGACGCCATAGAGCCCCATAAAACAACCCACATAAATTAACGGATCAAACGAAGGGAAGAATTTAATCAAAGCAAAAACAGCAGCCTTGGTTGTAAATGCAGACAGGTAGACATTTGCTGTTGGGGATGCATTCGGGTAGGAGTCAGGAACCCATGAATGAAAGGGAGGAGCTGCAGCATTAATCAGAAAGCCTATCAGAATCATCAAAGCATAAGGCTCATTAACATTTGCAAAAATCACATTATCAAATTCAGAAGTTGGAAGATTTGCAACTCCAAACATAACCATTGAACCGGAAAACAAATGCACATAAAAGTATCTAATTCCAGAGTTCAATGACCTTGTTGTCCTGTTTGCAAGTATTAAAACAACAGATCCAAGAAGCATCATTTCCCAACAGAAAACAAAATTAAGCCAATTTGAACTTGTAACAACACCTATTGCACTTCCCGCATAAAAAATAGAAGAACAATCTTGCAGTTTGTTTTTAGAATGCAAAGAATTTATGCTTGCCAGCAAGCTGATTAATATGAAAATAAAAGCAAATAAAAACTTTAGATCTTCAAGTTCGGATCCAAATAAGAAAATCATTGAAGCTAAAGGGGCAAGTACCTGAATGATTTTTGCTATTGGGGTTTCCAGGTAGTATTTTTTTGGCATTGCTGCAATTAAGGCAAACGCTATTGCAAAAGGATAAAAACAGTTTTCAAAATTTGCCATTTTAATTTAAAAGTGTTAGGACGCATGCTGATAATGTGATGATCAATATCGGCACAGTCATACCATTAGATTCCTTTATTTTTTGTGTTTTTGACAATTCAAACCAACCCTTTATGACAATAGGCAAAAGGTAGGCAGCACTAATCATTCCAGAAAGGACAAAAATTGAACTATAAATCGAACTTAATCCGTCAGGCACGTAGCCTAAGAGTTGAAATTTAGAAACGAATCCAACAACAGGTGGTAATCCAATTAAACCTAGAGACATTATCGTAAATGCTGAAAATGTTTTTGGGAGCATGGGCCCAATACCAGCTATTTCACTGATTTTCTTTTTACCTGTTTCGGTTTGTATCACTCCTGCAGCCATGAATAAGACAATTTTCATAAGTGCATGTGCTAAAAAATGTAAAACAGCTGCAAGCAGGCTAAAGCAGCCAGCGTAGACAATATAAGACAAATGTGCTATTGTTGAATATGCCAGTCTTTTTTTAAGATTGTCTTCACCGCATGCACGTATCGATGCATAAATTATTGTGAAGCCTGAAAAAAACAGAACGTATTTATATATTCCGGATTGAAAAAACAAATCTAAGCCAATAACATTATGTATCACAATCAAAATAGCAAAAACCCCAGCTTTCACAACTGCAACCGCGTGCAATAAGGCTGATACAGGGGTTGGTGCAACCATTGCTTTTGGAAGCCAGCTATGTAAAGGGAAAACAGCAGCTTTAACTGATGATCCAAGCAGCAATGCTGCCATCGTTATTTTCTGTAGATTACTTGGAACCATTTCTAACATTCCATTTGCATATTGGAAATTCATATTGCCTGAATATTTCCATATTATTACTATTCCCAGCATCATCAGAGAGGCACCACCCAATGTGTAGTACAGATAGAGTCTTGCTGATTTTTTTGCCTTTTGGTTTTCTTTATGGGCAACAAGAGGCCAAGTTGCCATTGTTAACAATTCATAAAAAATAAACAAACTTAATAAATTTGCAGAAATAGAAATACCAATTGCGCTACTAACGGCTAGTGTAAATAATGATAAAAATCTTGTTGATTTTTTTAGAGAATTTTTTTGAATATATGACAGTGTATAAAAGGCAGCAAACAACCAAAGAACCGAAGCCACATATAAAAAGAGTGTTGCGACCATGTTGGGGCTATCCACAACTGCTAGACTAAGCCCATTTCCAAAGTCAGCAATTTTAATTTCGTTTACAAGTGAACCTCTTTGATATGTGATGTTTTGTAGCAAAACTAAAAAAGGAGCAGTTATGAATATTATGTTACGGAATATGTGTTTGTTTTTACTGAGAGCAATGCATAAGCTCGCTATAAATCCTGTAGAAACCATTAAGATCATTTCATTCATGCCAAACCTTCCAAAGCGCTGATTATCCTAGGTAAAAAGATTCCAAAAATAATTACCAAAGAGCAATTAAAGACAATTGGGAAATAAGTTGTTTTAGGTATTGAGGATTTTGGTTTTTTTGTATATTTAGTAAACACAATATTTTCGAGAATTTTAAGAAAATATCCAGCCGTTAAGAGGCTTGACAATAAAATGACAGCAACAATAAAGAAATTGTTTTTCTCTAAACTACTAACTACAAGGTAGTATTTTGCAAAAAATCCTGCAAAGGGAGGAATTCCAGCAAGTGAGAATCCGCAAATTATAAAAACCCAAGACAAAATTGGTGATTTTTGGAAGGTTGATTTTAGGTCATCAATTGTTTTTATATTGGCAAAGAATTCCAGTGCTCCAACAGAACAGAAAAGACTAAATTTAACAATGCTATGAGCAATTATTTGAATAAGTGTTCCTTTAACATCCAAAATGCCTATTCCAATTGCTACAAGGCCCAGCTGAGCGATACTGGAGTAGGCCAATATTTTTTTTAATTGAGTTTGTTTAACAGCTATTAAGCTTCCATAGATGACAGCACCTGCACCCATCAAGCTCAAAAAGAATTCAAAATTACTCCAGTTTATTTGATTTTGATGTAATTGCAATGCAATTTTAAACAAGACAATTGCAGGCGCTTTTGTGACAATTGCAGGAATGATCCCCAGTGTTTTTGTTGGACTGTTTCCATATGCATCAGGTAGCCAAAAATGAAATGGAGTTAAGGCCATTTTGATCAGTAGTGAGGTGATTATCAATGCAAATCCAGCAGACATTGATTGACCAGGGTTAGAGAAGGTAGATATTTGAGCCAAGTTAAGGGTTCCAGAAGCACCATAAATTAACCCTGTCCCCAATAAAAAAATAACCCCAGCTACACCAGCAGCCAAAAGGTAATTAAAAGTAGCAAAAGCGCCCTCTTTTGTTTTGTAACCCATGATTGCAAATGCACAAATTGAGGATAATTCCAACCATACGTAAATATTAAATAAATCGCCACTTAGGCAGATTGCCTGTAATGCACCCAGTAAAAATAATGCCAATGCAAAAAATAAGTTATCGTTTAGTTTCGACCTTGAAGGTATGGAGCCAGCATACATTAATCCAAAAAAGCCAATCATCGACACCAAACAAACAAATGTTAGCCCAACAGGTTCGGCAAAAAATTCTATTCCATAAGGTGGCGTCCAGCCGCCCAGCCCAAAAGAGCCTTTAGACAATAAATTATTGATGAATTTATCTTGAAAACAAAGTGCAAGATTTACAAGCGCAAATGCTATAGCAATTTTTTTTGCATTTATTTTTTTATTAGCCAGGATGCAAAATGTTGCACCAACGAAGAAAGACAAGGGAATTGCAAAAATCATAATTTTGATTTTTCCCTCTTGGTTATCACGCTTTCTTTTGAGGTTCGGTAGCCTTTGTTGATCTTGATTAGCAATGAGAGAGCGACAGCTGTAAACGCAACACCCACCACTATTGCAGTTAACATTAAAACATGAGGAAGAGGTGCTATATAGCCTGTTTCTCCTTGTGGGTTGATAGGTATTTTTCCGTTATTAAGATAAGCTAAATTGATAAAAAATAAAATTGCTGAACTTTGCATGATGTTGATACCAATAATTTTTTTAAAAAGATTATCTTGAGACAAAACACCCCACAAGCCCAAAATCAACAGTGCACAATTTGCAATGTACGGAAATTTGTTTAAAAGTTCCATCTAGTAGTTTTTTTCTCCAAGTGTGTCGAACATTAAAACCATTGTCCCAGCCACACATAAGGTGACACCAATCTCAATAAACATAATTCCCCAATAGTGATTCATTGATGAATTTAAAGCTGAAAACAAGCTTGAATAATCAAGATAGTTGCCTGTTTGAAACATTGCAATCAAGCCCGTTAGCAAGTAAATCAATACACCTGTAACTGCAATCCGTAAAGCTTGTTTGTCAGTCATTATGGCCAATGTGTCTTTTTCTGGAAGCGTCATCCTGCTTAAAATGATTCCAGCAGCAAGCAACGCTCCTGATTGAAAACCGCCACCTGGTGATTCATGACCAAAGAATAATACATAAAAAGCAAATGTGAAAATGCAGGGTATCAGAATTCTTGAAACTGCATCAACCACTAAACTCTTTGTCGGTCCTTTCATTTGATTTTTTTAGCCCCCAGTATTATTAGAACAGCTAAGCCTGCTGCAAAAACCACCATGGTTTCACCTAATGTATCTATTCCTCTCCAATCTGCAAGCACAGCTGTGATGGTGTTTTTTGTATGTGTTTTTTTATATGTCTCTCTTAAATAAACAGTATTTATTTTTTCATGAATTGGACCAGGTTCTCCAAATTTTGGGATATCCTTTTGAGCAAAGATAAGAACAAACCCAAAAAGCACAAGCACAAACAGACTCTTAATTTTCATTTTTACCTGCTCTTATGTGCCATATTGCTGCCACAACAATAACACTATTAACACCAGCACCTATTACTGCTTCCGTCAAGCCAACATCGACAGCCCCTAAAGAAGAATAAAGTATTGCCATGCAAAACGAGAAACCACCAAGCGATATTGCTGAGACCACCAGGTCTTTGTTTGTCAATGCTGTTGTTGCAAGTGCAAATAACACTAGGTATAGAAAAATATTTAGTTCAAAGATCATTTTGATTTTTTCCAAAATTTTATATTTGAATGCTTAGCCGTTCTCCCAACAAGATGAGCCGATGTTGGGTTTGCAATGGCAATAAAAATTAGCATGAGAAATATTTTTAACACCTGATGCCAATCATCAAGCTGCATGGATATACCAGCAAAAGCAAGGAATATACCCAATGTATCACATTTCCCACTTGCATGTAGCTTGCAATAAATATCTGGCATTTTAATTATGCCAATACTGCCAATTGCTAAAAAAAACAAGCCTGACCACAAAATCACATTAGACAATAATTCAACCATTGCCTTTCTCTCTCATTCTTAAAAATCTTGTTAAAACTACAACGCCTATAAAATTCAGTAATGCATAACCTATTGCTACGTCAATAAAAAAATTAATTTCGTTATAGCTTAAACCCAATAACAAAATCAAAACAAGAACCTTATTGCTGAACACATTCAAACCAATCAATCTTTCATAAGGCGAGGATCCTTTTAAAAGGAGCCTCAACGGCAATATTGCTAAAATGACAATAATGATTAATTCAATCATTTTCGTTTTTAAAAACCTCAGAGATTTTTTTATTCAGCTCCCCAACCTTTATTAGATGAGTAAATTCTTCATTTAGCGCGTGAACTTCGAAATTGTCACCAAAAACATTCAATGTAATTGTTCCAGGTGTTAATGTTATCGAGTTAGCCAGCAGCGACCTTGCCAGCGGGTGTTTTAGGTTTGATTTAAAAACCATCACCTGTGGATCCAAATTATTTTTATTCGATAATATTATTTTTGCAACATGAATATTTGCAATAAAAATTTGCCAGCCAAGCCAGAGTGTGTATTTAAACAAATAGAGCCAATTCAAATCGAAAATGTAAAATTTATTTTTAGAAACGGAAATAAACAATATCTTTTTGCACCAGTAATAGACAAGCATGATTGTTAGTAGCCCAAAATACAAATGTTTATCATCAAATGACGAAAAAATTAACCAAATTAATACCAATAGAGCAAGAAATGAAAAACCTAAACGTGCATGAGTTTTCATCTAATCTACTTTATCATTAATTCATATGAAAAAACAGCAAAAAGGAATGTGGCACACTGAAAGAGAAACGGAAAAAGCTGTTTACATTGTACGAATAGATGATAATTTTAAAAAATGGTTTCCTAAAAGGGTTGTAGATGGGCCAGATGAAACAGGTCTTTTGTACGTAGAGTCTTGGTTTATAAAAAATAACCCATTGCCAGAAATATTGGATGAAAGAGTGGATGTGCCAAAATTACCAGCACGGAAACCATGGAAAAAAGGCAGTTTATCTTTTTCAAAAGCAAGCCAGTATTTACTTTGCCCAAAACAATATTACTTTTCTTATGAGAAAAAAATTCCTACCATGGTTAGCCCTCCTTTGTATCGCGGCAGTGTTGCTCATGCAGTTCTGGAATCTTTATTCAAGTGTGATTTAGATAAAGCAAAACCATCCTCATACATAAAAGCACTCTTGATGGATTATTGGGACAAATACAAAGCACGTTTTGAAACATCTGCACGCAAGAAGGGCAAATGGGATGATTCCAAAAGAGATGATATTTTAGATCAGATTATTTGGGTTGTTCATAACATGACCGATGGCAAGATGGATAAAAGCTCTGTTCAATTACTGGGTCCAACCGAAACTGAATCATGTGTCTTTTCAGACGATGGCATCCTGGGAGGAATTATTGATGCGATTTTTATTGATGAGAACAATGATGTAAAAATTGTTGATTACAAAACTGGAAAAGCAAAAAAGAATGAAATTGATTTCAATCATGAGTTGCAGGGTTGGCTTTATGCTTATTTGATTTCTGAGCGATTTAAAAAATTACCCACCAGTGTAGAGTTTTGGTATACGGGATCACAGCAGATTAAAGAGCTGGAATTCGATCAAGAATCTATTGATGGTTGGATTTTGACCCTTAAGGATGCTGCTGCAGAAATCAAACAACAGTCAGGATCACCACAATCTTTGTTTGAAGCAAGGCCATCTGAAAATAATTGTAAATGGTGTGACGCAAAGCCTTGGTGCGAGTCATATCATAGACATATTCAAGACATACCCTGGCAAAAGCAAGGTCGCTCGAAATCTTTAAAAGGTAGTGTTTTGAATGCTCAAAAACCATCAGGCAATAGGCCAGGAGCAGTTTTGATTAAAACTCAAGATGGCGAGGAGGTTGTTGTGAAAGGTTGGGAAAGATCAGGAAAGATTTTAGGATCATTAGAGGAGGGTGTTGATATTTTTTGTGTTGATGTTGACATTAGGCTTTCAGACTATTCAGGCAATCTTGAGGGAGTGGTAAATGATCCTTATTCAATTATTGCAAATGGGGCAATTGTGGAAACTGGTGAAAAATTGCCACACATTGCTACATTACAATAGGAAGGAATGACATTTCTAACAGATACACTTGCCAATATTAAGAATTTTCTAGTTGAGAGTGGAGGGGAAATTGCTTCAGCAGATCAAATAGAAGAAGCTTCCTTTGCTCCACAGCGATTGGATTTAAGAGATACTACAACAGTGCATGAAGGTGGGATGATTCAGGATTTAAAAATTGCAAAATCAGATACCGAGGACTTGTCCATTAGATGGTTTACTGATGGAGTCCAAAAAACTTTCCTGATAGGAACTTTTGATTTTGGCAGGAACCCAGTAACGGTTCATTATTCAATTATTGCAAGTTTGATTATTGGATTTAGGGATGGAAATTTTGAAATGTGGGGACAACCTAGGATTGAGGAGTTTGCATTGGTTTCAAAGTCTTTATTAGGTTCTGAACTTCCAAAAGGTTTTTTGGATACTGGGGAGAAGACAGGATATTTTGGTGCGCAAAGGTATGCTGCAGTTATGAGAGCCAGGGAAGAAAGACATAGATTGGAGTCAAATCATCTTTATGAATGGGCAGAAGAGAAGAAATATCAAGAAAAAATTTTGGTTGATGGATCTTTAGCACATCTTCCTAAACCGATTCCTTGTGCTGTTGGATTGTGCAAAGACAATCATCCTTTGTTTTTTACGCCAGAAACACAACGTAACATCCTCAGTCTTGGCTATTCTGAAAGAAGCGCATTGTTTTCGTACTCGACTCCACAAAAAGACGAAATAACAAGTTGGTTTTTGAGAATCAGGCAACCTCGTGCACATTCAGCTAATTTTGGCCTAATCAGACCTGAAGTTTACGAAGGGATGCCACTTGATCCTGGAAGTGTCGATGAGGTTTCGAGGTTGGTTTTTAGTTTAAGAAATCCGGTTTCTTATCCAAGCCCAAAATGGGAAAGATTAGTTCACCCATTGAAGGTTTGTACTGATTTTTTAACAAATCATTTACCCAAGGCTGAAACAATTAAATGGTTTTTACATGGAGCGATAGTAACCTAAAATAGTAAGGATGGTATTATGAACAAGAATTTTCACTTTGCAGAAGATAAATTTAATGAATATGTAAATCTTGAATGGGGTTTTGTGGGAAAAGGTGCAAGTACTGAAAAACACCCCAATACTTCTTCTTATTTTCATTTTTGGCTTTCAAGAAAGGAACAAAATCTTGAATTAGGAAATATTGTTGCTGCTGTACGGGATGATGGACATATAACATTTGGGACTGTAGTTGATTTACGTTCCACTATGGACATGCCAAATTTCCTTTCTGATTACATATCACATGATTTTGGCAAGCCAGATCAAGCATTACCAACAGATGTTTCAGAGGTTCTTGTTGCAAAAGCAAATATTATTGGATCAACAGATGATAAAGCAAGGCCTGTTACTCGAGCTAATATTTTTTATGCAAATCCTGCTGGGGTAAGAAGGGCTTTTAACATGGAGGGATACATTGAAGATAGAGGAGTTCCTATAGGTGTTATCAAGAATGGAGACGGACAGTTAACACCTATTTATGTTGATATTGAATTTCTTTTAGGCCCAGAAGGAGCACATTTTAATATTAGTGGAATTTCCGGTTTAGCTACGAAGACTAGTTTGGTTGAGTTTATGCTCAAATCGGTACAAACTTTTTTTCAGAGAAACGATGAATATAAGAAAAAAAGAATAGGGGTGGTTTTATTCAATGTCAAAGGTAAAGATTTATTGTTTTTGGATAAAGCCAATCCTGAACTTCAAGAGGAAAGTGCACAAGGAGAGTTTTATAGAGACATATATAAAGAGCTCAATGTTCCTCCAGAGCCATTTGATCAATTGCGTATTTTTGCACCATATTCTTCAACCACTTCGTCAAAAGTAAACAGTTTGAGACAGGACGGTTCAGTCGAGTATTTTGTTTGGGATATACCCGAATTAAGAAAATATCTGCCAGAACTTTTTGATGATGATGATTGGGATGATAATGTTCAAGCCGCATATGAAGACATGCTTGACATAGTTGATAAAGATGACACGATAACAGAGTTTCCTGATCTTGTTGATTTTTTGGTCGAAGAGCGAAGGGTAATGAGGGATCGAGAACATTGGCATGGACATAAGAGAACTACCTTTTTTAAACTTGTTCAAAATTTAGTTACACTCCCTGAACTCTTTAAAGGTCTGGTCAATTCGAGAGATATTCCAGAAAAACCACAGGATATACCATTAGATGAATTTAAAACAGGAGACATATACGTTATTGATATCCAGGCTTTGAATGACAGGGGTCAGCAGATGGTTTTCGAAAGAGTATTAAAGAGATTATTTGAGTTAGTTGAAATGAAAACTGAAGAAGAGGGACTCGATAATATTATTGTGTTTGTGGATGAGTTGAATAAATTTGCCCCATCTGATAAAAGCACAACACTAAAGGAATCTATTATTCATGCTACTGCTAGAGGAAGGTCATTAGGGCTTACTTTCTTCGGGGCCGAACAGTTCGCTTCAATGATTGATAAGCAAGTTACAGACAATAGTTCAACTATATGTTACGGAAGATCTGGACCAACCGAATTGGGGCTTCCAGAATATTCCTACCTTCCAGATGAGGTTAAGAAAAAAATGGCAATATTCCCCAAAGGAACTTTGCTTTTAAAACATGCTCGTTATAGCCAGCCTGTAATTATGCAATTTCCATACCCTCCATGTGTTCCTGGAGATATGTACTTACAATCACAGGAAGAGATTGATAGAGGGAGAAAGAGAGCTCCAAAAGCAGCAGACTGGAAAAAGAAAGGAGATGTTAAATTTAAGTTCTGATGTTTTATCAATCTGATTATTTTCAAGCCAATCAAGATGATGACTGTTTGATCATCACTATAAACACCAAAGGCAACCCATTAAATAATTTGTCAGATGCTTTTTCTGACAGCTTCAAAGAATGCGCGTTGCTTGCGGCTAAAAATGACACTTTAAAGGCAATAATAGTAACGGGTAAAGGGCCGATGTTTTCTGCTGGTGCATACCTACCTGAACTTATGGCTCAAGATACAGCCGGTGCTTCTCGTTTAGCTAAAAAAGGAAACAGCATATGGAGTTTAATGGAGTCCGTCCCTCTGGTCACCTTGGCAGCAGTAAACGGAATGTGTTTTGGTGGGGGTTTAGAGCTTGCTCTTTGTTGCGATTTTAGAATTGCTAGCTCAAGAGCAAAGTTTGGTCAAACTGAAGTCAACCTAGGTCTCATACCTGGATGGGGTGGCGGTCAAAGGTTGGTCAGCCTTTTAGGCAGAACAAAAGCTTTAGATTTAGTTTTGAGCGGCCGTTTGTTTAGAGCGGATGAAGCGTTCGAGATGGGCTTGATTCAAAAAGTATCAAAACCAAAAGAGTTAATTGATGATGCAAAAGAATTTTTACAACCATATCTTGTTAAAAACAAACAAACAATTGCACTGGCAAAACAGTCTTTGGGCTTGCACTTGGAAATGCTTCAAAAGGATGCTTTAGCTAGGGAAGCAGATTTATTTGCGGAATCTTGGTCTTTAGAAACAACAAAAAAAACTATTAGTGATTTTCAAAATAAAAACCTCGATCAAAAAAAATAGTTTTTTTTAATTATGTTTAATGACGGCTTAATCAATGTTCTCTTCCTCCTCCTTTCCGGAGGAATTATTGCTTACCTGGGAGATATAGCAGGCAGAAAATATTCAAAAAGTAAAAAAAGATTACTAGGTTTAAGGCCCAAGTATGCATCTGCAATATGGGCAGGAATGATTGGTTTTCTAGTTTCAGGTTTTATTTATGGTTTGCTATCTTTTGTTAGTAGCGATTTTCAAGATGCTGTTTTTCGCATTCAGGCAATTAAAAAAGAGCTTGCAGAGAGTTCTTTGCAGCTGCAGGAAATAGAAAATACATATTCGAATTTACAGAGTTCTTATAATGATCTTGAGAAAAATTTTGGAAAATTAGAAACAGATTTAAATAACAGCAATAGCCAAATACAAGATTTAACATTAGTGAAAGAACAGTTAGAAAATGAGATAATTAACTCATCCAAACAAGCAGAGGTTTTAAATGCACAAATAGAGACCTTGCGAGAACAGGGGCTTTACTTAAACGAGGAACTTTCTGCGAAAGAAAAACAAGTTTTAAATTTAAAAGATGAAGAAAAAAAGCTAAATAATAGTATTTCAGAATTAAGTATTAACTTACAACAAACAGAAAATGAACTATTTGAAAAAAATAAACAATTAGATGATCTCCAAAAAGATTTGCTACAAGTAACAGCAGCTCTAAATGATGCAGAGTTCCGAGCCTCCGAAGGCACTTTGGTTCTGGTAAAGGGGCAAGAGCTAAAGAGGTTGATGCTGCCTGGGGATCTAGATCCCCTTTTGTTGGGTGATTTTTTAAGAAGTAGTTTTCAAAAGATGATCTTTGATACCGAAAGTTTAGGTGTTAGTTTTGCATTTGAAACTGCGGAAACACTTGCATTAAGGGCTTTAGATTCAAAAAAATCTGGGAATTATTTTTTAAGAATATCCGCCCTTTCGAATGTTTTTGTAGGAGACGCAGTCAAGGTGGTATTCGAATGGGTTCCTTCCGGCGTTATCTTCAAAGAGGGAGAAATTCTCGTAGAAAGATTTTTTGAAGACACTGCTTTGGTTCAGAATAATTATTTATTTTTGCAGTCTTTAATCACCCTGGTTGAAGAAATTGCTACAGCAAAAGGTATTTTTCCCGATGTAAAAACTCAAAAAAGAGTTTTTTACCCAACATGGAAGCTTACAAACAGAGCAGAAGAAATGGTTGGTTTTGAAAATGGCGCTCTAGCATCAATTCAAATAACTAAAGATATTTATAATTTCGAATCTATGTCTAAAATAGAAATCATAATTCAGGGAAAATAATGTTTAAACATATCACAACACCTATTTTTTACCCAAATGCGAATCCTCATCTTGGACATGCGTATACCAGTATTTTTGCTGATGTTTTTTGTAGGTATATTAGGCTCAGTGGCAAAGAAGTTTTAATGACAACAGGGACTGATGAACATGCTGAAAAAATTGAAAAAATAGCTATGATCGAGGGTTTGAAAGCAAAAGATTTTGTAAAAAAAATGCGTCCTAAATGGCATCAGCTTATGGATCATTTGAATATTGGTGCCCATCAATTTATCCATACAGACGATTCAGAACATCACAAAGACGTCCAGAGGCTTTTTTTGAGGTTAAAAGAAAAAAACCAAGTTAAAAAAGGAATTTATGAAGGTTGGTACAATGTTCGAGAGGCTAGATTTGTTCCGGAGCTAGAAGCAAAAAAAAGTAATTATTTAGACTCAGATACTGGTGATAGTTTAGAAAAGGTCAAAGAGGACGCTTGGTTTTTCCCACTTTCAAAATGGGCACCAAAAGTTGCCAGCTTCATTGAGGACAATCCTGATTTTGTTAATCCACCTGGTAGGCGGAAGGAAATTTTAGCAAGATTAAATGGTGAAGTTGAAGATTTATGTATTTCTAGACCAAAATCAAGATTGAATTTTGCAGTTCCGATTCCTGATGACGATGAGAATGTTTTTTACGTTTGGTTTGATGCTTTGACAACATATTTGTCAGGTTTGAACTGGGGTAAGGATGACCAATGGGAGGATAAATGGAGGAATTCATTTCATCTCCTTGCAAAAGATATACTATGGTTTCATGCAGGGGTATGGCCAGCTCTATTGATGGCCGCTGATCTACCGCTACCAAAAGGGATGTTTGTTCATGGTTATCTGACTGTTGGGAATACCAAAATGTCAAAAAGTCTTGGGAATGTCATAGACCCTTTAAAAATTACAAAAAAAACTGGATTGCATGAAGAAGATTCTTTAAGATTCTTCTGTCTTTACTCTATTCCATTTGGCAGTGACGGCTCTGTTACAGTTGATCAGTTTTTTAATTTTTATAATTCATTTTTGGCAAACGAGTTGGGAAACTTAATACATCGATCATTATCGATGATTGACAGATATCTTGATTGCACAGTTCAGCCTGCCGATAAGCTTGATGAAGCATATTCAAGCCAAAAAATAAAATGTATAAAAGAGTGGCATGCTGGCTTCGAGGCTTTAAATCCTCGTAACTCAATGGAGGCAGTTTTAGACCTGGTTCGCTGGGGGCATAAGTATTTGGACGATATGCAACCATGGAATCTTTATAAAAACAAAAATCAAAAAGAAGTGAATGATGTTTTTTTCCATTTGTGCGATGCAATTCTGACAATCGGCAACATGTTAAGTCCCCTGCTGCCTGCAAGCTCAAATAGCATTTTGAAGATTTTTAACTCTCAACCAAGCATGCCAAGCAGTAACGGAAGCTTTATTCCACCAGTTAAGAATTTACAGTCATTTTCGCAACTATTTCCAAGAATTGAAATTAAAAAAGAGAATTGTAAGGAGAATAAAATGAATGAAAAAAAAGAACATATTGATATTAAAAGTTTTTTTAAAACAAAGTTAAAAATAGGAACAATAACTTCTGGCAAAAAACACCCGGATGCAGATAGGCTCTTGGTGTTCGAGGTAGACCTTGGAGAGGATTCAGTCAGACAGATAGTTGCCGGCCTGGCTGGTCATTACACAGTGGATGAGATGATTGGCAAACAGGTTGTTGTTGTTGCTAATCTTGAACCTGTAAAGTTGAGAGGAGAAATAAGCGAAGGCATGATCCTCTGTGCTGATGATGGCGGTCCAATTGCTTTACACCCTCAAAAGCAAGTTTCAAATGGTACTATAGTGAAATGAAAGTCGTCATAACAAGAAAATTACCTGGAGATGCCGAACGAATGATTCGAAATGCATCCCATGATGTTTGGACACATGAGGACGACTGTGTTATACCAAGAGATTTGCTTTTAGAAAAGGTAAAAGACGCAGATGCTTTAATTACCTTGCTAACAGACAAGGTGGACGTTGAGTTGTTGGAAAATGCTTCCAATTTAAAAATTGTTGCAAATTATGCTGTTGGCTTTGACAATATAGACGTTAAAGCATGTCAAGACCATAGTGTTATTTGTACAAATACACCTGATGTTTTGACTGAAGCAACTGCTGATCTCACTTGGGCATTGATGATGTCTTGTGCTAGAAGAATTGTTGAGGGCCATAAAATGACTGAAAAAGGCCAATATAAAGGCTGGTCACCCAGCTTATTAATTGGCCAGGACTTATGGGAGGCAACACTTGGAATTTTTGGTGCCGGCAGAATTGGTAGAGCGGTTGCAAAAAGAGCTAAAGGTTTTAATATGAAGATCCTCTACACCGATGCTTTCCCATGGGAAGAGGGTGAGGATGAGCTAAATGCTGAAAGGGTTGATTTTGATGAATTATTGGCACAGAGTGATTTTTTAAGTTTGCACGCACCACTTTTGGAATCTACAAAAAAAATTATGAATTACACATCTTTTAAAAAGATGAAAAAAAATTCAATACTAATTAACGCTGCAAGGGGTGGTTTAGTGGATGAAGCTGATTTGTACAGAGCTCTTGTAGAAGGGGAGATTTTGGGTGCAGGTTTAGATGTGTATGACCCAGAACCGCCAGAAAAAAACAATCCATTATTAAGCATGGATCAGGTTGTTCTGGCTCCTCATACTGGCAGTGCTTCTGTGAATTCCAGGAACGGCATGGCTCACTTGGCAGCTCAAAATGTAATTAATGTTTTGCAAGGTGTCGATCCAGTTACGCCAATCAAGGTTTAAATCTTGAGAAGAATATTTGAAAAGTTTTTACTTTACCTCGCTATGTTTTTGGTGAGGATAATTCCATTCCAGAATGGTGAAATGCTAGGCAAGCTTTACTTTGCTTTGCTGTGGCCCATGATGATCAGCCCAAGAAAAAGAGCTGTCAAGAGAATGAAGTTAATTTTTACTGATTTTTCAGAAGGTGAATGTGAAAAAATTTTAAAAAAAAGTTTTTACAATCTCGCTTTAACGATGGTTGAAATTTTTTATATGAATCTGCACGGTAAAGATTTTTTCAAGTTAATCAATATTGAAAAGAGTGGTTTTGAAAATATAAGTTCAATCAAAAAGGGCGGCGTCATGATAACTGCACATTATGGAAATTGGGAAATTTGCGGAGCGCTTTTCAAGCGAGTTCTAAATATTCCATTAATTGCAGTTGGAAGAGCACAAAGCAATAGTCTCCTTAACGATCTTGCACTAGAGACACGATCTAAGTTTGGCATGCTGAATCTAACAAGGCATTGGCGTGATCTAGCAAAGATTTCTAAAATAATGAAAAAAGGCGCTGTTGCTGGGTTAGTTTCTGACCAGCATTCCGCTAATGGAGTAGTTGTAGATTTTATGGGCAGGCCAGCTAGGGCATTTACAGGAGCTTACAACCTTTCACTCAAATTCAATTGTTCAGCAGTGGTTTCCGCAGTCAGAAGAGTTAAATGGGGTTCTTTTAAATGGATTATTAAACCATCTGAAAAACTTGGAAAACTCAGTCAGGAAGAGGCAGTTCAGCATTATTCAAACGAAATCGTTGAACTTATAATGGAAGAACCTAATCAATGGCTTTGGTTGCACAACAGATGGAAGGTAGGTTAATTAAAATAAAGTTATGCTTAAACATTTTTCTTCAAAATTTTTAATCGCAGGACCTTGTTCACTTGAAAGCGAATCTCTATCTTTAGAGGTAGCCTCTCAGTTAAAGAAAATAAGTGAAAAATTTAAATTACCAATAATTTTTAAAGGAAGCTGGGATAAAGCAAACAGAACTTCAGCAAGCTCCTACAGGGGGTTAGGCTTAAACAAGGGCTTGAAAGTTTTAAGCAAGGTTAAAAAAGACTTCAACATGCCTGTCCTTACAGATGTTCATGAAACAAGCCAGGTAAAAAAGGTTTGCTCAGTTGTTGATGTTATTCAGATACCTGCTTTTCTTTGCAGGCAAACAGATCTTTTATTGGAATGTGGTAAGCGTGCTCAGGTTGTGAATGTGAAGAAAGGACAATTCATGCATCCAGAGGATATGAAATATGCAATTGATAAAGTAAAGCATGGTGGAGATGCTGAGGTGTTGCTATGTGAACGAGGTTCTTCTTTTGGGTACAAGAATCTTGTTGTTGACATGAGGTCAATTGCAATCATGAAACAATATGCCAATGTTGTCTTTGATGCAACTCATTCTGTCCAGCTTCCGGGAGGAGGGGACGGAAAAAGCTCTGGCGAAAGGCATTTTGTCGAACCCTTAGCCAAAGCTGCTCTAGCTGCTGGGGCAATAGGTCTTTTTCTAGAAACACATCCAGATCCAAATAATGCAATGAGTGATGGGCCTAATATGATTCCATTAAATGAGTTAGACGGTCTTATTGATAGGCTATTACCTTATTGGCAAAAGTAATTTATTCAGATTTATTTAAAAGAAAGATAGATCAAGCAACTCAACATCCTTGCTAATATAATGATTTTCCATCTTTTCATTAGATGAATAATCTGTGCTAAGGTATTTTTTGTTGCAGTCGCAAAAAATCGTACAAACAACACCATCAAAATTTTGTTTTTTAGCTAATTTAATTGCTCCAATAAGATTTGCGCCAGAAGAGATTCCAACCCCTAAGCCTAATTTTTTAAATATCATCTGAGACATAATTATTGCATCTCCATCCCATACATCGATTATCTCATCTAGCCATTGCAGGTTAACAATTTCAGGTATAAACTCGTCACTAATTCCCTGAATTCTATGTTTTCCATTTTTATGCCCGGTTTTAAGCGTAGGAGAGTTTGCTGGCTCAAGAGGGTTGATGGATATATTGCTTATATTTTCTGTTAGATATTTGCCAACACCCATTACAGTACCGCCAGTTCCCACACCAGCAACAAAGCCAGTTGGTGTATTGCCCACTTTATGCATTTGTTCTAATATTTCTGGACCTGTAGTCAGATAATGAGCTTCAATGTTTGCTTTGTTTGAAAATTGCTTTGGCAAAAAAACATTATTCTCTTCACTTGCATATTTTTCTGTTAACGCTATGCTTCCAAGGAAGCCACCCTCCTCTCTTGAAACAGGAATAATTTCAGCACCATAACTTTTGATTCTTTGAATCCTTTCTTTGCTCATCCAGTTAGGCATATATATCTTTACTTTATGACCTAATTGATTTCCAATTCCAGAAAAAGAGATGCCAGTGTTTCCGCTTGTTGCCTCGGCAATTACAGATTCGGGATCAATTTCATTTTTTTTGTATGCTTGTTCGATGATATGTATAGCCATTCTGTCTTTAATGCTACCTGTAAGGTTCAAAGCTTCAAATTTAGCCCAAATATTTAACGGTTTATTTTTGTACTTTAACCTTACCCTTAATAATGGTGTTTTTCCAATTTTTTTCTTAATTGAAGAAATTTTGGATTTTGTTTTTATATTTTTTACCATCTTGAATTAAACCCTTATCGGTTCCAAAACCCCTTTCTTTCTTCGCTAAACAACACTTCCTTGCCTCTTTTGGAATAATCAATTTTATCTTCTGCAAAAACCCTTAACCCATTTACCCAAACCATCTCAGGCCAACCAGTTATTTTTTGACCATCCCAAGGTGACCAAGCACATTTTGTAATTTGATCCTTGTTCTTGATTGTTTTTTCTTTATTGAGGTCAACAAGAACTAGATCAGAATGATAATCTGTTTTGATTTTGCCCTTGTGGGGAATATTCCAAAGTTTAGCAGGATTGGTAGCCATGCACTTAATAACTCTTTCTAGCGATATTTTATTTTTATTGACCTGGTTTAACATTAATGCTAATGAGTTTTCGACACTTGGCATTCCTGAAGGAGACTTTGGATATCTTTGCATTTTTTCTTCCAGGGTGTGCGGAGCATGATCCGTAGCTATAACCTGAATGACACCTTGATTCAAACCATCGAATAATGCTTGCTGATCCTCTTTTGTTTTTACTGAAGGATTGCCTTGCACTAAAGTTTTCAACTTGTCATAATCATCTAAAGTAAACATCAGATGAGGTATACAGGCTTCAGCTGTTATAAGGTTTTGGTGATTTTTTATTATTTCTATTTCTTCTTTTGTTGACAAATGAAGCACATGCATATTTTTATTAGTTTTTTTTGCTAATTTTGTTATTTTTTCTGTAGATGATATTGCAGCTTTTCTGTCTCGTATTTTGGAATGCAGCATTACGTCAGATGTAATCTCAATTTCTTTTTTAAATTTTTTAAAATTATTTTTTATTATGGCTTCATCTTCACAATGACCCGCTATGGGAAGATTTGTTTCTGAAAAAATACTTTCAAGAATATCCATATCTTCAACAAGCAAGTCACCGGTACTTGAACCAAAGAATATTTTTATCCCAGGTGTTCTTGTTGCTTTTTGCAATTCTTTTAAATTGTCATTTGTTGCACCAATGAAAAAACCGTAGTTAACAAGACTGTTTTTTGATGCAGTGTTAATTTTTGCATAAAGGGCTTCGTTTGAGGTGGTTGATGGAATAGTATTTGGCATTTCTAAAAAAGTGGTTATTCCACCTTTTGCGCATCCAGCACTTCCATAAAAAATATCCTCTTTATGCGTCATGCCAGGTTCTCTGAAGTGCACCTGATCATCAATCAAGCCAGGAATGAGATGTAAGCCGTTTGCTTCAATAGTTTCATCAGCGACAGTGGTTTTAGCAGCATCACATGTGAGAATCTTTTGCTGATCAAATAATATATTAGTTTTCAGGGTTTCATCTTCAAGAATACAGATCGCATTTTTGATTAAAGTCCTCATTTTTTAATTCTATTGATAGTTGATAATAAAATATGTCAACAAGGTTAAAAATGAGTTATTTATTTTTTGATACGGAGACAACCGGATTTCCCGTGAAGGGAGCTCCATGGTCAGATGAAAAGCAGCCTCACTTAGTTCAAATAGCGGCGATACTTTATGATGAAAATTTTAATGAAATCGCCAATGTTTCCGACATCATCTATCCCGAAGCCCTTATCTTCGGAGAAGAGCAATCATGGATCATTCCGGAATCAGCAGCAAAAATACACCGTATAACACAAGCAAGAGCTGTGGAGTACGGTAAAGATATTCATAAAGTTTTAAATCAATTTGATGAAATGTTGCAATCTTCCAAGATGCTAATTGCCCACAATATTGATTTTGATTTAAAGATTTTAAAAATTGCATATACGAGAATCGGATCAGATTTAAATTTGCCAGAAAACTTGTTTTGTACAATGAAATCAACTACTGATATTTGTAAAATTCCAAATAATCGAGGTTGGCGAGGGTACAAGTGGCCCAATCTTTCTGAATTACACATGTTCCTTTTCAATGAATCTTTTGATGGGGCTCATGATGCGCTTGTCGATGTTAAGGCAACTGCAAGGTGTTTTATTGAATTAAAAAATAGATCTTTATTTTGATTTTTTAGCTTTTGTTTTATTTTTAATTGCAGCCTTGCATAACCCTTTGAATAAAGGATTTGGTTTTAATGGTCTGCTTGTAAATTCAGGATGGAATTGACTTGCTATCATAAATGGATGATTTTTAATTTCAGCGATTTCAACAAGGAATCCATCTGGCGAAAGACCGCTAAAAACCATCCCCTCTTCTTCGAGTTGGTTTTTCCAGTTGTTATTTACTTCCCATCTGTGTCTATGTCTTTCATCCACAGTTTTTTGTTTATACAGGAGGCTTGCCAAGGTGTTTTCTTTTATGCAGGCAGGATAATCACCAAGTCGCATTGTCCCACCTTTGTATCTGATTCTTTCCTGTTCCTCAAGCAGGTCTATAACTGGAAAAGGAGTTTTTAGATCCGCTTCTGTGCTGTTTGCATCTTTTAGATTACAAACATTTCTTGCAAATTCAATTACCATCACCTGTAACCCTAAGCACAATCCAAGATATGGTACATTGTTTTCTCTGCACCATTGAACAGCTTGCACCTTGCCTTCCATTCCGCGGCTATCAAAACCACCAGGAACAACAACTCCATCAAGATTGTGCAAGGTTTCATCAGCGTCATTTTGATTTTTTATCGATGATGAGTTGATCCATTTGATTTTTACTCTATGATTTTGCGAAGCAGCAGCATGAACAAGTGCTTGGTATACGGATTTATATGCATCTTCTAATGTTACATATTTTCCCACAATTCCTATTTCCAATTCTTTTTCCGCAGCAACTACAGTTTCAACATAATCTGCCCATTTTTCAAGATCAGGTTTTCTTTTTTCAAGCCCTAAGCAATCCTCTAATATTTGGGGAAGCCCTTCTCCTTCAAAAAGTAAAGGTATTCTGTAAATACTATCTGTATCTATACCTTGAATAACTGCTTTTTTTGGAACATCGCAAAATAAGGCTATTTTTTCTCGAACAGAGTCATTAATTGGTTTTGTTGTGCGCGTGATGATGATATCTGGTTGTATTCCAGCACCTCTTAACTCTCTTACTGTTTGTTGTGTTAGTTTTGTTTTGATTTCGCCAGCTGTTTCCACATAGGGTAGGTAAGAAAGATGAATATATGTTACATTTTCACTTCCTTCATCTTTTTTAAATTGTCTTATCGCTTCCAAAAAAGCAGAACTTTCTATATCCCCGACCGTGCCTCCAAGTTCCACTAGAAGAACCTCATGACCCTTTCCTGCTTCCTTGATTAAAGATTTAATTTCATTAATTACATGCGGTATGACCTGGACTGTAGCGCCTAAATATTCGCCACGCCTTTCCTTTTCGAGAACCCTTTTGTAAACTCTGCCTGCTGTTATGTTGTTTTTTTGTTCTAGGTTTATATCTAAAAATCTTTCATAATGTCCAAGATCTAGATCTGTTTCAGCCCCATCTTTTGTTACATAAACCTCTCCGTGCTGATAAGGACTCATCGTTCCTGCATCAACGTTGAGGTATGGATCCACTTTAACAACAGAAACATCCCATTTTCTAGCTTTTAAAAGTGAGCCTATTGTCGCTGATGTTATACCCTTCCCTAGAGCAGATAAATTACCACCAGTTATAAATATATATTTCATTTTTTAAGTTTTCTTTTTGCCTCTTCCCAATCATCTAAGAACGCCTTTAGCCCAAGATCGTTTAAAGGATGTTTCAGAGCTTTCTGCAGAAGGGAGTAAGGGCATGTTGCAATATGGGCACCTACTTTTGCAGATTCTTCCAAATGTTGAGGCGACCTTAAGCTTGCGGAAATGATCTTGCAATCAAGTCCATTTTCTTCTACATAATTTACACAATCTTCCACTAGCCCAATTCCATCTGAGCCAATGTCATCTAGCCTGCCAACGAATGGAGATATGTAATTAGCACCTGCTTCAGCTGCTAATATTCCTTGGTTCAGTGAGAATATGAGTGTTGCATTGGTTGGAATACCCAATTTTCTTAATGTGGATAATGCTTTCAAGCCTTCTTCAGTTGTTGCTACTTTTACAACAACATTGCTTCCCCACTCTCTGTATTTTTTACCCTGTTCAACAATGATGTCCGCATCATCTTTTAGAGTCTCTACAGAAACATGTCTATTCCCCATTATTGCTAAAACTTCTGAAACAGCTTCCTGGTAATCTCTTCCAGTTTTTGCTATTATGCTTGGATTGGTGGTTACTCCACGCAAAATACCCCATTTATCTATTTCCTTAATTTGATTTATATCTGCAGTATCTAAATAAAAATCCATGATTAACTCCTTCTTTTAATTGATTTTTTGGCACATTTGATAATGTCATCAACAGTTAAACCCATTAATTCCATTAACTCTTCTGGCTTTCCGGATTGACCATACTTGTCTTTCACACCTACATTTTCTATTGGAATTGGATGCTTGCTTATCAAGCATTCTGAAATTGCACCACCCAGGCCGCCAATTACAGAATGATCTTCAACAGTCACCGCACATCCACATAATTTAGCTTTAGCAATAACAAGTTCTTCATCTAAAGGTTTGATTGTATGCATGTCAATCACAGTTGCATGAATCCCTTCTTCAGAAAGTTTTTCCGCTGCTTCAAGCGATCTTGCGACCATGATGCCACAGGCAAAAATAACAACATCATCACCCTTTTTGTGGACAACCCCTTTTCCTATCTTTAGTTCTTCAATTTTGTCTTCGTACAATCTAGGCACTTTGTTTCGAGTTGTTCGCATGTAAGACGGACTTGGATATTCTGATAATTGAATTGTTAACTCTTCAGCAGATAGATCATCAGCAGGGTGTATTACTGTCATGTTTGGTAATGACCTGAATATAGCCAAATCTTCAACAGATTGCGCAGAGCTTCCGTCTTCACCTGTATGCATTCCACCATGACTGCCGCATAGATGCACATTCAATTCAGGACGACAAACTCCATTTCTCATTTGTTCGAAAGCTCTTTCACTAAATATTGCAAAAGTGCTTGCAAACGGAATGTAACCAGAGGAAGCAAGTCCAGCTGCAACTAAAACCATATTTTGCTCAGATATACCAACACAAAATGTTCTTTCTGGATGTTCTTTTCTGAACCAACAGCTTTTTGTTGATTTTCCTAAATCAGCTTCTAACACTACAACTTTTGGGTTTTTTGCCAATTTCAATAAGGCACTTCCATAACCATCTCTTGGAGCAGCTAGAGTCATCCGTATATCTCCTTCAATGCCTGTTCCAGTTGTTCTGGATTTGCTGCAGCTCCATGAAATGCAGGGTTGTTTTCCATAAAACTAACACCCTTGCCTTTTACGGTTTTTGCTATCACTATAGCCGGTTTGCCCTTGATTGAATCTAACCAGGTAATGCTTTTTTTTATCTCATCATGGCAGTGACCATCAATTGTTTTTGTCTCCCAACCAAAAGCTTTCCATTTTGCTTCAATATTCCCCATTAACATTTGATTGTCACAAAAATCATCATTTTGTATGCCATTGTTATCTAAAAACACTTTTAGATTGTCAAGATTAAAGTTTGAAGCTGACATTGCCGCTTCCCAAACTTGACCTTCTTGAATCTCTCCATCACCAAGCATCACAAAAATTGTTCTTAATGATTTCTCCATCCTGGCTGCAAGTGCACATCCGATTCCAAAAGACAAACCCATTCCCAGTGACCCAGCAGAAAAATCAACTCCTGGAGCCCACTTGCTATCAACATGTCCTTGGCATACTCCACCAAGTTGCCTGAAATTTCTTACATCATCATCATTTATGAATTCCATTTCTCTCAATATTGCATACATGCCAGGGCTTGCATGACCTTTGCTCATGATAAATCTGTCTCTGTCTTCCCATCTAGGCATCTCAGCTTGAACCTGCATTCTTTCAACATAAAGACAAACAAGCATGTCTATTGCTGATAGAGACCCTCCAGGATGTCCTGAATTAGCCCATGATGTCATTCTTAAGATGTGTTCACGGCATTTTTTAGCAACTTCGAGAGAGTTTTTTTGATTAGGGTTGTTGTTTGTTCCTGGTCCCATATTTGTAATCATTATGGGATAATATTCTAGCACCCTTAAATATTATTTAATAATATTTATCGCTATTTTCTTGTAAATGATTTTATTTTCTCAAAAACCATCTCATAACATTTTTCTTCATTGTCAAGTTCATCCTTGTTGAGTTTTGCAAGCACATAACCAGCTAAATCCGGATGATTTTTAAATTTTCCAACCCCAATTTTGATTCTTTTTATTTCTTGAGTTTTAAGACATGTGATAATGCTTTTCATTCCATTATGGCCACCAGCGCTTCCCTTTTCGCGAGCTTTAACAAGCCCAATATCAAAATTAATGTCGTCTAAAAGAATAATAATGTTTTCAGTATCTATTTTTAAATAGTTTTTTATTTTTAAAATCGCAGATCCCGAAAGATTCATGAATGTTAACGGTTTGAACAAGATGACATTATCTTTTTTGCACCATAACCCATTGACCCTTTTTAAACCAAGAAACCCATGTTTAAATTTCTGCCATTCTGGATACTGGTTTTTCTCTCTGAATGCATCAATTGCACGCCAGCCTGCATTGTGTCTTGTGTTCTGATACTTGTCTCCAGGGTTACCAAGAGCAACGACAAGAAACTTCACTGTCGACAGATTACTGTATTGCCATGCTGGGCGATTTCAATTCCGTCTGGAATCTTTAAATCTTTTATTCGAAGTTTATCACCCTCTTCCAAGCCAGTTGTTGAAAATGGAATAGTTCCAGGCATCTTTCCTGCAGGTCCAGTTATCTTGATTGCTTTAACTTCCATATAGAAACCCTTTGATCTTTGAAGATCCCATTCCCCAGAAGGTAGCAGGAATACTTTTTTGGTTATCTGCTCTTCAGGTTTCACTGACCACAGGTCAATATGCTGTAGTGTTCCATCAAAATAATGATTTTGTATCTCATTGAAGACTGCAGTGCCTTTCTTTTTTCCATCTAATTCAACCTCTACAACCTGGTTGGATTTGTACATTTTTTTCAAGGTAGCCATTACGGTTTTTTTATCAACCTCAAATGCAATAGGCTCTGCACCTTTTCCATAAAGAACACCAGGGACAGACCCTTCTCTTCTCATTTTCCTTAAAGCGGATTTTCCGCTTTCTTTTCTGGATTTGATTGCTAGTACGTTACTCATGACTATCTCCTCAAACCAAGGCTCTTGATTAGTTTTTGGTACCTGTCAACATCCTTTCTCTTAAGGTAGTCAAGCAGATCTCTTCTTCTCTGAATCAAAGCCAAGAAGCCTCTTTTCCCATGGTTGTCTTTACGGTTGTCTTTAAGATGCTCCGTAAGTTGGTTGATTCTGTAAGTCAAGAGGGCAACCTGCACCTCAGGACTTCCCGTATCACCTTTTTTGATTGCAAAGTCTTTGATAATCTTAGACTTTATTTTTGCTTCAATGCTCATAAATTTCCTCCATTGCCACGATGTAACTCGGTTTGAACCCAGTAGTAACGTAGCTCCTCTGTGTCCAGCAATTCTACCTTTTGTTGTGTGTTTTTTGGTTGGCAAGTGATTTGTTTGAGAAAATATGGCTTGTTTTAAGCAGATAACTTAGTCTTATCAGCCTTTCCGGCAGGTTTCTATATCTCTGCTGATTTGGCCTTTCAGCTCATCGATATTTTCAAATTTTTGCTCTTCCCTTATCTTTTTTGCCAAAAAGATCTTCACATCTTTGCCATAGATGATCTGGTCAAAATCCAGAATGTGGACCTCAAGCCAAACATCCCCTTCACCAAATGTTTTTCTTGTGCCGTAGTTTATTGCCGCCCTGTATGCCTTTTCGTCAATCTGTATCTTTCCGCAATAGACACCATAGCCAGGCTCTTGCTTATCGCCGGATATCTTGATGTTTGCAGTTGGAAAACCGATTCCACCACCCCTTCCGGAACCCTTGACAACCGTTCCGCTTATGGAGTATTCGCTTCCCAGCAATTCATTGGCTTTCCCGATTTCGCCTTTTGAGATCTTTTCCCTTATGAGTGTGCTGCTTATCTTGGTGCTGCCATCTGTGACATCACCCAAAACATCAATGGAGATGTCATTCCCGTCACACCATTTTTTCAGTTCACCTGTGTCTCCAGTCCGGTTCTTGCCAAAACGGAAATCCTCACCGACTGCGAGGTGGGACACTTCTATCTTTTCAAGGATGCTGGCA
>DLTY01000027.1 GCA_002501535.1 bacterium UBP7_UBA7824
CCTCTTCAACTGTAACTTCTGTTGTTTTTAAAATTGTTTCCATAAGATCTTCTTCAGTTATTTCTATTTCTTCTGAAGGTATTTCTTTTTGTTTTGTTTTGCATGGACCAGGCTCTTTCCTTCCAGCACCCGGTATCATCAGCCTATCTCCTGGTTTTATTATTAGAGATGGGTTTTCGCCAAGATCACATGGATTGAATTTTTTCATATCTTGAACACTGACTCCAGCTTCTGAAGCAATTTTTCCAACGCTGTCACCAGATTTAACTACATATATTTGACCTTGTACTGGTTTTTGATTTGTTGTTTTTTTGCTTTCTTTATTCAGCTCTCTTGAACCATGACCTTTTGAATCTTCCTGTTCTTTTTCAGGATCATTATTTTCTTTTTCTTTTTCACTTTCTGCATTTTGTTCTTCTGATATTTTTAGAATTAACGGTGGTGGTTCAGGCAAGGGGAATTTTATGAAGGCAAGAAAAGAAATCAATATTACATGCAAAAAAAGAGAAATCCTAAGAGGTGTTCTTAATGATTCTGGAATTATATTTTTTTCTATTTCAGTTATTTTTTTCAATTTCTATTAGGTTCAACCGCAAGTATTACATTCATGTATTTTTCTTTTCTTAGGTTGTCAAGCACAATAATAACTTTCTCATAAGGAACATCTTTGTTAGCTCTTATTTCCCATGGTTGATCTTTTTCAAAACGGTTTAGTTCATTTAGGAAATCAGCAATTGAAAGCGGTGTGTCTTGATTGTTTATGTATATTCTTCCTAATTCATCTACATAAATTATTTGGTTATTGTTTTGTTGTGTTCCTGAGCCAGCATTTGGCAGTTCCATATTCATTCCGGCTTCTTTTGAAGCCCATGTTGTTGTGACGGCGAAAAAAAGAAGCAGTATGAAAACCATGTCAATAAGAGGAGTCCAGGCTATTTTTAACTCTGTGTTTTCTGACTTGTTTTTAAATCTTGTTTTCAATTATTCGAACTCTCCATGTCGTCATTTATGTTTTTTTGAAAAAATGATGGATGTGAAACCACGTCTGAAACACAATTTTCAATATTCATTGAAATGTCTTCAATTTTTGATTTATAAGATCTAAGTATTATCCCAAAGAATATTGCAACTATAAGACCTGCAGCTGTTGTTATGAGAGCAGTTGAGATACCTCCTGCAAGTTCTTCATGATGGCCCAAGCCACCTTCAGAAATGCTTCCAAAAATCTTCATTAAACCCACAATTGTTCCAAGCAGACCTATAAGTGGCGAAAATTCAACAATGGTTGCAAGGCTTGCTAAGTTTCTTTCAAGATCGGATGAGATTTTGAGAAATGTTTTTGAAATATTTTCTTCAAATATAGCCTTACTGCATTCTCTCGATTCAAGAACAGTTTTCAGCATTCTGGAATAAACGTCTTTTCTAGATGATGTTTGTACTTTCGCTTCTGCTATATCGTCTATCTCCAAAGAGCTAATTATTCGCCTTACAACATCTTTGCCGCCACCTTTTGGTATTCTTGCAAATGTTTTTCTTCTTTCAAAAACTATTGCAAGGCCATAGATCGAAAGGAGAATTATTACTAGAAGGATAATTGATCCACCTAGGCCTCCTGATGTTAAGAAGTTATTTAAAAATAAAGAAATTGGGTTAATCATAATAATTACATTTTATGTATTAAAAATGGGTAAATGTATTTTTTTAAAACTAAAATCATATAAAAATGCACAAAATTAAATTGTTTTCTAGAAAATTTTATTTTTTTCCCAATTTAAATGGAGCTTGATTGATGTCACGCAAACTACGTAATTCAATTCTTTTAGCAGCTTTAGAGAAGATATTAAACTACAAAAGCATTCAAAGAAAAAAGAAATTTATTCTTAAATATCACCCTGGTGAAATTGCTAGCGTTTTTCCGCTTCTTGAAAAAGAAGATAGACAAAATTTGTTTGATTTGGTCTTAAAAATACCTAGACCACAATTGATACTTGAAAAAGTGGATGAGGATGTGTTAGCGCAGCAGATTTCGAGATTAAAAACTGATCATTCTATGAAAATTTTACGCAAGTTGCCAGTCGATATAGCTACTGCTGTTATCCGATTTCTTCCAGACAGGATAAAAGAAAAGATAACATTAAAGCTTAGGACACAAAATCACTTAATAAGTGACCTTTTAAATTTTGATGAAGATACTGCAGCCGGAAGGATGGATATTCTGCCTGCATTTGTAAACATAAAAGACAATGTAAAAGACGCACTGAACAAGCTTGTCAGCTTTGATGATGATTTTTCAAATATTGTTTATGTTGTAGATGATGATAGAAAGCTCTTAGGTTTTGTGACCCTCAAAAAGCTTAGTGATTCAGATGAAGGGTTTCCTATTTCTGATGTTTTTATAGATGAGGTTATCTCAATCTCAATATCGTCAGATAAAGAAGAAGCGATTAAGGTGTTTGAGCAGTATGGTCTTTTAATGGTTCCCGTGACTGACGAAGAGGGCGTGCTGTGCGGAGCCTTAAGCCCAGATGATATTGTTGATATAGTTCAAGAAGAAGCAACTGAAGATGTATTTTTGCTAGCAGGCCTTTCTGAGGAAGAGTTAACTGTCAACCAAACGACTTGGAAGATTGCTTTAAGAAGGATGTCATGGCTTCTTTTAACTTTGATTGGAAGCTTTTTAACCGGCAGGATCCTAGAAACAAAAGGTCATTCAATTGAGAATTTTGTTTTGCTTCTTGCGTTTTTACCATTGATAATGGCTTTAGGCGGTGCAATTGGAAACCAATCTTCGGTAATAGTTGTTCGAGCCCTTGCCACAAACAGACTTTCAGCTGAAAAGCCTTGGAGGTTTGTTTTAAAACAATTAAAGGTTGGTCTTGCGATGGCTTTGTGTTGTGCTTTGGTTGTTTTTATTGTTTCTTATTTTTTTTCTGGCCAGTCTTTGCAATTTGACCAACTCAAAGTGGTTGGCTTAAGTCTTGTGGCCGCAATAATGACCGGCAGCATAGTGGGAACAGCAATACCACTATTGATGTCTTTGAAGAAAATTGATCCTGCTGTTGCCAGTGCACCATTGATTTAAACTATTTGTGATATAACCGGAGTAACTATTTACACATCGTTGATTATTGGATTATTATGATTGAAAAAATTGCGAAAGGAATCTTTGATGGGTCTTGTGTTGAAGCAGCTTATCTAATAGAGGAAAATGACTCTCTTTTGTCTGTAATTCTTTTTTCAGATCAATGGATTGAATTTAAGGACTTGAGCAATTTCACAAAACAATTCGAAAAAGGCATTTTTGAAAGTAAGCATGTTTTCTTAATTGATGCAACCAGGGTTTCAAATTCCTATATCTCTGAAGTTCTTGTGAGAGGCAGATGGATTTATGGCGAGAAAAATTTGCCAGCTAATTTTTTGAAATAATATTTCCTCTAAATCTTGCAAGATTTGCTTTTGCCAGTAAGAGGTTTTTTTTCGTTGTGAGTAAAGACATCTTTGCAGACATTAATGAATTTTCCAAGGTGAATAGTTCAAGGTTTGTTGTCAGTCCAACTTCCCATCTTGCTTTTGTTCCTTCGTAAGCTTTTTGTGCAGCTTGCACTCCTGATTCAGAAGCTGTAACGAGCTTTTCTATAGAGATGATCTGGTTAACCAGGCTTCTTTCTGTAAGAAGTGCATTATCCATTGTTCTCTCCAGAAAGAGATTGAGATTCTCAAAATTTATCTCTGATTCTTTTTGGTTGTAATTTTTGTTTCCCAGTCTTTTTGACCAGGTTAGCCCAACACTCCAGTTCGGATTTTCCAGATCGCTGAAGCTTGTCTGAGTTGTTGAGTTAGCATTCAAACCATAACTCATGGAAAGATCAAAATCAGCCATATCTTGAGAGTATGAATTTTGCAGACTGATTTGTCCAATGCTTAGATCAATCTCGCTTTTTTCAACATCTGTTGTCTTGTATGCTTTTTCAGGATATGAAGTATCTTCTTGAAAATCAATTGATTTGACCAATTCAAACCATTCCCTGGGGACTTCTCTACCAAAAAGAAGGTTTGCTTGCTCATTGCATTCCTGTAGCCTTATTTCTGCATCAATCACTGAAGCTTCTTGTTGAAGTGTCCTATTGATGTAACTATAGATTTCGCTTTCAGCAAGTGTGCCAGTTTTTATTCTTGCTTCTATTTGAGATTGCTGCTGTTGGCTTTCTTCTAATGACAGTTTTGTCAAGGTTAGGTTTTCTTCAAGAATTAAACAATCCCAAAATCTTGAAATCACATCATATGCTGATTGGTTCAAGGTCGCTTGGTAGTCTATATGGGTTTTCAAGGTGTTGAATGCTGATATGTCTGTGCTGCTTAATCTTGATTTTCTTTTTTCAGAAAAAAGAGGATAGCTAAGTGAAAAGCCTGAGGAAAGTGAATAGTTGTCAGTTATTCCACCTATTGAACTGTTGTATATGGATTCCCCATTACGTAATGAAAGACTAAGTGAATATCCTCTTCTTGTAAGCCATGAAATTGAAGCATTCAAATTGCTTGATTTGCTTGTGTCAAAATTGACACTACTTTCATTATTGTTATGAGATCCACTTGTTGAGAGTAGGGGGGAAAATGTTTGATATTCGGATTGTGCGAAATTTAGCTCTGATAATTCAACATTTTTTTTTGCAGTGATAACGGAAGGGTGTAGCTGAAGCGCCTCTTGTAGCTGAATTGGAAGCAGCAAGAGAATAAAAATTTTAAACAAGCTCTCCTCCAAGAAATGTTGATCCTGTTTTTGTAATTTTTACTTTGACATACTTGCCTATTGGATTTGTGTCTGAATCAAAGTGAACAAGATGAAAGCCTTCCGACCTGCCAGTCCATCTGTTTTTAGATTTTCCTTCTTTGCTTTCTGCTAAAACTTCAACTGTTTTACCTAGATATTTTTTATTTTTTTCAAACCAAATTGAGTTTAAAACTTTTGTCACTTCTGAAAGCCTTTCAACTTTTTCTTTATGAGGTATTGGATCGCCTAATGGAAATGCTTTAGTTTGAGGTCTTGGCGAGTAGAGGAAAGAGTATGCAAAATCATACTGAACCTCCTCCAACAAAGAGATTGTTTCTTCGTGATCTTTTTTAGTTTCAGTTGGAAAGCCAACAATGATATCCGTAGAGAGGGTTGCATCCTTCCATATATCTCTTACCCATTGTGACTTTTCAATAACAGTTCTCCTTGTTGTTATTCTCCTCATGGCTTTAAGAACAGTATCACTTCCAGATTGAAATGGTAAATGAAGATATTTTGCAACACGTGGAAGCGAGGTCATTGTTTGTAGAAAATTCTTTGTTAGGTCGTGAGGATGACTTGTTAGGAATCTTATTCTTTTAAGTTCGGGAAATGAGTCATGCACAGTCGATATCATTTCCTCCGGAGATATTTTTTTTGAGAGATCTCTACCATATGAAAGGAAGTTTTGACCTAATAGATATATTTCTTTTGAGCCTTTCTCGATAGACAGCTCTACATCTTTTAGTATCTCCTCTAAAGGTATAGATCTTTGTAGACCTCTTGTTCTAGGAACAATGCAATAAGAGCACATGTAAGAGCATCCTCTTATGACAGGTATCATTCCTGAATTTTCACCACCTCTATGTAGGCCAAAAGAATCCTGAGTAGGTTCATATTCGTCTGGAAGAATTTGCATCACTGCTTCTTTCATTTTTTCAAGATCTTTACCATCTTGCACAATATCAATCCATGCTTCTTTTTCTAATTTTTCCTTCAAGCTTTCAGCAGCACAGCCAAGTATGCCTATTTTTACTTCAGGATTTTTTTCTTTTCGTATCCTGACGCTACCAAGCTCAGACCTCATTCTTTGTTCAGCTTTTTCTCTAACTGCACAAGTGTTATAAAGAACTATATCTGCTTTTTCTTCTGTTGACTTTTCAAGTCCAAAACTATCAAGCATTCCTGCAATTGAATCTGAATCAGCTGTATTCATTTGACAACCGAATGTTCGTATGTGATATTTCTTGTTCAAAATAGTTTGTTGTTTAAGTTCCCTATCATTTGATTTCTTTCTTCATCTTCCAAAAGAGCCATCTCCTCATTTCCAGCTTCTCTAAAAAGGGAAGATATTTGAAAGGATATGTTTAAGTTTTGTCCACGAAACTCTTTTGCTTCTTCAATCAGTTTAATCGCTTTTGTCTTGTTTCCGGTTTCAAGCTCTATTCTTGCTAACAGCAGGATGTTGTAAGGGTCAAAAGGAGCTAGTTTCAAAAGGTCTGATGAGCATGATTGAGACTGAAGCAGAGAGGATTCGTCTTTTTCTGATTCTGACATTTTGCTTTTTAGCAAAAAGCTCCATGCGCATAATGCAAGATATTCATTCCTGGCATTTTCTTCTTGCGAGCTTTCTAAACTTTTGGAGCCAGATGAATCGTAATTACCTAATAGCAAATCTCTGTAGATTAAATAAACTTTGTCATTTACGACAATTTCATGAGAAGAGGTTATTTTGTTTTTTATGTCGTTGTAAAGTTCATTTAATGGTGCTGAAACTTGTATGCTTTGGACCCTAACGGCTTCATAATTTTTTGAATAATCTGTTTCAACAGCAATTTGCTCAAGGTTTAACTCTTTGTTGTTTTTGCTTTTTTGCGTTTTGACAAATTCTTCATATTCTTGACCAGAAGCTTCTCTGTATTCAAGACCTATAGAAAAAAATGTTTCATTGCCTAGTTGATATTTAATTATTTTTTGCTGATTTAGTTCTTCAAAAGGTATCATTGCGGACTCTGCTTCAGCTCTTGTTATCCATCTACTCGCTATTGACCTCAAGCCAGGTCTTCCATTGTTTAATTCAAGTGATATCTCAGTAAGGTTTTTGCCTTCGTCTATCATGTTTTGGATCACGTTTTCAATATCTTTTTTGTATGTTTCTGAATCAGATTGTGCTGTCATAGATATTGAAACTTCAATTTCTTCAATCATTAAATCCTCTTCGATTAGATTTAGATAATCTGTTTCAGACATTCCTAAAGAGGAGATTCTGTTGAAAAATGCCTTTTTTGCTTCTTTTCTGCTTTTAAATTTTTCAAAAAAATTACCTTCTTCATCTTGGTTTATGAAAAAGCTTTCCAGATCTCTTTCTTTTCTTTCTGAAATAGAGCTATCTTTGATTTTTATTTTTTGAATTTTTGCTTCGCTCAAGAAAACCCTTCTTTCAATTATCTCATCCATGCTTTCTACCCTGAATTGAATCATGTCCATGATCCCTGGAGCTGAGGATGGGTTTTGCACTCTCCATTGTTGGACTTTTAAGCCAACAAGTCGGCTTACCGAGTTTTCATCAATTGCCTCTCCGTCAACTACAGATGGAGCAATTTCAAGTTGTTGCTGAAGTGCTTCATCGCTAATTTTTGTTGATTTTGTAAATGTTGTACCATAATTCCAAAAAATAGAAACTACAAAGATTAAACCTGTTGTTATGAAAAAAGGTCTAGAGTATTTCCTTATTGTTCCCACCAGGGTAATTTTTTTTTCAATATGTTTGAACTTTTTGCCCATAGAGATTATTTATTTATTGTCTTTTACTGTTGAAGAAAGGCCTTTCTTCTTAATTGTTCTAAGTGTTTTGTTTGAAACTCTTAATGTGACATAATGTCCCTTTTCTTCGTCCCAAACTCTTTTTTTAATTAAATTTATAGAGAACCTTCTTTTAGACTTCCTGTGTGAGTGACTTACGATATTCCCACTTTTCCCTTGTTTTCCAGTTATTTGATCTTTTCTTGACATAAGGAGGTAATTATACTATTAGATTATGAGAAAAATTAAAAAATATTTAAAGATACATGGTGGAGAGCTAAATTCGAGAAAGGTATTTTTTTACCAAAGATCCAATTTGAGACCTTTGACTGGTAGGTGGAGACAGGTAATATCTGATAAATTCAATGATCTTGAAGGAAAAAATGTTGCTGATTTATTTGCCGGTAGTGGTATATGGGGTATAAGTATGCTTAGCAACAGGGCCAAGCATGTTGTTTTTTTTGAAAAAGATGCTAGAAGCTTACGTGTAATTCGTGAAAATTTAATAGATCTTAAAGTAACACAAGGTAGATACAGCATGGTGTATGGTTCGTTGCCGCATTCATTACAAACATCTGAGTCATCTTTTGATCTTATTTGCTGTGACCCTCCTTTCAAGAATTTAGATTTAGGAAGTGAAGTTTTGAAGTCTTGTCAGAATCTTGTTAAAAGACAGACAACGCTTGTATGTAGATGGCCAAATAAAATATCACTACCTAAGCTTTACAATTTAGAACTAGTGCAAAAAATAGAACATGGAAATGAAAGTTTGAATTTCTTTAATTTGAAAAATGTCTAAAGAGGTAGTGTATTCCGGGACTTTTGACCCTGTAACAAGGGGTCATTTAAACATCTTAAAAAGAAGTCTTTCTTGTTTTGATGTTGTTCATGTGTTGATTGCAAAGAATCCTGCAAAAAAATGTTGGTTCTCATCCGGTGAAAGAAAACAGATGATGGTATCTTCCGCTTGTGAGGAACTTGTAGAAGATGATTTTGACAGGGTTAAAGTCCATGTTGTTGATGGTTTGATTACTGACTGGATGAGAAAAAATAAAATTAATGTAATAGTCAGAGGTTTGAGAGCTGTTAGTGATTATGAATATGAGCTACAAATGAGCTTGATGAATAGCCAGCTGTTACATGGATGTGAAACTATATTTATGGTTGCAGATTCCAAATGGTCATTTGTTTCCTCTAGACTTATCAAAGAGGTTGCATTGTTGGGTGGAGACTTTTCAGAACAGGTTCCTGCTTCCATTCTTGACAATATTAAAAAAAGGATTCAAGAAAAAGATTGATTTATTTTTTTTTATTTTTAGATACTTTAATTAAAGGTTATGGTGATGTCTCAATGGCAGCAAATGGTTCTTTTGTTGCGTTATGTAAAAATGATAGCCAGATTGAAATAATCGGAAACAACTTCAAGGCACAATCCTGTTACGTTTCATCTGATGGAAAAGGTTTTTTTGATTTTTCTAAAGGTTTAAACGGTTCTTATGAAGATGAATATTTTTTTTCAGCTCCCCAAGGGACACTTTCAAATTCAAACATGGTAATGGGTAAGGGCGTCCATGTAAAAGCTTCTTTTTTTGATTTTCAATCAAATGGCCCAGCAGCTTTCGATCATTTTGGAAAAATTACCTTAAAGGGCCCTTTTGAACAAGCAAATTATTTAAGTTATGCATTAGATGCAGAAAAAATTATTATTGAAAATTCAAATGTTTTTTTATATGGTTCTCCAAGCTTAAAGGGTGAAAATTTTTCTTTTCAATCAAACGCTCCCGTGTATCATTGGAGCTATGAGTTTCATGATGTTATCTCCTCGTCAGACTTGGAGTACTTTGATTATGTGTTTAAAGACAATATTCTTGATGTTCGAGGGGATAAATTTTTTATGTATATAGACAATCAGGAGAATTCCTTTTTGAGAATTTCTGAATTTAATTTGTCTTTTAAGGATTTAATGATATCTTCCAAAAATGCTTCAATTAAGATTTTTGAAGATTTTTTTAACATTTCTGCAACAGAAGGAGAACTGCTGATAAAATCAGATGATTTTTCTAGCTATGCTAAGAATGTTTTTGTTTTTAGTGATTTGAGCTGGAAGGCTGATGGTGGCGTAAAGGTTGTTTTTTAGCTTATGAAGATTTTTGAATACACTGAGCTTTTGAAAAATTTAATACTTAGAGATCTTCGTCTTAGGTACAGAAATACCGGTTTGGGCTTTTTATGGTCTCTTGTGCAGCCTTTGACAATGTTTTTTGTTTACTATGCTGTCTTTGGAGTCTTGCTTACTGATAAGTTTGGAATGGGAGGGACAACCTATCCATTTCTTTTAATCATTGGCCTATTTGCTTTCAATTTCTTTTCTGGAGGGGTCACAAAATCAACGCCTTCAATAGTCCAAGCAGGAGGTTTATTGAAGCAAGTTGCTTTTCCAAGGATTGTTTTGCCTTTAGCTTCTGTTCTGGCTGAAGCAGTTCATTTTTTGATGATGTTAGTGATTTTGATTTTGGCATGTTTGCTCAAATGGTGGCCAGATCATGGTTCCTTTCTTGAGCTTTTGCCAATTTTGTATTTGCCAGTTATACTTTTTTTGCATCTAATGATAACACTCGGTGTCGGTTTGCTTTTGTCTACAATGAATGTCTTTTACAGGGATACAGAGCAGCTTGCAAATACATTTATGACTGTTCTTTTTTTCGGAACTCCAGTTCTTTATGCTCCTCCGACATTAGAGAAGTTTCAGAGTCTGAATTTTTTGAATGAAAAAAGTGCTGAAATCATCCATCAAATTTATTACCTTAACCCAATGACACATGTAATTAAATCATATAGAGATGTTCTTTTAGACCTATCTAGCCCTGATCTAATGTCACTTGCAATGGCTTTTGGCTTGGGTTTATTGTTGTTGGCTTGGGGTTATTGTGTTTTTATGAAATCCGAATCTAGATTTGCTGAGGAAGTATGAGATGTCTAGCCTAAAAAAAATAAAAATAGAACAAGGGGGAATAAAAGTTTCAAACCTTGTTAAAACTTTTTCACAAGGTGCAAAAAGAAGTTTTCGAGATAAGCTAGCCGGAATAAAAGGTAAAAAAACTTCCTTCAAAGTTCTTGATGATATTTCTTTGAGCATCAGGTCAGGAGAAATTATTGGTCTAATTGGCAGAAATGGAGCTGGAAAATCAACATTTTTAAAACTTTTGGCAGGTATTTATGCGTCTGATTCTGGTCATATCCAAATTGGAGGAAAGGTTGCAAGTCTGTTGGAGCTTGGTGCTGGTTTTCATCCAGAGTTAACCGGTAGAGAAAATATATATCTCAATGCCTCTTTGTTGGGAATGAGCGGTAAAGACATAAAGTTGAAAGAAGAATCTATTTTTGAATTTGCTGAATTGAAAAATTTTGCTGATGCCCAAATAAAAACATATTCAATGGGTATGGTTTTACGTTTAGCTTTTTCAATAGCTATAGCACTTGATCCCGATGTTTTTTTATTGGACGAGGTTATAGGGGTTGGCGATCTGTCTTTTCAACAAAAGTGTTTTACAAAATTAAATGAACTTAAAGCAGAAGGAAAAACTATAGTTTTTGTAAGCCATAACTTAACCATAATTAGATATTTTTCAGAAAGATTATTATGGTTGGAGGATGGGAAAATAGAAGGTTTTGGAGACAAGCATCAAATATTAGACAGATACAGGGAAAGGTTAGCTGTTTCTGGTGGGGATTTAACTAGAACGAAAGAAGGGGTTCAGAGATGGGGGGACGGCCCTATTGCAATTGATAATGTGAAATTTTTAGATGCAACAGGAAGTGAAACTCATCTTTTCAGACACGGAGAACCAATGGAATTAATTATAGAAATTGGATCAAGAGCTCCAATCAAAGATAGCACTGCGGTTATAGCTATTCAGTTTCATGGAGACTACGGACAATCCTTAATAGGGCCTATACTGCATACAGTTTCAATACCTGGAGATGGTCCTTGGAAGTATAAATACAGAATACAAAAATTACCTTTCTTGAGAAGAGAGTTCTTTTTATCTGTAGGTGTTTTTGAAGAGGGAAATTTAATGCAGCCTAGCGATCAACGAGAGAAAGGCTATAGATTCACCGTTCTTGACGGGGGAGAAAGGATGACTATGGGCTTGATTGACCCAGGAGGTTCTTGGGAGGGTCCTTTTTAAGTTTGAGAAAAGTTCTTGTTACCGGTGGCGCAGGCTATATAGGAAGTTCTTTAGTTCCTTTGCTTTTAAGACAAGGTTTTTCCGTTACTGTTTTTGATGATTTGTCTTATGGCAATTACGGCATCAGAAAATATCTTAGCAAAATTGATTTAATCGAAGGTGATGTTGGAAATTTAGAACTTCTAAAAAAAAGTGCAATTGGTTCTTGTGCAATTATTCATCTTGCTGGTACAAGCGGTGATCCTAGTTGTGATCTTGATCCAAAAAAATGTGCTAAAGACAATTATGAATCTACAAAAAATATAGTTGAAATATGTAAAGAGTTTGAAATAAGCAGGCTTGCTTTCGCAAGTTCATGTTCTGTTTATGGGGCCCAGGATGGAATGGTGGATGAAGACTCAAAACCAAATCCCTTAACGCTTTACGCAAGAACCAAACTTGACTCTGAAAGCAAGGTTTTGTCTCTTAAGGGAGGATGTGCCTTGAGGTTAAGTACTTTATTTGGAGCTTCAGGTAGAACAAGATGCGATCTTGTTGTTAATTTATTGACATGCCATGCTTTTCAAAGTGGAAAAGTAATGTTGTTCGGTGGAGACCAATGGAGACCACTTCTTGATGTAAAAGATGCAGCCAAGGCATTTTTTATGGCTATAACTCTTGATAAAGAAAAAGTAAATGGTATCTTTAACGTTGGATCAACTGTTCAAAATTTGAAGGTAAAGCAAATTGCTTATTTGCTTGGAGAGGAGATAAGGAATGTTGATATAAATATTCATCCTGTAGATAGAGATGCAAGAAGTTATAAAGTTTCTTTTGAGAAGATCAGAAAGAATTGGGGTTATGAATCAGAGTATTCGGTTCTTGACGGGATTAAAGAAATAAAAGCATGCCTAGAGAATCGTTCGATTGAAAACTGGAAAGATCCAATTTATTCGACAAGGGGAAGAATATTGTGAAAAATTTTGATATTAAAAATCTACCAACACCATTCCCAGGTTGGAATAGATATTCTGAAGAGGAAAGAAAAATTTCTCTTTTGGAAAGATGGAAAGATCATGAGTGGGATTTTTTTCTTGATGCTGAAAAGCGGCCAAGATTTCTTTCTGGTAGGCGTTCAGTGAGTGGCATTGACTCTATTCATTTTTGGGGAGGGCAAGATTTAACACAGTTTGAACTTGAAGAAGTGTGGAGAAAGCTTAATCCAGGAAGGAAATGTTGGATAACCTGTGCGGCCCCCTCCCCAAGGATTCATAATGTTATAGAAAATTTGATTGATGTTGGGGATGTTTGTGAATTTGTATTTGATTTTACGGATGCACTTTTTCCAATTAGTGCTAGCTCTTCTGTCTCTCTATTGAGTCCTGAAGATTTTGAAGCAGCTCATTCTTTGTTAAGTTTGCAAAAGATAAGATCAAGAGAAAAAAGAGCAGGACTTAAAGAAGAAAAAGAAACTTTTTTTAATTACTGGTCTAAACTTTGTGATTCCGGAATGAA
>DLTY01000002.1:0-28366 GCA_002501535.1 bacterium UBP7_UBA7824
ATTCCAGGATATATATCTTATATTTCCGGAAGTTCATTAAATGAATTATTAGAAAAAAAAAATATTAATCTTTTTCCAATAGTATTATTTACTGTTGGTTTTTCCATTGTATTTATATGTTTTGGTGCAACAGCATCTTTTTTAGGCTCGATAATATTAGATAATTCTTATGAACTCAGAATTGCAGCTGGAATACTTATAATAATTTTTTCACTTCAAATAATGGGGATTATTAATTTAAAATTTTTAAATTATGAAAAACGAATCCAAGCTAAAAAAAATAGTAATAATCTAAGTTCTATTTTTGTAGGAATGGCTTTTGGCTTTGGTTGGACACCATGTATAGGGCCTATATTAGGTTCTATCTTAGCACTTGCATCTGTTGAAGAAAGCTTAAATAGAGGAATAATATTACTATTTTTTTACTCTCTAGGTTTAGCAATTCCTTTTATTATTTCAGGTTACTTAATTCAAAAATTTATGATTTTTTCTAAAAATTTAAAATCAAAAATGAAAGAAAGCGGAATCAGGTTAACCTTAATGAGTTTTTTTGTCAGGGTTGCAGCACAAGCGCTTAAAGATTTTCCACGCATGAATGTTTCTCTAGAGAAAGATACTTTGATAACTAAAAATTATAGAAACATAGGAATGGCAGCTAGCGTAGGGGAGAGCTTGATAGTACCCGTTATCAAGAATGCTGACCTTTTAAATATTGAAAATCTTGCAACTGAAATAACCAGACTGTCTACTGCTGCTCAAGAAAACAAGTTAACAATGCAGGATATTACAGGTGGAACATTCACAATAACTAATGCAGGCATGTTTGGAGGCCCACTGTTTTCAGCACCTATCATCAACCAACCGGAAGCCGCTATATTAGGTATTCACACAGTGAAAGAAAGGGCAGTTGTCGAAAACGGAAACATTGTTATCAAGCCAATGGTCTATGTATCTTTGTCAAGTGACCACAGAATGGTAGATGGCGTTTTGGCTGTTAGGTTTTTATGCAGGATCAAAGAGCTGCTTCAACACCCAGGCTTAATGGCAACTGGACCGCTTTTATGAAATACGATTTGGTCGTGATTGGTGCTGGCCCAGGCGGTTACGTATGCGCCTTAAGAGCAGCACAACTTGGTTTAAAAGTTGCTGTTGTTGAAAAGAAAAAAGCAGGCGGAACCTGTTTAAACGTGGGTTGTATACCATCTAAAGCTTTACTGGATTCAACAGAAATTTTTTCTGAAATCTCACCAGGAAATGAACATGGAATAGAGGCCAATCAAGCCAGTATTAATTGGTCCACCCTACAGTCCAGAAGAGAAAAGATCGTCCAACAATTAACAGGTGGCGTTGAATTTCTTTTGAAAAAAGCCAAAATTGACTATTATCCAGGTTTTGCGGATGTGAAATCATGTCATACAGTAATTGTCGGTAGAAATAATCTTGCAACTAAAAATGTTGTTTTGGCTACTGGTTCCACGCCCATAGAAATCCCTTTCTTGCCATTTGATGGAAAACAGGTTATCAGTTCAACCGAAGCTCTTGATCAGCCAGACATACCAAACAGTCTTATTGTGGTCGGCGGCGGTTATATAGGTCTGGAAATGGCGAGTGTTTATAGTCGAATTGGAACCGAGGTTACGGTAATTGAAATGATGGATCGAATTGTTCCATTAATGGACATAGACATAAGTAAGCAATTACAAAAATCATTAAAAAAGCAAGGCATCAAATTTAAAACATCAACGAAAGTAACTGGTTGTAAAAAAATAAAAAATAAAATTATTTTAAATTTAGAAAAAGGTAAAAAAACAAGCACTCAAGAGGCCAGCCAGGTGCTTGTTGCTGTAGGCCGTAGACCCAATGCAGGGGGAATAAACCTGAATGCTTTGGGCGTTAACATGGATAACAGGGGTTTTGTCTCCGTGAACCAAAACCTGGAAACATCAATAGCGGGCATTTATGCTATAGGTGATTTGGTTCCTGGGCCAATGCTTGCACATAAAGCAAGTGAAGAAGGAGTTGTGGTTGCGGAAAGAATTGCTGGGAAGCAAACGGTATTTGATTACAGTTTGATTCCATCTGTGGTTTATACACATCCGGAAGGCGCTTCAATTGGAAGGACCGCAGATGAACTTAAAGAAGCCAACGTAGAATTCAAAACAGGTATGTTTCCGTTTTCTGCATCCGGAAGGGCTATGGCTATTGGCTGCACCGAGGGCTTCGTTAAAGTCTTAGCAGACTTAAAAACCGATAAAGTTCTAGGGGTGCATATATTAGGACCCAAGGCTTCAGAGTTGATATCTGAAGCAGCAATGGTGATGGGTTTTTGTGGCACTGCTGAGGATATAGGTGTGTTTATTCACGCACATCCAACACTTTCTGAGGCATTAAAGGAAGCCGCTCTTGAGGCTTCTGGTCATGGTGCAATTCATACCTAAGGAGAAAACAATGTTTGGATTTATTTTTGCTTTAGGACCAACAGAAATTGCTTTAATTGCAATTGTTGTTTTGGTTCTTTTTGGACCCAAAAAAGTTACAGAATTCGCAAGGTCTCTAGGAAGAACTAGCGGTGAATTCAAAAAAGGACTTGAAGAGGGCAAAGAAATAAAAAAAGATAAAGAAGAGTAAGGTCACTATATGCAAGACAAAAAAATGCCTCTATCTGAGCATTTTGCAGACCTGCAAAAAACCCTTTTAAACAGTCTTCTTTATTGTTTTTTTGCCTCTGTTCTGTTGTCTTTTTTTCATAAAGAGTTATTGATTGCGTTTCAGGAACCATTAAAAAACGTCGGAATTAGCGCATTAAATGTTTTATCACCGCAAGAAGGATTTCTTATACCAATCAAGCTTGTATTGATGTGCGGATTGATTGTAGCAACACCTTTGATTGTCAGGGAAGTTGCCTTATTTGCCTGGCCGGCATTAAGGCAAAATGAAAAAAAGATTCTTCAAACCTTTGTAATCCCAAGTTTTTTAATTGCAATACTGGGAGCTTTTTTTGCTTGGCAGGTTTTAATACCAATATCAATTGAATTTTTGCTCAAAGCAACAACAAACAACAACCTACAGGCAACATGGACATTGCAATATTGGTTTATTTTTGTGCAATCTATGTTAATTGCTTCCGTAGCTGCGTTCCAGCTACCAATAGTGATGGGTGTTTTAGCTAGATTTGGTTTAATCGACTCTCATACAGTAAGAGAAAAAGGCCCACATGCGATCGTCGGACTGCTGATATTGTCTGGTTTTATAACACCTCCAGATGTTGTTACACAGATTATTATCGCTATACCATTAATTTTGTTGTTTTATTTCAGTATTTTCATAGTCAAGGCAAACGAGGATTAAATCTGAAATTAATCAAGGTTTTTAAATAGAATTAAAAAGTTGTAGATTTGTAGAAATGGAGGAAAAATTATGGCACGAATAGGTGTTTTTCTTAGCAAAGAGGGAGAGGGTTTGGACCCACTTAACCTGCAATCCATAGCTGATAGGCTAGTTGAGGAAGTGCAGGAAATAAGTCATGTTTTTATACATGAGGACCTTAACACTGTCGAGGGTTTGGAGGCAATGTCCCAAGAGATAAAAAGTAAAGATGTTGGATATGTTGTTATCGGTTGTGGCTCCATCGACCAAAGAGAGGAAAATATCAGAAAAACTTTAAATCAAGCTGGTGTAAATGAGTATCTCCTAGAAGTTGTCAATTTAAAGGAGATGGTTGCTAATGTGCATTCAGAAGAACCTGAAAAGGCTAATGAAAAAGCATTTCAGTTGTTAAAAACAGCAGTTATCAAGGTCGAACAAAGCAAACCACTAGAGAAAACACCAATGAGGGTTGAGCAACAGGTTCTGGTTGTTGGTGGTGGTGTTGCAGGGATGACCGCTTCTCTCAGGATTGCGGATGCTGGTTATAGCGTTGTTTTGGTTGAAAAAGCTCCCGCATTAGGCGGCAAAGTTGCCTCACTCAAGAATCTTTGGCCAAAATTAGAGGAAGCAGATGACCTCATGAGAAATCTTTCGATCAGCTGCCATCAGCATGAAAATATAGTTATTTACGACTATTCGGAAGTTAAATCGATAGACGGTGTTCGCGGTGATTTTGATGTTGAGGTGGTCAGAAAGCCAAGATTTGTCCAAAGCCAAAAAATTGCAGATTTCGATAAGATTCAAGAATCATTAACAACAGATTTCCCAAATAAATACACTAATGGAAGAACGAAAGCCAAAGTTCTTTATCAGCCATACGCAGGCTGTGTCCCCCCATTGTTCTTAATAGACCCAGAAAACATAAACCATCCAGATGTTAAGAAGTTGATCACACTTGTTCCAGATGGAACCGTCAACCAGGATGAAAAAGAAAAAATTGTTCATGAAAAAGCAGGTGCTGTAATTATGGCTTTTGGAGCGGGAATGATGGATCTATCTGGTTTGACCAACCTAGCTGCTGGCAATAGCGACAAGGTTCATAGTGCTGCTTCTTTTGAACATTTTAATCTTGAAAAAGATCAAGAAATATCGTTATTGTGGGTTGCAGATGCTGGTAGCAATGATCCCAAAAATGGTGTTGCCTATGCTTCTGAGGTCCCCTTGATGACCTGTGTTAAACAGGCGATTTTCGCTAAAAAAATGTCTAACGGAAAAGCACAAACCACAATTGTTTATTCTGACAGAAGGTCAAGAACGAAAGGCTATGAGGAATTTATCAAGACCGCTGAAGAAAAATATCAAGTACAGATGATCAGGGGTGCTGTTTCCAATATTACCTCCAGATCAAATGGCCTTTCTGTTAGTTTGCACAATTTGATACAGGGTCAAGAACAGAAGTTACCAGTTGACCGAGTCATCTTGGCGCCAGAGGTTATTGCTCACAATGACGCAAAACATTTATCAGGCATTGTTGATATAGGCCGTGACGAAACCGGTTTTCTTGCGGAAACCCACCCTTCTTTAGAGCCATGTGCAACCAGCAATTCAGGAGTGTTTGTTTGTGGAGATTGTGCATCTCCTGGGGATATTAGAGCTGCTGTTTTGACAGCTGAATCAGCAGTTGCTAAAGCCATGGCTGTATTGGCTCAAAAAACCAGTGAGCCTTACAGGTTGAAGCAAAAAGATGATCAACTTGCAAGGTTTGACGCCCCAGCAAAAGAGGTTGCGCCAGAGAGTTTTCAAACAAATGATGAAAGCGGTATGAACTATACAAGGTTAAATAATGTTTTTGGCAAAACTGAAAGTGGTGCATCTATACCAGCCTCACCAACAAGAAATATTGAGCTTGCTGGATGGGAGTTGTCTAAATCAATTGCTGAAATCGAAAACATTTGGACAGGATCCAATAACGGTAACTGGGAACCAAAGATAACAGGTTTTGCATCACAATATGGTGGCTACCCGCTTTTAGAGACACTTGGAAGAGAGGAGGTTTCTTATTCACCTTGTTTTCGATTTTTGAGAGTGCGCTCAACAGCGCATCTAGACCCACTGCTTGTCCTTAAAAGTTTCTTTAACGGCGCTGATGGTGTTTTTATCATTGGCGGTCCATTGGGTAAGGGAAAGTTCCATAATGATAATTATCTTGCAAAAAGACGATTTAAAGCTTTAGAGGGGGTTCTTGACGCTGGCGGAATTGAGCCAGATAGAGTTAAGATTTTATTTGTGGACTCTCATCAAATTGACGAGGTTGCTGATCAGCTACACAAGTTTCACAATGCTGTCTCTAATCTGGGCCCTTTAGGTATTTGAAATATGAATGAGATGAGGATAACGATTCAACGAGAAGCCAGAAGGCTTTTGCAGTTAAATAAGGTTAGCGTGGTAATAGGTTATGAAGTAGGACCCTATCCAGGCACAACTGCTCCTTGTTTTGCTTTTACTCCAGATGACGCTCAAAGAATTGTTTTTAATAGTTTTTCATCAATCAATCTGTCCGTTTATCTTCCAGGAATTACTGGAAATGTCGGTATAGTTGCTACTCCAGCAACTGTAAGATCCATCAAGGAGCTTGAAAAAGACGGTTTGGTGAATCGTAAAAACCTACATATTATTGGCGTTAAATTTCCAGGAATATTAGACGCCAGGAAATTGAACGTTAATAGGGAAAACGAGAATACACTTTCAGTCAATGAGCACCCAGAAGCTTTGTGGGAGTGGGCACTCCATGACCTTTATGAGGAACCAGAAGATTACGATATCCTTGTTGAACCAAGATGGATGAACGACCTTGGGAAGGCTGGAAAATTACAGAAGCCTTCATTGAGTCGTACAAGTGTTGAAAGGTTGGAGCAAATGAGCCACCATGAAAGAAGACTATACTGGATGAGCTATTTTGAAAAGCATAAACATTCAGACCATAATAAAAATTTATTTCCTTCCACTTATGCAGGTGGAGATCATTTGGAAAAATTTAAATATATCAAATCTGCATATAGCTCCAGTGAGCTTTTTTACGAACATCTTTCCTGGGTTTATCAGTCCATGGGTCGAGCTTCTGGTTTTGATCTTTCAGATCTCACAGAAGATTTCAACCAGATACCACTTTCGACGATTCGGGCTTGGGCTGCTAGAGAGTTTAGGAAGAGTTTCAATTACAGGCCAGGCGGAGAAGGGCCAAATCCATTGTTGAAAAAGGAAAACATATAAGCCATGAGTGACTATATTTTGTCAAAAGCTAAATTGAAATATTGGTTAGAGGATATCCGAACACGAAATGAATTATGGGCACCTGTTGGTTCAAAGGGTGCTGTAAGCTATTTAAAAAATCCAAAGGGAGAAAATGTTGCAACTGATTTTACAAATAGTTTGGATTGTCCTAAATATATTTTTTGCCCACAACAAGAAGCCATATGCAACTATGAGATACAAGGAAGAGGCAAGGTGGCCATTGAAGAGATTGAGCCTGATTCAACTCCTAGAGTTGTATTTGGTCTAAGGCCACCAGACATCAGGGGGCTTGAGATCCTTGATGCTTATTTGCTAAAAGACCAAGTCGATCAAAGGTATGAAGCTAAACGCAAGAACACAATAAATATTTGTTTGGGTTACCATAACCCACCTCCTTGTTGTTTTGCAGAATCTGTAGGGGTTGATCTTTTTCCCAAGAATGGTTCTGATATCCTATTAACAGATATAGGCAGAAGTTATTATGTCGAAACACTTTCAGAAAAAGGTAACAGCTTAATCTCGGAACACTTTAACGATGCCGATGATATTGTTCGAAATGAAGCATGGGATATTCAAAAGAAAAGTCAGGGAAAAACAAATTTTGATTTAAATTTAAATCGTTGGCAGGATTTTACTGATAGTGAAATTTACACATTACCATACTGGGATGAGATTTATTTAGGCGTTATTGCCGATTCAGTAGCCACTAGATATTTTTACTCAGGAACTTATTTTAAGATCGTTGATGTTAATAGCGGCAACAAGGGTACGAGGTATAAAACCTGGACAACAATGTATTCTCCAGACTTTTCAACATTGGCAAATGGTTATGATTACAAGCCAAGCCTTAAGGAAAAATTTAAGGATTGGATATTGGAAATGTTTCATTTCTTCCCAAAAAGACATGGTTTTCTTGGCTGTTCGGGAGCGCACAGGTGCGTTGCAGGAATGACCACAAAGCATGATTTGAGAAAAATTATCTCTAATGTGGATTTTGGATTATGAATTTAGTACCAACAATAGCAAACATTAAAAAGACCGAAAGAGAAGGTATCGTAGGGTCAGTTTCGTTTGAATTCAGTGGAGACTTAAATGCAGGACAGGTTTTTAAAATAGGAACTTTTGGAAGAGGGGAAACAACTGCCTGGGTAACAGATTCGGACAAAAAAAATGTTACTGTTTCTTTTTTAGATAATAATGCTGTGACGCATAAGATTATGCTTTTACCACCTAATGAATGCATAACCATTAGAGGTCCATTTGGAAACGGTTTTTCTTTGCTGAATGAAAGAAACGTGTTATTGATCAGCCAGGATGATGCAATATTAAGCCAAAAGAAGCTCATCAATGATTTGTTACAAAATGGCAATCAAATTAACCTGCTTCACTTTACTTCTTTTCCAAAAGATATATTTATGGGTTCGTCGCTCAATAAAGCTGTCTCTCCAGACTCACCCATTAATGGCGATATTGTTGATATGACAAAAAAAGGCCCACAAGATTTGGATGCATTTGTTAAATCTTCTATAAAGTCAGAATATATATCTGGCATCAACGCAGTTGCCTTGGCAGGTAATGAGGATTTTCAGCAATCCGTATCCAGGGTTTTGGAGAAAACAGCTATTAAGGATAAAAGTATACAAATCCTTTTCAATCGAAATTTTGTTTCGGGAATGGGTTGGTCCAATAAAGATCTTTACGGAACTACTAACATCTGGAAAGAAGGACCTGTCTTTACGCTGGATCAGATTCGAAGATTTCCAGGTGTTTTTATTTGATATTGCTATTTTTCGACAAGAGCATTCCTAATTTCGGTTCAATATCTTCTGGACGAAAGCCATCAGGTATTTTTTCCAACATAGCACTAGGCACAATTTTTTTTAATAGTTTTTTTGCATTTTTTCTTCTTTGAGAAAATATTTTTTTATTCAATTTTAAATATTGATCCGAATATGGAAAGCACCCTCTTTTGTTTTTGTTGGTTAGCGTAATAATTGCACTATCAACTTTTGGTTTCGGGAAGAAGGAATTTTTGGAAAGTTTTTTTTCAATCTTGCATGAGTAAAAAAACTGCAATGGACCAGACAAAAGACCATACGACTTAGAGCCAGGCTTAGAGCAAATGCGATCAGCAACCTCTTTTTGAACCGTAAAGACTGCATTTTTAATTTTGCCTGGCCACCGGGCAACCATCCATAAAATTCTTCCCGACAGGTAATAGGGCAGATTTCCAACCAGCATACCATCATTCTCAGCATCTTCGGGTTGCCAGTTCCGAACATCCCCTTCAATATTAAGTGATGGGAATTTGTTTTTTAAAAAAGAATTTAAATGTTCATCCACCTCGTAAACGGTCAAATTATTTTTATTTGATATTTTCTCTGTTAGAAAACCTAAACCACCACCAATTTCAATCAACCAATTACTTTTTTTACGATTGATTATCCTTGATAAAAAATCAAGATTCGCATCATTGATCATAAAATTTTGACCACGATGTTTTTTGGGTGGCTGATTACGAAAGTAATCAACCGTTATTGACATTAAGCTTTTTTCAGATTGCCTTATTTAGACTTCCTCATAGAGAACTAATGCGCCCGATACAAACATTGGAGTTCTAACATCATCTTCTTTTGATGCGTCCATGGTTACACTGGATGCATATTTAATGTCAATAATTTTGATTTTAGATTTGTTTGTTTCTAACCATTCGTTAATTTCTCGATCAAGAGGGGGGGTTCTGTAGCTACCTAAACTAGATTCCATAAAATGTTTTACTTTCATAGGTAAATCTTAATTCCAAAAACAAACAAACCTAACCCAAGATTGCTGAATTCAAAAATTAATATCTAATTATTCAGATATAAAATTGAAAAACATATGAATCATTTAAAAAACATAAATTTGCGATATCTGGTAATGCCTTTGGTTTTATTTTGTATTTTTGCTTTTCAAAATATTGAAAATAAGGAGAAGTCAAGCGAAGAGCTCTTTGTCGCAACCTTTTTAGCTGAAGGGGTAACCTTGCCAGATGGAGTTATAGATTTGCCAAAAATTATTATTGATTACACACAAACCAATCATGCTCAGATAGCCATGAATCTCTTGGGTGCAGATATAGAAGCAGAGGTTCCCACCGGTCTTACAAGGGTAATCGATCAGGGTTTTCAAACCTATGTAACTGAAGATGGCCAGGAATTATCAGTTTTCCCTCATGGTGGCATAAGGTTTAATGCCCCTTTTAAAAGCCCAAGCGAAATGTATCCACTAACTCGACCACAGGCAGAACGTGTTTTAGATATATTTTTAGATAATTTTGATTATTTTCCAGAAGATGCCACTTTGATCAGTACATCCGAAATAAATCATCCAGAATATCAATCCTTTAACAACAGTCAAGGATTGCCGTTAGGGTATTCTTATGAATATGGTCGTTACTTCAAACAGGTTCCTATAAAAAATGATTCAGTTCAAGCAATCGTGATTGGAGGCAAGGTTTTTCAATTTTCATTTTCATGGGGCGGTCAACCGCTTGCAATTGAGGATAGTGAAGCAACCATTATTCCGGCATGGTCTGCCGTTAAAGATGCCATCGAATATGCTTATAAGAATTTTTATGCTGGAGAGTATTACGCAGATGTATTTGTAACCAAGGTTCAGCTTATCTACACTTTTGACGGCTTAAAGGAAGCCTGGAAGAAAGACAAACCAAAAAGGTTGGTTCCAGCATGGTTGGTTCAGATAAATAATAAAAATGAAATCATTTTAGAAGCCCACGGCGGGCAAGTTATTCCTATTTATTAAAAACACAAAGAATTTTTTAATTGCTTTAGACAGCTTTAAGGGAACCTTGAGTTCTATGGAAGCAGGTGATATTGTGTCTAGGGCCATATTGCAAAAATATCCCGAATCAAATGTGTCAGTTAAGAATTTTGCAGACGGTGGAGAGGGGACAGCAAATGTTATTTTAGATTATTTTGATCATGAAACCTATAAAGTTGAAACACAAGGCTCTAACGGAAAGAATATCACTGTTTCTTGGCATTTTTTAAAAGAAGAAAAAGCAGCCCTGCTGGAAATGGCCTCAGTTGTAGGTATTTCAATGATACCCAAGAGTCAATTAAACCCAGAACTTTTAAACACTTATGGTCTTGCCGCGGTTATTGTTGACATTTTGCAAAAAGGAATCAAGAAAATTTGGTTTGCTGTTGGGGGCACTTCAACAGTAGATGCCGGACTCGGCTTACTGAAAGGCATGGGTATTTCAATGCAGAAAGGCATGCTTCCTCGATCATTAACCGATGTCCGAAAGGATGATTTTTTTGATTTTAAACATGTGGATTGCAGTGCTTTAGATCTTAAAATGTCTCTAGAAAATGGTAGCTGTTTGTTTCCTGATGTTTTTTTTGATATAATAGCTGACGTTCGCGCTCCTCTTTTGGGTGAGCGAGGTGCTGTTTTTGCTTTTGGCAAGCAAAAGGGTGCTACCCCTAAAAATATTCCTATTTTGGAACAAGGGATGGCCGATTTTGCTTATATTGTTGATGCCAAAATTAAAAATCCGACCTTTTTGGAAGCAGAAGGGTTAGGGGCCGCTGGAGGTATTGCTCTCGGCCTGGCCTTGCTTTTTAACGTGAGCATTAAAAATGGAGCCGATTTTGTTATTGACAAAATGGGGCTTAAAGATGAAATGAGTAATTTTGATTTTGTTATAACGGGAGAGGGACAGTTTGACTCTCAAACCAAGCAGGGAAAGGGGCCGTGGTCCATCGCATCATTAGCTGCAAGTCATGGCGTACCAAGCCTAATAATTAGCGGGTTGACAATTAAAGAACACAACAAAACAAAAAGCTTTTCTTTCTTAGAGGTTGCCGAGAATGTACCGAAAAATAAAAAAGAAGCGCAATCGAATCTTCTTCAAGCCGTGAAAAAATGGCTCGATGACAATGAGGTGAAAATATGAAACAAAATAAAGTAGTTGACATGGGTTTGATCATTACTGAAACCCTTGCGGGAATTATGCAGAAGAACATTGCAAAAGCAGGAACAGTTAAAGATCTAGAGAACAGTTTTTCAAAATATGAAGATGCTATTGGTCTAGATGCAAAATTATTTGTTAAAAGGTATGCCATGAAATTTTTATCACATTGTTCCTTTATCAAGGAGTGGGATGATGGATGGGTTTTGATCCCTCAGAATTTAAAAGCTCACCAATTAGCAAAAGAAATACTTGAAGAAAATGGATCTTTCATGTTGGAATCTAAGATAAGAAGTCAGGTTGCCAAGAAGTTGGGCCAAAAGGTCAGTGAGACAAGGTTGTATTTAGACATAGATGACGATTTCTCCTTAACTGAAGGCTTGAGGCAAGAAGACCAAATAGGGAGAGGGTCTATTTGGGGCTTATGCGAATGGGTTTTAATTAATAATCTTGCAAAAACACTCATTGAATCCAGAGGGCCAATGAAGGAGAAGAGAATTATTAGTATGCTGCTTGAGGACGATTTGGTTACACAGGAGAAAAAACCAGTTTTTTGTCCACAGATAGACAAAAGGTTTATAGCTGAATCAGGCAATTTATGGGACGTGGGCAGAGCAAAAAAGAAAACCTTACAAGCACCTAAAACCGGTGCATTGGAAATCAAGATACGAGAAGAAATAACAAACAAGGTTGAAAGGTTGCTAGAAAACCAAGCATCAGATAAAAGTTTCTCCAAAGAAGAGATTACAACTGCATTGATTGGTAGTGCAAAAAGCTCAAGAAGCTCTCATTATCAGGATATGTTAGATGAGATTCTTTCTGGTTTCGAAAAATCTAAGAAAATTACTAAGGTGAGGTTTGAATTAAAAAATCCGTATTGGATCAAGTCTGAAAGCTTGCCCAAGATTGATATAGCAAAATTAGACCTACTCTTCCCAGTGGCTTATCCAGAGCATAAGCTTTTGGGTGACGACATATTTAATGAAAATCTTTTTGCAAACCTTTCTGATCCAGCTTTATATTGGCTGGACGGAGATTTCTCCGAAAAAGGTTTTCCAGAGGTAGAACCATTGTTTATTTTGACCTTCAATGATTTTGTAAATGATGAATTAAACTACGTATCACAACCATTGGTCAACGCGATACAGGCTTCGTTGATTGCATCGAATGAATGGGGTGAATTTGTTTTGCAAACACCAGACAAGCAGGAACTTTCCATTTTGATAAATTTTAAGCATCAAATAATTTCAGGCATGGCATCCTGGGTTAACGGTCATGCTCAGCCTGGCGATGTTTACAATTTTGAGTATCTCGGATCATCCACTTTTAGGCTGGTTAAAAATAAAGAAATTAAAAACCCTTCACTAGACGACGATGAGTTAGAGCGATTGCTTTCCCTGCAGGAAAAAAGAAAATTGACATTTAAAAATCTCATAATTGAAGTTTTAAAACACCACCCAGGCGGACTGACTTTTAGCGGCATATTTAATCGCTTAATGTTCATAAGAAGAATTTCAAGAAGATCGCTAATGAGCGAATTGACAAAATTCTTTTGTTTTGATTGCAAGGATGAAAAATGGAAGTATTATGAAAAGCGATCTGAGCTTGGTGAGAAGTTTTCCGCTAGTTCTTTCCCAATTACTGGCTTAGACACCAATTGTTGGGTCTTGCACGAAGACATGAAGCCTGAAGCAGGAGATTCATTGAATATGGTTTATGGAAGAGCAGCACATAATGATTTATTCTGTATTGTTGATTCAAACAACCAACTCACTAGTGTTTTCAGATTAGCCGTAAAAGGGAAAAAATGCACAATTCAAGATATTACAAACTGTGAACCAATGCCTCTAAATAATTTTGAAATTCCCAAGGCAGGCTTGAAGCAGGTTGAAAATTCAGTTTTTTGCGACATTAACGAAGAGCTTGAAAGGGTGATTTTGGATTCAGAGGTTTATGCAGGCATCAAACAAGCCTTTGCGACATTTGAACCTAACCCAAGCGTCAACCAGGAAGTCACAAGGAGCCTGGAAGAGCTAGAGGGATTACTAGAGGATTCTGGTTCCGTGAGCCCATTTGGCGGCCTTGCTTGGCAGCTTCAGCAAAAATTTACCTGGCAGGAATTCCAAAAAGTTTTAGATTCAAAGATTTATTCGCAAGAGCATGAGGATCGTTTAGACGCAGGCAAGTTTTCAAGCTGGTTAGCAAAGAGACCCATATCATGGGATGCTGAATCAATTATTTATCCAGCTGGACACGGGGAGCTGTCAACATCGATCCTAGAAGCGTTGGTTTCAGTTATGCAGAATGCTGATTACACAATCGAGGAAGATTCGTTAAACATCAGAACAGGACTTAATAGTGATTTTGTTTTCGAATGGAACAAATTATTATCCGACCAGAGAAGAATTAAGAAAATTGTTGACATGGAAGACAGTTTTGAATTAGTTGAATTTTTATCAGGTTGGTTTAGGCGTATAGCTAAGATTATCGAACCAAGAAAGCTGGAAAGCGTGATTAATAAGTTAAGTTTTCACCTAAAGGGCATTGGGTCCGTTGATATTAGCGATAAAGATTTGCCTGAATTTTTGAAAAAAGCCAAATCCACATCAGGAGGGTTAGGTCTCTCAGAGGAAAAACAAACAAAATCAGCAACACTGTTTGCAGATTTTAGAGGATTTTCAAAAGCCAAAATCAAAAAAACCTTAAGTTTAGCACCAGCGATTTTGGTTGATGGGGGTTTGCTCGTCATCGTTTCCTTTGAAAGTCAAAAGATAAATTTTAAAGATGGGAAGCTGGAGGACCAGGTTTCAATGGGTTCAATAGTTGCTAAATCTTATATCGTTTAATTTAGACCATGGAAATAATGGGCCAGGGTCCACCTTCCTTGCCGGGGCAATCATGTCATGACCGACGATGGATTTGCAATTAGGATGTTGGCTGCGAATCCAGCTTAAAAGTTCATTTAGTGACTTGATTTGTTGACTCGGCCAGTTGGCCCATTCTCTTCCTGCCCGCACACTCCACCCATATCGCCAAAAAGATTTTTTTTTATAAAAACCAGGATTAACCAATTCAATACCTATTGAAAAATCATTAACATTCTTGCGATTTCTAAAACATGAGGGTCCGGCGTGCCAGGCTTTTTTTTCGGTATCAACCAGCTGGATAATACTTCCGCTATGGTTCAGCACAAAATGAGCCGAAAGTTTTCTTGTGTCAAGGGCACGTAATGTTTCAAACACTGAAACCGTTTCCGTATAGTGCAAAACAACAACCTTAGGGTCAATTTTTATATTCGGGTGATGAACTGTTGGTTTTTGTTGAGCATTCTTGTAAATCATCTTGATATCAATTTTATCCAGATTGTCTTGAATAAAATAGAATAAGAAACAATGAGCAACCCCCAAAAAGGCCAACACGAAGAACTAGCAAGAACGCTAGGTCTTTATGACGTTACCATGATTGGTGTTGCTGCCATGATTGGTGCTGGAATTTTTGTTTTAACCGGTAAGGCTGCAGGCATTGCAGGGCCGGCTTTTTTGCTGGCATTTTTTCTAAATGGTATTGTCGCAATGCTTACTGCAGGTGCATATGCGGAATTAGGAGCATCCTTCCCTGAGGCAGGAGGTGCCTTTATGTGGGTCGCCCAGGGTTATCGAAAGGTGGTTTCTTTTATTGCTGGATGGATGGGTTGGTTTAGCCATGTTGTAGCTGTTGCAGTTTACTCACTAGGTTTTGGTGTGTATATTTTGGAGTTACTTAATTTTTTCGGATTAATGAAACACCCAGAGGATTTGGGATCAAGCTACCAGTTTTATGTCAAAATAGGAGCAATAGCAATCTGTATTATCTTGTCATGGGTGAATTTTGTTGGCGTATCTGAAACTGGAAAATTTGGATCAATAATGAGTACAGCGAAAGTTGTCATTTTACTTTTATTTGCAGTTTTTGGATTCATGCGCATCTTTCAAACTGATGGCTTTGTTCACTATGAACCCTTCTTTTTATCGACAGAAGAGCATGCAAGCGCAATATTGGTTTTATTTGCAATGGGCATCACGTATATGGCGTTTGAAGGCTATGAGGTGATTGTTCAGGCAAGCGAGGAGGTCAAAAATCCCGAAAAAAATATACCTAAAGCTATATTTCTTTCCATTTTAATCGTATTGCCAATCTATTTGCTGGTTGGCGGAGCCTCGCTTGGAGCATTAAGTGTTGACGAGATTTCACCTTCTTTAAATGCAGCATTTTATGGTGTAGTTGAATCATCTCAACAACCTGCAACTAATTACAATTTAATGGCATTTTTGGGAGAAAGGGCCGTTGTTGAGTCTGCTAATCAGTTTGTTTTACCTGTCCCCTTTCCCGGCTCTAGCTATACTGTCGGGATGTTTCTTGTTATATTAGCAGGTATAGCCTCAACGACATCAGCACTTAACGGAACATTGTTTTCCTCCAGCAGGGTTGCATTTGCAATGGGAAGAGAGGGGCTTCTGCCTTCTGTTCTTGGAAAAATTCACCACGTCAAACGAACTCCATATATGGGCTTATTTTTTACCGCTTTAATTGTTCTTTTGATTGTGATTGCATTACCATTATCAGCAGTATCGGCAGCAGCAAACGTGATGTTTCTTTTATTGTTCACGTTGGTAAATATGACTTTAATTAAGCTCAGAAAAACCAAACCAAAAGTACCAAGACCATTCAAGATGCCATTAGTCCCCTTGTTGCCATTTTTGGCTATAGTCTTGCAAATAGTTATAGCTATTGGTGTGTTCTTTATTCCAAATTCGCCCTTTGATGGACATGGCGGTCATTCTGCAGGTGCTATTGCTTGGGGTGTAACGCTAGCTTGGATATTATTGGGTTTGTTGCTGTATGTTGGTCCGTTTAGAAAACTTCAACCAATGTCTAGATCCAGGATTGCAAGTCAAGATACCATCCACACACCACAAGGAAACAGCATATTGCTCGCATTACCGAATTCTAAAAACCAAAAACCTTTAACGCATTTAGCTGCAAGCATTGCAAAAGCACAAGACAGCTTAATTCATATTGTTTCTATTGCCACAATACCGGAAACCACACCTTTAACTTTTGCTCCAAAAAAAGATATTCAAAAAAGACATGATTTAATTTCTTCCGCAAAAAAGGAATTAGAGAAAAGTAAAGTGAAAATTAATAGTAGTGTTGTGGTCGGGAGGCATCCTGCTGCAGTGATATGCAATGTCGCAGACCTAAGAGGTTCTGACTTGGTTTTAATGGGTTGGAGAGGTGGCAAAAAGAAAAAAGGGTTATTTCTCGGCGATACTCTCGATAGGGTTTTGGCTGACTCCTCTAAAACTCTTGCAATATTGAAGCAAGGTAAAGAAACTGAATACAAAAATGTTACTGTAGCTGTAGGTTATGGACCAAATACACAAAAATCAATTGAAATCGGGGCAAGAATCGCATTATCCAATCAAGGCTGCCTCACACTGTTGGCTATTGCAAAAAATACTGAAGAGAGGGATCTTGCTCAAAAAAGGTTGCAAGCATCAGCGCTAGAGATTCAGTCAGTGTATAAAGACTTAAAGGTGATTCAGAGCATAATTAAATCACCTTCAATTAAAAAATCGATTATTGAATCATCTAAAGAAAGCGACCTTCTAGTATTAGGAGCAAGCGTGAATGGTGTTTTAGATAAGGCTAGACTTGGAAACATTCAAGAAAGCATTGCAAGGGAGTCTAAAGGCAGTGTTTTAACTATTAGAGCTCCCGAAGGAAGGGTAAAAAGATGGCTACACAGGTTATTGGACGATGAATAAAAAAATATTTTTCTTATTGGTTGGTTTTTTAAGTTTTTTTGGTTGCTACAAACCAACAATACCATGGCAGGTAACAGCCTCGTCCATCGTTGACACAGGCCAACACATCAGGGCAGCTGTTAATTGGAAAGGGGGGCCTGACGGAACGCCAATCAATATTACTGTTATCTATGAGTTGAATGCCGATGAAGGGCAAACAGGTTGGCAGCCTATAGCCAGACATGACAATTGGAAAAATGTACAAAGTATTGATTTTTCAGAAGATGGAAGCTTTGTTGTCTTGGCGGCTGATTCTAAAAATCGAGATATTTGGATTTGGGAAATAGGAAAATTGCCCGTAGAGTTCACATCCAATAAAGATATTGAGGGAGACGTCACCTTGGTTCAGGAGTCGATTATTTTTAGAAAAAAAGAAGGCAAGGCCCATAATTTATTCGTCAAATCATTAAATGGCCTTGACAACAAAAGGTTAACCGATGGCAGCTCCACACGTTGGAACTTGAAAGCTTCAGAACGGGAAGAAGGCGTTCTTCTTTTGCATAATGTTAGATCAGGAATGAATATAGGCCTATCTTCTATAGAGATTAATGGCTCCAGGCCACAACGTGTTTTTGATGAGGATGGACCCGAGGTATCTTTTGACATTTCAGGTGATGATGTTATTTTTTCGAATGGAAATAACTGGTTTTTATGTTCCTCCGAAGCGGGAGTGGATTTTTCAAATTCTGCATGTACCAAAAATGATGCTCCATCTGCTTTTAGTTGGGTTGGGGATGTTTTCATAATTAGTGAAGACGTTTATGGTGGGATAGTGGCAGACGAATCTTCCCCCAACGCTAACATCTTGTTGTATGTTTTCAATAATCAGATTTATGAATTTGCTTATGAGAACAATGTGATTAAACATGTGCAATCAGAGGGCGATAAACTGGGTTTGAGAATCAACAATCCTATGCTAGGTGATTTTTTTGTTATTCTTAAAATGGGTGAATTTGAACTTGAAGAACTTCCGGTTCTTTATGCACCTGAACCTGATAGCTGATTTTCCAATGCTAATGTTTTAAGATGCTGCCTGAGTATCGGCTTTGGATAATTAGATAATATTTTCAAATTCCAGCCATCCGTTATTTCCGGCAAATCCATTAGCCACCCATCCAAATCAAGATCAAAAGATTTTTTAATTATTTTAAAATTTTCATTTTTTAAATCCTGCTGGAAGTAAACCATATAAATATAAGTATCTTTCTCTTCTGAAAGGTAGCTCGTGAAGACGCCTTTTGTTTCCTCCTCTTCGAGCTTGTGGGTATTTAAGTAAAATGTTTTTTGCTTTCCGATACCCAGTATTTCCTCAGGGAGAAAAAAATCTTTCTTTGTATTTCTTGCCGTAATTTTATAATTTTTATTACCTTCGGGAGCCATGAATAAGTCATCACTCAGTTCTTCTTTGTTAATGCTGATTTCAATAATATCAGTCAGTGGATAACCTTCATTGAGCACAACCCTTTCTCTTCTTATTGGCAGCTTATACTCTCTGTGTAACCAATAGGTTGTCTTGAAACCCTGCTCTTCAAAATATGTATCAGAATTTGAAATTGTAACAATTTCAACATCGTTAAAAACGTCTTCCTTTTTCACCCACTGATCACTATCTGGAGGTATTGCTGATACTTTGTCCCATACGTATCCAGGCTTTAAGATGTTGAAGATCTCTTTGTTTCCGGGGAATAGGGCTTTTTCGAAAAAAATATTTGTATTTATGTCTTGTAAAACATATACATTATCACTCTCTCCAAGTAGGAAAAATTCACCCTCCTCCTCCTCCAAACGAATGGAGTTTTTTTTTGCAAAGTAGCGAAGCTCATTTTTTTCAAGTGTTGTTTTTTGATTCTTTTTGTAAAAGTTTATTTCGCCATAAAAGGAATTTTCAACCTGAAATGTATTTAGCAGAATTAGAAGAAGTCCAATCATCTAAGTTAAAAAAGGATCTTCAAGTAATAATGTATTGAAGTCCGCAACACCACCGCTCAAACCTGTTTGTGATGCTTGTTCAACCCTGTTTAGGCTATTCACTACATCAGCATCATTTCGAAAAGTATCTCGCACATAGCCCCATCCAAAATAAGAAACCGATATTAAGCATATTGCTAATGTGGAAAAAGACACACCAGCAAAGGAGTTGATTGCCGATTTTCTTTGTTGAGTTTTTATTTTTTGATTCACCATGTCAAAAATGTCAATTTTAGAATTTTTTGCCATACCAGATAGTTCCGGGATTTTCGGCTTGTCGTTTTCAATCAGGTCACACAGGATCTCCTTGACCCTTGCAGGCTTTTTTTGGCCCTGGAGACCTTTCTTTACCTCGTCAAGGAAAGCTTTATTTCTATTTTCTGAAAAAAACATCATTTATTTATTATCCATATATTGTTTAAATTTTAATCTCGCTTTATGTATTCTCATCTTCACTGCAACAATAGAGCAACCCAATATTTCCGCCACATCTGAATAGCTTAACTCTGGTTGAACGGCAAGCATCAAAGCCTCTCGGAGATTGACAGGCAGTTTCATCAATGTGATCCCAATCCTTTCAGCTTGGTTTTGTTGGTTTAACAATTGTTCGGGATTGGATTCCCTGGGGTCACTTGGATCAAAGGCATTGCTTTCTGAATCGCCGGTGTCAAACAAGCCCTCAATAGACCCTGGTCTTTTGTTCTGTGAGGTGAGCAATGTGTTGCCCTGGTTTCTGGCTATTGTGAAAAGCCATGTTTTGAACTTTTGTTTTGTGTTAAATTTTTTAGCATATTTCCACACCCTGAAAAATGATTCCGCCGCAGCCCCTTCCGCTGTAGCTGGATCTTTGATGTATATGCTCAAAAAGTTAAAGAGTGGACCCTGGTATCTTTCAACAAGCTCATTCAAGGCATCATGATTATTTTTTGCAACTAATTCCATCAGCTTTTCATCCGTATATTCCTTTAAAGCCATACCAGGCTCCATCTTATACCTGTCCGTTCATGGTTTTGTTTCTGAAAAAGTTAAGTTTGGATACAGATTTTCTATTTAATATACTGGACACCTTTTTGAATGCATCAACACTTGCGGAGAAGATTGGGCAGCATTATCCCACATCGAATATGCAACACTGAAACACCTATCACCATGCGGTGAAAGGGTGTTGTCAAAAACAGGGTTCATCCTAATTGGAATGTCGGTTATGCTAGAGCCATCCCAGCCCATAGCAATATCACCATCCCATAGGTTACCTTTTTCAAATCTGTGATTCAAGACAAAGTCAAAAGGAGCTTGGTGCTCCCACCAAAAAACATGTTTTTTGCCACTTGGCTCTATCCCCAGGGATATTTTTGCAGCAGCAAGCCCAATAGGGTCATAAGCCATTGCAATTAGCTTTTCTGGCCCAGCCGTTAAAGGTGTTGAAATTGACCACTCCCTATAAACAATTGCATTTGGATGGAGGGCTCCACCTGAATCGCTTTGGTATACCAGTGTTAGATATCCTGTAGATGGATTGATATCAAAATCAAATGTATCAGTAATGTTTGTTGCCATAAATTGACTGCCTCCAGCCCAGTTTGAGGCCTGACTGCAATCGCTTGTGAGCAGGCAATGATAAAGCTTTAAACCCAAGCCTGCATTATCTGCTCGAGCAATTATTACAATGCTTCCTCCAGCGATTTTTATCACAGGAGATGTTCCTACTGCAGAAAAACCTGCTGTTGCCCCATCGATGGATGCTGGATTGCTCCAGTCGTTAACATCATAGGCAGTAGTAGTTAAATTTGTTAAAGGGTAACTCATGAATTCAAGGTCCATGTTGGAAGGATTAGATAAATCCCACCAATTTAATTGATACGCAAGTAAAAGCTCATTTGAACTTGTGTCGATCGTGACAGAAGGAGAACCTCCGCTAGGTGCTTTGTTTAGGTAGCTTCCACAAGCGTTTTCAGCACTATGGTTTTCCACAGCATCACCAGCAACCCATTGTCCATCCCAGCACCAATATGTAGTGTAGTTTACTGAAGAAACCAACTCTGCAGCAAAGATGTGAAGAATACCAGTATTTGGAGATGCATTTACAGAGTTGTTTGAATCGATGATTGAAGTCACCCCGCTACATCCAACCCCCCCGCCAATTGTCATTTTTTCACTTGGATCAAACTGCCCACCAGCTTCTTTGTAAATTTCAAGCTGCCCTGAACCTATCCCACTTGAATTACAGGATAAGAGGTAATTCTCTCCTTGAAAATCATAAACATAATGCGTTTCTGAATAGATGCTAGGGGTTTGCAGCAATGGTTCAACGCTGGAATCCGGCCCAGTGTATCCAACTGGATGTGTAACACTTGAACCACCACTACCGCCACATGCGGATATTGCGAGAATTAAAATTGACAAAAGTTGAATAATTTTTTTCATAATATTTAGTTTACCACCTTATTACCTTCAACAAACAATATCTCAAGTTTGTTGTTTTTTTCAAAAAATTTATCAATATTGTTTTTCCATACACCCAGGTCGGCAATGTAACCCTTTTTAATTTTTCCAATTTTTTTCAAACCTATAGTTTTGGCAGGAACAGATGTGACTGATTTCAAAATTTCTTCATTTGTCATCTTCAAATCCCGCAAGGCTAGCCTTCCAACGTCTAACAGGGATGTGCAGAAAGATGAACCTGCATTTAGGTCTGTTGCCAAAAACACCTCAACACCAGAATCAATTAAAAATCTTGCATCTGGTTGAATATTGGTGTCAAGTTCAATGTTGCACATGGGTAAAATCCCAACCGCAATCCCACTTTCAGATAGCTTTTTCACATCTCCAGTTTTCAAATGTTCAGCATGGTCAATTGATGATGCTCCATGCCTGACTGCAATGTCAACTCCATTCATTTCTGAAAATTGACCCGCATGCAATGTTATTTGATAGCCAAGCGAGCAGGCATGAGAGAGAAGGAATTCGGTTTCCTTCTGAGAAAACGCGCCGCTCTCCAAAAAGACATCAAATCTACTTGTCAGATTTTCTTGTCGTGCGATTTTAGCAGTCTCCACAACCTCTTCAAGGTATTCCTTTCTGTTTTTTTTATCTGGAACTGTATGTGCCATTAGCAATGTTGGGACTATTCGCGCTTTCTTCTCTTTGGACCATTCCGCATATAGCCTTAAATGGTTTAATTCATCATTTTTAGATAAGCCATAGCCGGTTTTTACCTCTATTGTTGTTGTGCCAGTCGCTTGCATTTTCGAAAACCTTTCATCCATGAGTTTCTTTAAATGTTTGTTTGATGATTCACAGGTTTTTTGAACTGTATGCTTAATCCCTCCACCTGCTTTCAGGATATCGAGATAAGAGGCACCCTGTTTGCGCATTTCTTTTTCAAATTGTCGATCGCCCGCATGCAAAATATGGGTGTGCGCATCTATGAAGCCAGGCGTAATGAAAGATGTCCCAAGGTCAATATGTTCTATATCTGCATGATCTAATAATGATTGTTTGGCCTTTTCGCCAGAATTGTGATTATGGATCAGGCCATTTTTGACATGTATCGAGTTAGGGCCATTTAAAACCCTTTCACCATCCCATACATTGCCATTTGTTATTAGTAGGTATTCCACATAAGAATCATATTGTCGCATTGTAGAATTTTTGATTATGAATCCAAAAAAAGCTTTTTCCAAATTAAAAAAAATATCAGAAGACTCTCATGCAATCGGTGACGTAAGTGCAATTGTGAGCTGGGATCAGGAGGTCAACATGCCTCCAAAAGGTTTAGAGAACAGGGGCAGAATGATGTCCTGGCTCGCGCAGCAAAGACATAAAAATGCAACCAATCCAGAAGTCGGAGAAGCTTTGGAGGCAACTCTTTCTGGTGATTGGAACGAAAAGGAAAAAGCTTGTTTGAGAGAATGGCAGAGAGGCTGGGATCTTTCAACCAAGATACCGGCTGACTTGGTGCAGAGAGCAGCACTAGCCTCAGTCAAAGGGCACGAATCCTGGAAGTCTGCTAGGGAGAAGAATGATTTTTCTATTTTTAGAGATGACCTGAAGGAGCTGATTGATCTCAGCAAAGAGCGAGCAGAATGCATTGGCTACACAACTGAATCCTATGATGCGCTTTTGGACATGTATCAAGCCGGCATGAATGTTCAAGGCATCGATGCATTATTTACGAATTTAAAAAACAAATTAACCCCTTTGTTAGAAGAAATCCTTGATTGGCAAGGCGAGATTGAAGACGATCCTGTTGCAGGCCATTATTCACAAGAAGAGCAGAAAAAATTCTGTGAATGGGGCGCCAAGCACATTGGTTTTGATTTTGATGCAGGCAGGATCGACACTGCAGTGCATCCATTTTGTTCTGGTGCTGGCCCAGGGGACATAAGGCTTACAACAAGATACAATCTTGAAAATCCTTTTGATTCTTTTTTTGGGTCATTGCATGAAACCGGGCATGGACTTTATGAACAAGGTTTGCCTTCGGGAAAAGATGAGTATGGAACACCATTGAGCGAGTCTGTTTCACTAGGTATTCACGAAAGCCAATCCTTGTTCTGGGAATCAATTGTTGGTCAAAGTCCAGAATTTTGGGAATATGTGCTTCCTTTTTTCAAAGAGCATTTCCCAGGTAGGGCAGATTCGGTCACACATGCGCAGATCGTCAGAAGGACAAATAAAGTTTCAAGATCATTAATCAGGGTTGAAGCAGACGAGGTTACATATCCGCTTCATGTTATTTTGCGATTTGAAATCGAAAGGGACATTTTTAGAGGCAACTTATCCGTAGACGATTTGCCTGACGCCTGGAATCAAAAGATGCAAGAGCTTATCGGTGTAACTCCACCCAACAACACTTTAGGCGTGTTGCAGGATGTCCATTGGTCTATGGGTGGTTTTGGGTACTTCCCGACTTATGCTCTTGGACGGTTGTATTCAGCTCAATTCACAGAAAAACTTTCCAAGGATGTTCCAAGCTGGAAAGATGATATGGCCAAAGGTGATTGTTCTCCAGCCTTGAAATGGTCACGAAAAAACATTCATTCAAGAGGTTCAATTTACAGAACTGAACAATTGATTGAAAAAGTGACAGGCACACCACCAAGTGAAGAGCCATTCTTGAATTATTTGAGAAAGAAATATAAGTCGATTTTTAGTTAGCTAAGTCGATATTCATATCAGAAGCATTTTGTATAGCGTCTTCGTAACCTGCATCTGCATGCCTTGCAACGCCAATTCCAGGATCATTAGTCAAGACCCTGTTCAATCTTTTTTCTTTAGACTTGGTTCCATCAGCAACAACTACCATTCCTGCATGCATGGACATGCCTGTTCCAACTCCGCCTCCGCTGTGAAAAGACACCCACGAAGCGCCAGATGCAGCATTTAGTGCAAAATTCAATAATGGCCAATCTGCAACAGCATCTGAACCATCAGCCATTGCTTCTGTTTCCCTGCTGGGGCTTGCAACTGAACCGGTATCCAGATGATCTCTACCTATAACAATAGGGGCGTCAAGGGTTTTGTTTTTAACCATGTCATTCATTGCTAAACCTGCTTTAGCACGGTCTCCATATTTAAGCCAGCAAATTCTTGTAGGCATACCCTCAAATGGCACTCTTGTTTGGGCTAATTCAATCCATTGTGCTAAAAATTTATCATCCGGAAATAGCTCCAGCATCCTTTTGTCGGTTTTTCGTATGTCCTCTTTGTTCCCAGATAATGCTGCCCATCTGAAAGGACCCATGCCTTTGGAAAAAAGAGGTCTAATATAGGCTGGCAAAAAGCCAGGATAAATGTATTCGTTTTTGTTTTTTACTTCAGTTAATCCAGCAAGATATGCTTGATCCCTGAGAGCGTTGCCATAATCAAAAGCAATTGATCCTCTTTTCTGCATGCCTATGATTGCATCTACATGTTTCAGTATGGTTTCTTGTGATTTTTTTGCATACTCTTGTGGATTAGACGTTCTGAGCCTGTTCAAATCACCCATATCTCCTTCTGGCCAATATGACAACAGATTGTGAGCTGATGTTTGGTCTGTAACTATGTCTGGGATTTCATCTCGTTTAAGCAGTTCTGCAGCAACTGTAGCAATATTGCCGACAAGCCCAATGGACAAACCCTTGCCTTTTAATATAGCTTCATCTTTCCACTTTAAAGCCTCTTCAAGATTATCTGTTATCTTGTCACAAAAACCTTGATCAACCTTTTTTTGAATTCTTTCTTTCAAGACTTCAACACACAAAATGCACGCCCCAGCCATTGCACCCGCTAAAGGTTGTGCGCCACTCATTCCACCAACTCCACCTGTGAGTATCCACCTGTTGGTTAAATCGGTAGTTCCATATTCTTTTTCAGCAAGGGCAACAAATGTTTGATATGTTCCTTGCAGGATTCCCTGTGTGCCAATATATATCCATGACCCAGCAGTCATTTGACCATACATAAACAAACCCTTTCTATCAAGTTCATTGAAATGCTCATCATTAGCCCAGTTCGGAACCAAATTGCTATTCGCAATAATCACCCTAGGCGCATCTTCATGTGTTTTTCCTACGTAAACTGCTTTGCCACTTTGAACACAGAGTGTTTCGTCCGGTTGCAATCTTTTTAGGGTTTCAAGTATCCGAGCATATTCCTTCCAGTTTCTAGCCGCCCTTCCTGAACCACCATACACTATTAATTTTTCCCAATCTATAGCTACTCTCGGATCAAGATTATTTTGAAGCATCCTGTAAGCAGCTTCAATATCCCAATTTTTACAAGTTTTTGAACTTCCGGTTGGAGCCTTGGGTGGATTAGCCGGCCTGTCACCCATAAACATAGGTCTGCCATAAAGGGATTCTTCGTTAAACTTGTCGGCTTGAAAAAAATTCATTCCCAACTATCTTCTTTGATGTTTGGGGGCGTGATTTCATATTTTGATGAAAGTGTTTTTTGCAAATAAAGTGAAGTGGTTGTAATCCTTTGTACTGATTCGATAATGCCTTGTAGCGTTAGCTCACCTGCCTCTTTGTTTTCACATGAATATAGCCAACCATCTCCAGGAGCAGATACGTTTGAAAAACTTGAATGCGCAATTGACAAAGAATCTTTCAGAAACGCGATTCTTTTGTCTCGAGGGAATGGCAAGCATTGAGCCTCGCTTTTAAACACAACAGCCCCATTCTCATCCTTGTGGATGCCAAGAACCACAGGAACTGTTTGACGTGGCCAGAACCCGATAGACACACTGTCATCATCATCTTCCATCGTATGTTCAAGGAAGTTTATCTTCAGCTGTTTGCAAACCTCCACAAGCAACTCTCTCCCAAGTCCTAGTTCATCCTTTAAAGGCTTTAAGTTATCGAAAATATTTTCTGAACCCACTGAGATTTATCATAACAATTTAAATAAAAAATTAAACTAAAAACCAATCTTTTTGCGGTTCAGTTGTAATAATTGGATCTGGGTTGATTATTAGGTTGATTTCACTCCGTATGCCCCATTCTGAATAATAAACACCAGGTTCGATTGTTCCTGCCCAGCCTGGTAGCAGCAACCGTGTGTCCTTGGCTTCATAACTATCTAGTTGAGCAGCATCGCCATGAGCGCTTTCAAGCCCCAGGTTGTGCCCTGTTCTATGGATGAAGCCATCTCCAAATCCGTGATTTTCAATCACACCCCTAACAGCTTGGTCAACCTCATAACCGGGAATCGATCTTTTTTCCAAAAAGGCTCTCTTTATTGCTTGAACCCCTGCATCTCTGGCCTCCAAAACAGCATAAAAACCTTTATCGACAACCTTATCAACTTTTCCTCGTTTTGCCATCCATGTTATATCGGCATATGCAGGGTTGGCAGATTTTTTTGTTGCCCATAAATCTACAAGAAGCACAAAATTTTCTCCCAATTTTGCACTTCCCTCTTTTGGTGTTGCGTAATGGGGGTCACCAGCATTTCCATTAACTGCAACTACAGGTGGATGGTCAGTTGTCATGCCCATTTCCTCAAAACCTTCCAGTATCCAGTTCTGAACCATTGATTCATCCAATTCAAAAGGTTTTGCTTTAGACACTCGATCAAAAACACCTTGCACTATTGATGTTAAATTTATCGCTGATTCACAATGGGATTCAATTGTTTTTTTAGACCATAGTAAAAGATGTTCCTGGGAGATGTTTTCGCTGCTCTTCAAACTGCAATCCATTGATCTTAACAGGTCAACCAACCCCCCATCAAGATAAGAGAGATAGGGAATCTTGCCATCTTCACACCATTCCACATAAATGGTTTTTCCTGCAATCATTGATGTCAATGTTCTTTTCCAATCTTCAAAATTTTGATATTTTCTAATTTGCACATCAATGAATGCTAGACTTTTTGATTCGATTCCATTGACAACCATTTCTGCTTTTCCTTTTTTTGGAATCCAGAGCGCCCATCGCCTGCTTAAAAACACATTATCTGGTAAAAACTTTCTAGCAATTGGATTGTGCGAATGGAAATCTGCAACAAACCATCCATCAACTGCATGGCTTGAAAGGTTGTTTTGAATTTCTTTAATCAATAAATCGAGTTGTTTCATTGTGGAAAATTTTATACTATGGTAAGTTATGTTTTTTCTAATGATGCTGTTAATGAAACCATGTCTCGGAGATAATCAGTATTGTGACAAACGATACGACGAGCTTTCCTACCTTGTCACACATAATGCGATGTCGACATCAGAAGATAGATGGTTTTTTCCCAACCAAGGTCGAGGCCTCATTGCTCAGCTGAACGATGGCGTTAGGGGTTTGTCGTGGGATATCTACGATCATGATCAGGAGGTTTATCTCTGTCACGGTTATTGCTGGCTTGGAAAAAGGAAATTAATCCACGACCTTGTAGAACTCAAAGATTGGCTAGATGATAACCCCAGAGAGATAGTCTC